>NZ_JACAQC010000059.1:0-204041 GCF_013385345.1 Pseudomonas sp. I8001
GTTACTTTTGGGGCGTTTGCCAAAAGTGACCCGCTGTAAGAGCGGAACCATAAGTGGCCGTTACCGCAGCAACGGATATGTACCCAATACAGCTACCGCGCCAGCACCATGGCAAAATACCCAAACACCGTGAGCAAAATCCCCGACACCGCATACGCCACCGGAAACCCAATCCACGGCACCGTACTATCAATTTCCTTGGCCGCCTCCCGCGCCGGCCCCGAGTGACTCCGCGCCCCCGCAACACCGCCCATGAGAATCGCCGGGTTGATCTTGAACACATGAAAACCCACAGCCCAAACAATAAACGGTGGAATCGTACAAGCCACGAACCCAAGCAAAAAGATCTTCAACGCAATGATCGCGCTAATCTGCGAAACCAGATTAGCCCCCGCATTCACCCCCACAATCGCGACAAAGAATATCAACCCCATGTCCTCGAGAATGTTGCGCGCCGCATTCGGCGTATTCCCAAAAAACCGCACCCGCGACACCAGCGACGAGACGATAATCCCCGACACCAGCAACCCGCCCGCATTGCCCAGCCCCACCGCCGCACCGAACGCCGGCACCTGAATCAGCCCGATCAACAACCCCAGCACCATACCCAGCGACAGCGTCAGCAAATCCGTCGCCGTACTCGCCCGCCCCGCCTTGCCCAGCAACGCCGTGGCCTTGTCGATGGCACTGCGCAAGCCAATCAAGTGCATCACATCCAGGCGCTGCAACCGCGTTTCCAGCCCCACCGGAATCGGCGCACCACCCCGCTCAATCCCCACCAACTGCACCTGCCCGGCAATCGGCGACTGGCTGAATTCCTTGAGCGCCCTGCCCACGGCATCCTCGTGGGTCACCAGAATCACCGCCTCATCCAGCGGTATATTCAACGCCCGGGCATCCGGTACTTCCGGCCCGATCAGGCCCATGTGATCGGTCAGCGCATCCAGGCTGCCACCCAGGGCGATCACATCGCCCAGCTGCAACACCAGCGTCGGATCAGCCCCCAGCAACTCTTCACCACGCTCGACGTTCTCGATCTGGTACAACGCAAAGCGCTGGCGAAACTGCGCGATGCTCTGCCCCACCAGCTCCGGGTTCACCAGGCGATAGGCCCGCAGGTCAAACGGCCGATACCCACTGAGCCCGGCATCGTCGACGTTCGGCACACCGTGCTCCACCTCGAATGCCTTGGCCGCCTTGCGCGCATCCACACCCCACCAGCGCGGCAGATACTTGCAGATCAGGATGATGCCAACCGTGCCCCAGATATAGGTGATGCCGTAAGACAGGGCGATCATCGCGGTGGCCGCCGCCGCCGTGGTGCCCGGTGGCAGCGGCACCACGCCCGAGGTAATCGCCTGTTCGGCGGAGCCAATCGCCGCCGACATGGTTTGCGAACCGGCAAGAATCCCGCCCGCCGCGCCCACCGGCAGGGATAACAGCCGCACGCCGAGCACCACGATACCCAGCCCGAGGAACGAGGACAGGATCGCCAGGAAGGTGAATTTCAGGCCATCACCCTTGAGACTGTTGATGAACGAAGGCCCGACCCGCAGCCCGACGCCGTACATGAACAGGTAGTAAAACAGGCTCTTGGTAAAGTTATCGAGTTCGAAATGCACGCCGTAGTAAGACGCCCACGTCGCAATCGCGCAGCCGATCACGATGGCCCCGGCCACCGCGCCCAGGCCATAACCCTTGATGGTGCCGCGCCCGACCCAGACGGACAGGCCAACCACCAGGAACAGCAGGATGTAGGGGTTGTCATGCAGGAAAGTAAAGAAGGCAGTCACGATGATTCGTACCTGGCGATGCAACGCTAAAGGCACCGGGCCTCGAGGCCCGGTGAGTGTTCAGTGCGTTCAGTCGAGGTTCGGGGTGTCGGCCGGGATGACCGGGTCGGCGATGGCGCCATGGCTGAAGCTGGGGCCCGCATCGGAATGCGCCACCGGGTTTTTCTGCAGGTGGGCAACGGCCTTGCGCAGGTCTTCCAGCAGCAACGCCACCAGGTCACGGCTCACGCCATGCCGCACCAGGATGCGCTGTACCACGACGTTCTGCCGATCGGACGGCAACGGGTATGACGCGATCTGCCAGCCGCGCATGCGCACGCGCTCCGACAGGTCGTAGAGGCTGAAACCGTGGTCGACGCCGTCCTTGAGCTTGTAGCAGACCGCCGGCAGCCCATCCTTGCCGTCGTACACCAGTTCCAGCGGGGCGAACTTGGTGATTTCCGAGGCCAGCCATTGCGCCGTGTCGGAGCACGCTTGTTGAATCCGCGTGTAGCCGTCGCGCCCCAGCCGCAGGAAGTTGTAGTACTGGGCAATGATTTCACCGCCGGGTCGGCTGAAGTTCAGGGCAAAGGTCGCCATGTTGCCGCCCAGGTAGTCGACGTAGAAGATCAACTCTTCCGGCAGGTCTTCGGTGGAGCGCCAGATAACCCAGCCGACGCCCAGCGGCGCCAGGCCGTACTTGTGGCCGGAAGCGTTGATGGATTTGACGCGCTCGATCACAAAATCCCATTGCAGCTCTTGCTGGATGAACGGGGCGATAAACCCACCGCTCGCGGCGTCGACATGGATCGGGATATCCAGGCCGAGGTCACGTTGCATCGAGTCCAGCTCGGCCGCCAGGGCTGCGACCGGTTCGTAGATCCCGGTGAAGGTCACGCCCAGGGTCGCGACGACACCGATGGTGTTTTCGTCGCAATATTCCCGCAGGTCGGCCGGGCGCAGGCCCAATGCGTCACCGCGCAACGGCACTTCGCGAATTTCCACATCGAAATAACGGGCGAATTTTTTCCAGCAGATCTGCACCGGGCCGCACACGAAATTCGGTTTGTCGGTGGGCAGCCCCGCCGCTTCCCGGCGTTTCTTCCAGCTCCACTTCAGTGCCAGGCCGCCAAGCATCGCCGCTTCGCTGGAACCGGTGGTGGAGCAACCCACGGTTTGCCACGACTTCGGCGCGTGCCACAGGTCGGCAATGATGTGCACGCAACGGTTTTCGATCTCGGCCGTCTGCGGGTACTCATCCTTGTCGATCATGTTTTTGTCGAGGGCATCGGCCATCAACTGCTGCACTTCGGGCTCGACCCAGGTGGTGCAGAAAGTCGCCAGGTTCTGCCGGGAATTGCCGTCCAGCAGCAGTTCGTCGCGCACCAGGTTGTAGGCGGCCGACGGCGTGGTCGAGTGGTCCGGGAGGCGGTACTTGGGCAGTTTGTGCTGGGCGGAGCCACTCGAATAGACGTCTTCGATGGCTTGGTCCTGGGTCTCTACGGTTCTGTGAAGTGCCATGAAATCCTGCTCTTGAATGAGGGAAATGGCGTAGACGTTGATCGCGACAAATGCCGATCAGGCTGCGTCAGGAAACGAACGATGGAGCGGTGGCGCCGAATATCACACGCACGGCGGCGCAGGAAAGTGACCCAGATCATTAAAGGCGTGGATAAGCAGGCAAACGTGCCGGGGGTGCCTGGCAGTGACCTACTGGCTCAGTGCTTCGTTCAATATCAGGCTGCGATAGTGCCCGGGGTTGGAGCCCGACCACTTGCGAAACGCCTTGTAGAACGAGCTGGCATCGGCAAACCCCAGGCGGGTGGCGATCTCGGCAAAGCTGATGTCGGAATCGGCCAGCCAGACGATCGCCAACTCCTTGCGCACGCTGTCCTTGAGGCCCTGGTAGGTCTGCCCTTCTTCCGCCAGGCGGCGGCGCAGGGTCGAGGCCGAGATGCACAGGGATGCGGCCAGGCCTTCGGTTTCCGGCCAGGTGTCGGCGGGCATGTGCCGCAGGTCGGTCTTGATGCGGGTGGCAAGGCTGTCCGGGTCGCGGTATTTGACCAGGATGTTGGCGGGCGCATGGGCCAGGAAGCGCTTGAGCTCCTCCGGGCTGCGCTTGATCGGCAGGTCGAGGCAGTCGGCGGAAAAGATCATCCGGGTACGCGGTCGGTCAAAGCGCAAGTTGTCGGAAAACATCACTTGGTAGTCGTCGCAGAAGTCCGGCTGCGGGCAACGCAGTTCAATCGCCAGGATCGGGATCCGGCGCCCCGCCAGCCAGCAGGCGACGCCGTGGACGATCATCCAGTAGGCGAAATAGGTGAAGGCGCGCCTGGGTGCGGGCTCCGGCTCCAACAGTACGATTTCCGCCAGGCTCTGCTGGCGCACCAGTTGCGCCGGCAGGCGCTCGAGCATCAGTGACAAGAACCCCAGGCCGGTTTCCAGCGCAGTGGCCAGGCTCGGTTGTGCCATGGAGGCCCGGCAGAGGAACTCCAGGCTGCCGGATTTGAGCTTGCGCGGGTCCATGCCAAAGAATTCATCGTCCATTCGCCGTGTCAGCAAGCGCCATAAGCGTGCGTAAGCGGTTGCCGGGACGCGTGCGGTTGGCTGGCCCAGCAGTGCTGGATCAATCCCGACCTTGGTCAACACTTCATCGCTCGCCGCACCCGGCGCACAGCTCTGCAACAGGGCTTCGCGGACCAGTTGGATGGAAATCGTGTCTTTTTCCGACATGGGGAATGGCGCAATCCGGTGGCTGGGACGATGCCGCGCATTCTAGTGTCGGATGCGGTTTGCCACCACCGTTCAGTCAAGGTTCAGTAAAGGTCAATATTCCCTGTTTAGTAATGAGTATCATTATGTTACAACTTAGCATCCTATCTAGTGACGATTCGGTGCCGAATGCTTGTTCCCTTTTTAATCATGCTGCGCGAAGGCATAGAAGCCGCCTTGATCGTTGGCATTATTGCCAGCTATCTCAAGCAAACTGGCCGTGGCCAGTACATGCCCGCAGTGTGGATCGGCGTATTTCTGGCAGCGGCCCTCGCGCTGCTGGTCGGCGGTGGCCTGGAACTGGTGAGTGCCGAATTCCCGCAGAAACAACAGGAACTGTTCGAAGGCATCGTCGGCCTGGTGGCCGTGGGCATTCTCAGCTCCATGGTGTTCTGGATGCGCAAGGTCGCGCGCTCCATCAAGCATTCCCTGCATGAATCCCTCGATCATGCCCTGGCCGGCTCCAAACACCAGGTCACCGCACTGATTGCCATGGTGTTTTTCGCCGTGGCCCGTGAAGGCCTGGAAACCGTGTTCTTCCTGCTGGCCGTGTTCCAGCAAAGCGAAGGTCCGGGCGCGCCGATTGGCGCCCTGCTCGGCCTGATCCTGGCGATCATCGTCGGCTTCCTGATCTACACCGGCAGCATGCGCCTGAACCTCGGTGCGTTCTTCCGCTGGACCGGCCTGTTCATCCTGGTGGTGGCCGCCGGCATCCTCGCCAACTCGGTACAAGCCCTGCACGAAGCCGGGGTATGGAACCACCTGCAAACCGTACTGTTCGATTTCAGCGCGACGCTGCCGATGGATGGCCCGCTGGGCTCGGTGCTGGCCGGCATGTTCGGCTATCAGGACGCCCCGACCATCAGCACCCTCGGTGCCTACCTGATTTACCTGGTGGTGGCCCTGGTGATGTTCTTCCTGCCGGCGCCGCCGAGCAAGCCGGCTACCCGCACAACCTCTTCCGTTTCCAGCCAGTAAGGACCGCCTCTTGTCCAACCAAACCCCTCAACCGGCTCCGCCCTCCCGCGCCTTGCGCTGGGCGGTGGGCGGCTCGGTGGTCGTGATGATCGCCGCCGGTGGCCTGTTCTACTACGCCTCGCAACTGGCCGCCTCCAAGCGCCAGGCCAACCACAATGAAATCGCCGTCACCATCCACGCCCACAGCTGCGAGCCGAATGCGCTGACGGTACCGGCCGGACGCGCCAGCTTCCGCATCATCAACCGCTCGGACCGTGCCGTGGAATGGGAAATCCTCGACGGCGTGCTGGTGGTCGAAGAGCGCGAAAACATCGCCCCCGGCCTGAGCCAAGTGATCAACGCCAACCTGCTGCCCGGCGACTACCAGATCACCTGCGGCCTGCTGAGCAACCCGCGTGGCACCTTGAAGGTGACACCGACTGCCGAGTCTGACGCCCAAGCCAAGGCCAAGCCGTCGATGGTCGCGTTTATCGGCCCGCTGTCGGAGTTCCGCGTGTACCTGAGCAGCCAGGGTAGCGCCCTGGTCAAGGCCGTTACCGCGCTGGACCAAGCCATCGAAGCCGGCGACCTCGCCCAGGCCCAGGCGCTTTACGTACCGGCCCGCGAGGCTTACCAGCGCCTGGCCCCGGCCTCGCAACGCCTGGCGGAACTGGACAACGCGATCAACGCCCGCGCCGACTACTTTGAAAAGCGCGAGCAGGACCCGGCCTTCAGCGGCTTCCACCGTCTCGAATACGGCCTGTTCCAGCAACGCAATCTCGACGGCCTGGCGCCGATTGCCCAGCGCCTGGTCACCGACGTCACCAGCCTCAAGCAACAGCTGCTGGCCCAGTCGCTGCCGCCGGAGCAACTGGTGAGCATCGTGGTGCGCAACCTCAACAGCCTGGCCGACGTACGTGCCGCCAGCGGTGAGGAAGAACGCTACAGCCATACCGACCTCAACGGCTTCGCCGCCAACCTGGACGCCGCCCGCAAAGTGGTCGACCTGATGCGCCCGCTGCTGACCAAATCTGCCGCGCAATTGCTGCCGGGGATCGACAGCGCGATCAACGCCCTCGATGCCGAACTCAACGGTTTGAAAGTCGATGGCCGCTACGCCTCGTATGACAGCGTTACCGCCGATCAGCGCAAGCAGATCGCCGACAAGGCCAAGGCTCTGGCCGTTGCACTCGATGGAATCGACCCCGCCCTTGGCCTTTCCGGCCTGAAGTGAAGACGACCGTAGACATGAGTGATTCAGAACAATTTTCCGCCCAGCGTCGTCGTGTATTGCTGGGTATGGCCGCCACTGGCGCGGCCATTGCCGGCAGCAGCCTGAGCTGCCCGGCAATGGCTGCCAACGCGGCGGCACAGGTGACCACCGCGCCAAGCAGTGAAAAGACCCAGGACCACCACGATTTCCATGGCAAGCACCAGACCGGCATCGTCACTCCGCGCCCGGCCTGCGGCATGTTGGTGTCATTCGACGTGTTGGCCAGCGACCGCGAGGACCTGGAGCGGCTGTTCCGCACCCTGAACGAGCGCATCGCATTCCTGATGACCGGCGGCACCGTGGTGCAAGTCGACCCGAAACTGCCCCCCACCGACTCCGGCATCCTCGGCCCGGTGGTGACACCGGACAACCTGACCATCACCGTATCGGTGGGCGAGTCGCTGTTCGACGAACGCTTCGGCCTGGCCGCGGCCAAGCCCAAGCGCCTGATCCGCATGGTCGGTTTCCCCAACGATGCACTGGAACCGGCGCAGTGCCACGGCGACCTGAGCCTGCAGTTCAGCTCCAACACCCCGGACACCAATATCCACGCCCTGCGCGATATCGTGAAAAACCTGCCGGACCTGCTGCTGGTGCGCTGGAAGCAGGAAGGCAGCGTGCCGCCCCAGGCCCCTGCCCGCCCCGGCGAGCCGGCGCAAAGCGCGCGCAACTTCCTCGGTTTTCGCGACGGTTCGGCCAACCCGAACTCCAACGACAACAAGGCGATGGATCAGATTGTGTGGGTCCAGCCAGGCAGCGACGAACCGGCCTGGGCCGCCAACGGCAGCTACCAGGCGGTGCGGATCATCCGCAACTTCGTCGAACGCTGGGACCGCACCCCGCTGCAAGAGCAAGAAAGCATCATTGGCCGGATCAAGACCAGTGGCGCGCCCATGGATGGCCAGAAAGAAACCCAGGTCCCGGACTACAGCAAGGACCCGGAAGGCAAGTTGACCAAGCTCGATGCCCACATCCGCCTGGCCAACCCGCGTACTGCACAGACCCAGGCCAACCTGATCCTGCGCCGGCCGTTCAACTACTCCAACGGCGTCAACAAAAACGGTCAGCTGGACATGGGGCTGTTGTTCATCTGCTACCAGGCTGACCTGGAGAAAGGCTTTATCAGCGTGCAAACCCGGCTCAACGGCGAGCCTCTGGAGGAATACCTGAAGCCGGTTGGCGGCGGTTACTTCTTCACCTTGCCAGGCGTCACCGGGGCCCAGGATTTCATCGGGCGCACGCTGCTTGATGCGACACATCCACAAACCACTGCCAAAACCTAAAACAAACCCCAGAGCGGAAATCGTCCCATGAAGAAGTCGTCTCTCGCATTGTCGTTGTTAATGAGCCTTTCGCCGCTGGCCGCCTTCGCCGCCACCGCGCCGCTGGACCTGGTAGGGCCGGTGTCGGACTACAAGATCTATGTCACCGAAGAAATCGGCGAGCTGGTCACCCAGACCCAGGCGTTCACCGACGCCGTGAAAAAAGGCGACCTGGCGACCGCCAAGAAGCTGTACGCGCCAACCCGCGTGCACTATGAGTCGATCGAGCCGATCGCCGAACTGTTCAGCGACCTCGACGCCTCCATCGACTCCCGCGTGGACGACCACGAGAAAGGCGTGAAAGCCGAAGACTTCACCGGCTTCCACCGCATCGAGTACAGCCTGTTCTCCGAGAACACCACCAAAGGCCTCGACGCCCTGGCGGACAAGCTCAACAGCGACGTACTGGACCTGAAAACCCGCGTGGACGGCCTGACCTTCCCGCCGGAAAAAGTCGTGGGTGGTGCTGCTGCTCTGCTGGAAGAAGTCGCCGCGACCAAGATCTCCGGTGAAGAAGACCGCTACAGCCACACCGACCTGTATGACTTCCAGGGCAACATCGACGGCGCGAAGAAAATCGTCGACCTGTTCCGTCCGCAGATCGAGAAGCAAGACAAGGCCTTCGTTGCCAAAGTCGACAAGAACTTCGCCACCGTGGACAAGATCCTGGCCAAGTACAAAACCAAGGATGGCGGTTTCGAGACCTACGACAAGGTCAAGGAAGCCGACCGCAAAGCCCTGGTTGGCCCGGTCAATACCCTGGCGGAAGACCTGTCCACACTGCGTGGCAAGCTTGGCTTGAACTGATCCAGACGCTGCATGCTCTCGCCCGGCCTGCCGGGCGAGAGCCTTCCTCAGGCTGACGCCACCTGCACTCCGTCCGAAGGCCGCAAGGCATCGCGGATAGTCCGCAGCTTCAAGCACGTTTCCTCGTACTCACTCCCGGGATCCGACTCGGCGACAATGCCGCAGCCGGCGAACAGGTGCGCCTCACAGCCTCTGATCAACGCCGAGCGCAACGCCACGGCAAATTCACCATCACCCTGCGCATTCATCCAGCCCACTGGCGCTGCGTACCAGCCACGGTCGAGCTGCTCGTGCTCTCGGATATAGGCCATCGCCTCACGTCGCGGCAAGCCACCCACCGCCGGCGTCGGGTGCAGGGCCTGCACCAGTTGCAGCAATTGCACCTGGGGATGCAAGCGGCCCATCACCGGCGTCAACAGGTGCTGCACGTTGGCCAGCCGGTGCAACTGCGGCTGGCTGGCAATGTCGAGCATCGCGCAATAGGGCTGCAATGCTTCGCGCAGGGTTTGAACCACCAGGGTGTGTTCGTGGCGGTCCTTGGGGCTGTCCATCAAGGCCTGGCCAAGTTCGGCATCGTGCTGCTCGTGACGACCACGCGGGCAAGTACCGGCCAACGCCACCGTGTTCAGCGTGCCACGAGTCACCCGCACCAGCCGCTCCGGCGTTGCGCCGAGAAAGCAGCTGTCACCACGGCTGAACGCAAACAGGTACGCCTGGGGATAGGCCGCCTTGAGGTTTTCCAGCAGCGGGCCACAGGGGATCGTCCGTGAGGTGGTCAACCGCACTTCGCGGGCCAGCACCACCTTGCGCAGGTCGCCGGCGTTGATGCGCTGCACGGCCGTCGCCACGGTGTCTTGCCATTGCTGCGCGCTGATGGTGTTTTCGTCGCTCGGTGTGCCGAGGGGAATCTCCTGGCGTGGCGCACTGGCGTAGCGGGACAGAAGCAACGTCCACTGGGTTTCCAGGCTCTGGGCGCAACGCACCGCGTCCGCCCCGGGCTCCAGCCACTGGCTGAAGATCACATGATGTTGCTCGGCTTCCCGCAGCAGCAGGATGCGCGGCAGCACCAGGGAGGTGGCGGCGAATGACTGCCATTTGAGCGAGCGTGGGCCCTTCGGGTCAAACGCAAAGCCGCCACACAGCAACGGCTGGCGCGGCCCCACCTGATGGGCCTGGCTGAGCAACGCCTGCCACGCCAGGGCACTGGCGTTGAAGCGGTCATCGGCCCCGGGGCTGATTTCCTCGGTACAACCAAAGCCGGCCATGGCCAGTGCGCCCCGGTCACTTGACCAGAACAGGCTTTGCCCGAGTACCTGGCGGTTGGCGGCAAACAACCGCAGCGGGTCCAGGCGCTCCGAGGCCAGGCTGAAGACCACCAGCACTGCGCCGCCCTTCTCGCGCGCCAGGCGTTCGCCCTCGGTCAGCGCCTGAAGCAATCCCGGCAGACGTTCACTCATGCTCCGCTCCTTGATGCTGCTGGCGCCAGTGGCGCACTTGCTGGTCGATATTCCATTGGATGATCTGCGCAAACAGCGGGACCACGAACATCGGGTCCAACCCTTCGCGCTCGGCCCAGCGGCGGCGATGGGGCAGCATGGCGGCCACCCGCTCGGGGGCGGCGATGCTGGCTTCGTCAGGCTTGAACTGCGCCGCAGCTTTCACATAGGCCAACCGCTGGCCGAGAGCGCGGATGATCTGTTCGTCCAACGTGTCGATACCCAGGCGGACGTCTTCCAGCCCGCTGCACTGCTCAGGTGTTTTCATAGGATTCTCCGGTCATGGGGTCGACGGCCAGCACTGCCACGCCGGTTCGGCGGGGCTGCCCAGCAACAGTTCCAGGTGCTCGATCAGGTCGGCCTGGCTGTCGCGCAGGTAAAAATGCCCGCCGTTGAAGGTTCGAAAGTCGGTGACCTGGCGCGTCACTTCCGACCAGGCATGGGCTTCCTCCCGATCGACTTCGCGGTCGGTGCTGCCCAGGCATACGCTCACGGGCACGTCCAGCAGCTCGCTGATATCGCCGCAGTAGTTTTCGATCAGGCGGTAATCATTGCGCAATGCGGGCAGGTAAAGTGCCTGCATCTCGGGTTCGTCCAGGGGTGATGGCGCACCACCCGACAGGCGCCGCACATCCGCCAGCAGACCGGCATCCGGGCCCTGGTGCAATTGGCTGTGACGTTGCCGGTGAGGGGCCGGATGGGCGGAGACGATCAGCCGTTGCAGGTCCTTGCCCTGGCGGTTCAGGCGCCGCGTCACCTCATAGGCCAGCGCCGCACCCATGCTGTGGCCGAACAGCACCAGCGGCCGGTCGGACAGGTCCCACAGCGCCCGGGTAATAGTGCCCGCCATCCATTCCAGGCTGCCGGGCCAGGTTTCACTCAGGCGCTCTTCGCGGCCGGGGTATTGCACGCTGACCAGTTCGATGTCAGCCGGCAACAGTGCCTGCCAACCGCTGAAAAATCCCGCGCTGCCGCCGGCGTGGGGCAGGCAGACCAATCGGCAACGCGGCGTTTGATGCTGCGGGTAACGTCGCAGCCATGGGCTGGGGATTTTCTTCATAACACGCCCTCCTCCAGTTCAGTGGTGACGTGGATCCGGGTCTGCGGCAACCAGCGCAGCACCTGGCGCAAGCAGTCATCGGCGTCCATCACCTGGGCAGCGTAGTGCGTGCCTTCGGGCAGTTTGGCCAGTTGCAGGGCGCAGATTGCCGCCACTGTGCCGGTCAACGCCGAGCCGTCGGCGGCACGCAACCAGGCGGTGGCCTGCTGCGGTTCGCCGTGTTGCAGGCCTGCCATTTCGACTGCGAGCAACTGGTAAGGCGTGCGCCCTGCCAGGTCCAGCGCACTGGCCTGTACCAGGGCGGCAATGTTCTCTGCCGTGTGTCGCAGAGCCGGTGGCGAGCCCTGAATGCGCCCGAGTGCGGCCCGCAGGTGGCCGCCGTCGAACAGGTTGTAGGCCTGGGCTTCGCGCACCCGCAAGTCAGTAAACAAGCGCTGTTGCTCAGTGGTTAGATACGGGTGGGCCGTTACGGGACCGCCCACCAGCCAGGGCCGCTCGAAGTGTTCATCGACGAGTACGGCGGACTTGATTGCACGGCCATCGCACCAGCCCATCGAGGCCTGGCCATAGCCGTTGCCGAGGCTCAATAGAAAGTCCTCGGCCGCCGTTGTCGACAACCGCCCAAGTCCGACGGCATAGCAATGCACGGCATCGACGCGCTCGAACGACGCCGCAAGCACCTTGGGAAACAACCCCGACAGCCCGGGCAACATGCCGGCTGATAACACCACACGACGACCCGGCGGCAACTGAGCGGGCAGCAGCTGATGCAGCGGATCATCGCCGCCGACATCGATGTAATCGGCGCCACTGGCCAAAGCGGCCAGCGCCACCCGGTCGAGCACCTGGTAGCTGGGGCCCGCGCAATTGATCAGCAGGTCGCAGCCGCTGCAAAACGCCGCCAGGCTTTGGGCGTCCCACAGGTCCACTTCACGGATCTCGGCCTGCCCGTTCAACTCGCCGTCGTTAAAACGCTGCCCTTGCCCAGGGTCGCGACCGCCCAGGCGCAAGCGGCAATGACCGACCAGCACCCGCGCAACCTGCCGACCGACATGCCCATAGCCGCCTACAATCCCGACTCTCACGCCGCCACCTGCGCCAGCCGTTCGAACGCGCGGGCCACGGCTTCGACCTGGGGGCTCTGCATGCAGCTGAAGTGGTCGCCCGGCACGTCCACCACCTGCAATTCGCCAAGGCACAGGGCCTGCCAGTATTGGCTCATGTCGCGGTGCATGCCGGGCAGTACCTGGACTTCACCGCACTGGCGGATAAACACCATGTCACCGTCGTAAGGCGTGGCCTGATGCAAGGCGACGGCGGCCAGGCTGTGGCGCAGCACCTGCAGTTGCTCGCGCAGCCAGTCCAGGTCGCTCAGTTGCGAGCCGGCGTGGCGCATCGCGTCTGCAATTGCCTGCAAGCGCTCATCTGCCGACTTGGATGCCAGGGCCCGCAGGCAGGCCAGGGCCGTGGCACAGTCGGGCTCATCCTGCAGCGCCAGCAACGCACCTTGGGGCACGCGGCCCGGAGTTTGGCGCAGCACCTTGGCAATCGCCCGCTCCATCGCCTGTTCATCCACCGGGTAACCCAGGGTGTGCGGGTCGGCCTGCATCACGCGGGCGAACACGTACTCCGCCAGCAGGTCATCCTCGATCATGAACGGCACGCGGTAGCTGCTGATCACTGTCAGTTGCAGCACCTCGATGTCCCTCGCCGCGAGGCATGACGCCAGCTCCGTCGCCAGCAACCCGCCGAGGCAATAACCGACGATGCTCACCTGGCGCCGGCCTTCGGCGTGCAAGGTGTCGGCATAACGCTCGGCCAGTTCACGAATCGCCGTAGCCGGTGCCAGAGCCAGGTAACCCGGTACATCATTGAGCACCAGCCCCTCCAGTGGCGCTTCTTCCCCGAGTGCAGCAAACAGCGCGCGATACGGTGCCAGGGTGCCGCTGCCATCATGGACAAAGATCCGCGCCGGGCCTTGCGCCTCCTCACGAATCCGCACCAGCGGCGACAGGCTCTCGCTGCCCTGCCCCCGCAGGTAATCCGCCAGGGCCGCAACGGTGGGCTGGTTGATCAACTGGCGCAGCAAATCCCCCCAGGGCACGTTACGGGCCTGGGGCAGGCTTTCCCGCAGGCGACCAACCACCTGCGCCACCAGCAATGAATCACCGCCCAACTCAAAGAAGCCCTGTTCACGGCCCACACTGGGCACCCGCAACAGGGTTTGCCAGACCTCTGCGATACTGCGCTCCAGCGCATCCAGCGGTGCAGCCCCGCTGTTGGCCTGTTGCGTGGCCTGGGCCATGCCGAGGTTGGCCAACGCCTGGCGGTCGACTTTGCCGTTGACCGTCAGCGGCATTTCATCCAGTACCCGCCACTCGGTGGGTACCATGTAATCCGGCAGGCGCTGGCCCAGATGCGCGCGCAACGCCTCCGGCTCAAGGGTCTGGCGCTCGGTCTTGAAGCGCGTGATGAACAGGTGCTGGCCGATCTGTGACATCGCATCGTCAGCTGCCGGCATGCACAGCGGCGTCTGCGCGCCGGCTTCCTGCAACAGTTGCTGCCACTGCTCGCGGCGGATGAACGTGGTGTCCTGCTCGGCGCGGAAATCCTCGAACGCGGTCAGGCCCTCCTTGAACTCCATGGACGCCATGATCTGGTAGGTGTCGCGGGTGGCTTCGATAAAGATCAGCCAGCCGCCGGGGGCGAGCATTTCCCGCAGCCGGGCGAGTACCTGGCTGGCATGCCGCGAGTTGTGCAGCACGTTGGCACACAGAATCACATCCAGGGAGTTGGCGGCGATGCCTTGGGCCCAGTGGTCGAGGTTCAGGTCGAACAGCCCGTAGCTGACCCACGGAAACTCGACGAAATGCTCCCGCGCTTCGTTGAGGAAAAACTGCGACAGGTCGGTGAACTGGTAGTCCACCGCCAAGCCGTCCAGGGCCGGAATCAGGTCGGCACTGGTGCCGCCCACGCCTGCGCCGATTTCCAGCAACTGCAGACGCCGGCCCGCCGGTTGCAGTGCGGCGATTTCCTGCACCGCCGCACACACCGCCTGGTTCAGGTACTGGCTGATCAGGTTCTTGCGATAGGCGCCTTCGGCGGTGTCGGTACGGCCTTCGGGAAACAGCAGGTGCAACGGGTCGAGCCGGTCGCTCATCAGGGCAGGCAATTGCTCCTGGCTTTCCCGCAGGTAGCGCAACACTTCACCGCCCCAGCCCACACTCGGCTCCAGCGCCTCGATGCGCTGCCACAGCTGACGGTATTCAGCACCCGAGACCCGCAGTGACGAATAGGCGCCGGTGCCTGGGTGGCGGTCTACCAGTTGCTCGCGATGCAGCGCCTGCAACCAGCGGCGGATCAACCGTTCGTTGCGTGGCGCCACTTCGCACAGGCTCATGATCTGGGCCAAGTCGTGCTCGACACCCGGTTGATCAAACAGTCCCGGGCGTTGCAGGGCCAGGCCCATGGAGAGCAACGCGGCACGCTCGACGCAATCGGACATCTGCGTGATCAGCGCTTCCGTCAGTTGGCCTTTAACGCCGTTGGCCGCCGCCAAGGCGTTGGGTGCCAACCGGGCCGGCCAAGGCAGTGGAGTATCACGCAAAGTCCCGCGCACGCAGGCCTGCAAACGCCGCTCGAACGCGCCCTCGCCCGCAGCGACCACCACGGCCGATTCGACATGAGGATGACTGAGCAAGGCACTTTCGACTTCCGCCAACTCGATGCGATGCCCGCGAACCTTGACCTGGAAATCCTCACGGCCAAGGAACTCGATCAACCCGCTTTCGAGGTAGCGCCCCAGGTCGCCGGTGCGGTACAGCCGCTCGCCGCTGTGGGCATGCTCGATAAAACGCTCGGCGGTTTTCTCCGCGTCCCCCAGGTACCCCATCGCCAACCCCGTGCCGGCGATGAACAGCTCACCGGCAACGCCTTGCGGGCGATCGCGGCCTTGTTCGTCGAGCACCATGAAGCGTTGATTGGCCAGCGGCGCGCCGTAGGGAATGCTGCGCCATTGTGCGTCCACCTCGGTGATTGGATAGGCAATCGACCAGATCGCCGCTTCTGTCGCGCCGCCCAGGCTGATCAGTTGCAGCTCAGGCAACAACGCAGCGATTTCGGCGGGCAGGTTGAGCGGGATCCAGTCGCCGGACAGCAAGGCCAGGCGCAGGCTCTGAGGTGCCGCGGCCGGCACGGCTTGCAGGTAATGGGCAAGCATCTGCAACTGCGCGGGCACCGAGTTCCACAGGGTCACACCGTGCTCGCGGGCGCATTCGGCCCAGTGGGACGGGTCGGCGCGGCGTCCGGCGTCGGGCAACACCAGCGCGCCACCTACGGCCAGCAGGCCGAAGATGTCGTACACCGAGAGGTCGAAGCCCAGGCTGGCCAAGGCGAGTACCCGGTCTTCGGCGCCGATGGCGAAGCGCTGATTGATATCCACCACCGTGTTGAGGGCCGCCTGGTGACTGATCATCACACCCTTCGGAATCCCGGTGGAGCCGGAGGTGTAGATCACGTAGGCAAGTTGTTGCGGTGTCACCTGCGGCGCCGGCAGTTCACGTCCGGCACTGGCTGCGGCCTGATCAACGGGTATGCACTGGGTCACCTGGGCGGGCCAGGCCACGTCCTCGCTCAACCACGACTGGCTGAGCACCCGGCTGACCTCGGCGTTCTCAAGAATCAACGCGCGCCGCGCCATCGGCTGATTAGTGTCCAGCGGCAGGTACGCCGCGCCGGCCCGCAAGATCCCGAGTACACCGACCACCTGGTCGATGCCTTTTTCCATGCATACCGCGACCCGCTCGCCGGGCTGGCAACCGCCATCCAGTAACTGCTCGGCAATCGCCTCGGCACGGGCGGCGAGTTGCGCGTAAGTGAGCTGTCGCGCGCCCTGGATCAGGGCGACACGTTGGGGTTGCGCCCGGGCCTGGCGAAAGAACGGTTCATGCAGCAAGCCTGGGGGAATCGGCTGCGCCGTCTGGTTGATCAACTCCCGCACCAGTCGCTGGGGTGCCGGCAGTTCAAGGCAATCGTCCAGGGTCCAGGCCGAAGGCTCCCGCGCCAAGCGCTTGAGCAGACGTTCGAAGGTGTCGAACATCGCTTCCAGCATGGCCTCATTGAACACGCCCTGGCGAATGTCCCAATTGATGAACAGGCCGTTGTCGCGCTCGCTGACCTGGCAATCAATCAACACTTGCGGGGTCTGGCTGATGCCGTGCACCAGTTCTGCGCCGGGCATAAATGCCCCGCCGCCACTTTCGCCACCGGCGCCCAGGGTGCTGGTGAAGGCATAGGGCATCAAGGCCGCATCACGGCCTTTGCGCCGCGCCAGTTCGCGCAGTACTTCAATGCCGGAACACAGGCGGTGGTCCATGTCTTGCCACAGTCGCTCCTGCAACTGCTGGCTGCGTTCACCAAAGCTGCCGCCTTGCAGGGTCTGGACTTCCAGCAATTCCACCGAGCTGAAATCCCCCACCAGCCGATCGACCTGCGGGTGCAGCGACAGGCGATTGAGCAAGGTCAGGCTCAAGCAGAAATGCCCCTTGCGGCTCCAGCGCCCCAGGGTTTCGGCATAGCAGGAAAGAATCGCCGCCGACGCACCCACGCCGGCCGCCGCTGCATTCAGGCGCAGGGCGTTGAAATCCCGGGCCTCCAGGTTCAGGGCGCGGCGCTCGAAACGCGGTCCGCTGGGAGCGCCCTGCATGGGCAATTCCGGAGCACCGGGCAGGCTGTCGACCCGCGCCCACCAGTACTGGCGGTCACGCTGGTAACGCGGCTGTTCCCGCAACCGGCGCTCGCCCAGTACGTAGTCGCGAAAACTGATGGGCGCCGCCGGCGGCAAGGCTTCGCCACGATAGACCTGCTGCAACTCGGCCAACAGCATGCGCACGCTCTGGTAGTCGCACACCAGCAGATCCACTGAGAGATGCAGGCGCGCATGTTCACGGCCCTGGCTGACGCACAACTCGATCAGCGGCCACTGCTGGGGCGACGCCAGGCGAATTTCCATGCGTTCGCGCAGAGCGGCCAGTGCACGGCCGTCGTCTTCGCGCAGGTCATGCCGGGCGATCAGGTAATGCGGCACCTGGGGCAGGATTTGTTGGTAGCCGTCTTCCAGCACCACCGCCCGCAGCATGTCGTGACGCGCAATCAGATGGTTCCATGCCTGCTCCAGGCGCGCCGGGTCCAGTTCCCTGAGTTCAAATTCCAGGTAACCGTGGCACGCCACCCCGCCGTAGCTGAATGCCTGGGTGCGGCCCATCAGGTAAGCGGCCTGCACGTCGGTCAGCGGAAACGGTTCGCTGCGGGCAGCCAGGTCGGCCGAGACGGTGGGCATCACCGGTTCCATCAATTGCTGCAACAACGCGTCCTTGTGTTCGCGCAATTGTTGCAGGCGGCCTTCATCCATCACCCCGGCGGGCGCCCGGTAGCGCAGGCGGCCCTGCTCTTCCCAGAGTTCCACACCCAGTGCTTCGAGGTCCTGTTGCAGTTGCTGCAGTGTCATAGCGCACCCTCCACCATTGCGTTCCGGTTGACGTGGTCCTGTTCTCGTCGGGCGACAAGCCATTGGGCCTGGCGGGCGACGGTGGCCGCGTTGAAAAAGTCCTTCAGCGACAGTTCGACGTCGAACTGTCGGGCGATACGTTCGATCAGGCGAGCGGCCAACAGACTGTTGCCGCCGAGGGCGAAAAAGCCCTGGTTGCGTCCCACCAGGGGAATGTCGAGCAATTCGCGCCAGAGCCCGGCCAACAGTTGTTCGGCTTCGCCTTGAGGCGCGTCTTCATGCTCGGGTCTGGCGCCCTGGCGTTGCTCCTGCACCAGCCACAGCAGTGCGGCGCGGTCGACCTTGCCGTTGGCGCTCAGGGGCAGTTCGGTGAGGTTCAGCCAGTGGTCCGGCAACATGTGTTCCGGCAACCATTGGCAGAGCCACTGGCGCATGGCTTCGGCATCCGGCAGCGCGTCGCCCATCAGGGTTGCTGCCAACTGCGGGTTGGCCCCGGGCAACACCAGGGTGACGGCACGACTGACGGCCGGATGGCGTTCCAGGGCCACGTCGATCTCACTGAGTTCGATGCGGAAGCCACGGACCTTGACCTGCTGGTCCATACGCCCGAGAAATTCGAGGCTGCCGTCGGGCCAATAACGGCCCTGATCGCCGGTGCGGTACCAGCGTTGCCCGGCGTGCTCGACGAAGCGTTGGGCGCTGAGATGCGGCAGGCCACGATAGCCCTGGGCAACCCCGGCGCCGCCGATCCACAACTCCCCCGCCACCCAGTCCGGGCAATCGCGGCCCTGGCTGTCGACGACTCGAAAGCTTTGGTTATCCAGGGGTTTGCCGTAGGGAATCGAGAGCCAGTGAGCCGGCACTTCGTCGACGTCCTGGACGTTGGACCAGATGGCCGCTTCAGTGGCGCCGCCGAGAGCGGCGAACCGGGCGCTTTCGCCGGCTGCCAATCGCAGGCGGCGTGGCAGGTCCAGCCCGACCCAGTCACCCGAGACCATCGCCAGGCGTAATCCGCTCAGGGCATTCGGCTCGCGGGCCTTGAGGGTCAGCATGTCGAGCAACGCCGGTACCGAGTTCCACAGGGTCACGCGCTGCTGGCGGATCAGCCGCAACCATTCGGACGGCTCCTTGCGCCGCGCATCCGCTGGCAGCACCACGGCGCCACCGACACTCAGCAGGCCAAACAGGTCGTACACCGACAGGTCGAAATCGAGGGCGGAAACCCCGAGCACACGGTCATCCGCGCCCACCTGATAACGCCGGTTGATCGCGGCGACGGTGTTCAGCGCCGCCTGGTGGGAAACCTCGACGCCCTTGGGTTCGCCGGTAGTGCCAGAGGTAAAAATCACATAGGCCAGTGCGTCCGGCGCCACCTCGATCGGTTGTTTCAGGGCCCTGGCCGAACGCGCCTGGGCCAGGTCCACCACTTGCAAGTCCGCCAGCCATACACCGCGATCACGGTGGGCCGTATCGGTGATCACCACCTTGGCTCCGGCGCGTTGATAGATCATGTCGCGACGGGCTGCCGGCTGTTCGATACCCACCGGCACATACACCGCGCCCGCCGCCAATATGCCGAGCACCGCAACGATTTGCGCCTGGCCTTTGGGCAAGGTGATCGCCACCGTATCACCCGGTTCAATCCCCCACTGGCGCAGGGCACCTGCCACTTGCAGGGCCTGGGCCGCCAGCTCGGCGTAACTCAACTCAGCGTCCTCGGTGATCAATGCCACCCGCTGCGGGTGCACCTGCGCCTGTTGGAAAAAGCCATCGTGCAGCAAGCCTTTGCCATAGGCCCAGGGCGTGTGGTTGACCGCTGCACGGACCTCTTGCTGGCCTTGGGGCAACGGCAGCGGCGCGGGTTGGCGCCAGTCACCGGTACACAGCCACGCCAGCAGGTCGCCATAGGCGGTGAACATTTCGTCCAGCAGGCCTTCGGGGAACAGCGCATCTACCCCGTCCCAGTTGAGCAACAGGCCATCGGGCAGCGGATAGCTCTGGTGGTCAAGCCACACTTGGGGCGTTTGCGACAAGGCCCAGCCCGGTTCGCCCAGGTGCTGCCGGCAAGTGGCGTCGACAAACGCTTCGCCAAGGTTGCAGGCAAACACTACGGGGGCGCCGCCTTGCCGGGTGCGGGACAACTCACGCAGCACTTCCACACCAGGCCAGGCGCTGTGGGCGATGTCGCGGTGCAGTTGGCGTTGCAGGGCTTGCGCCTGCTGCGCGAAAGAACCCGCCTGGCGCTGGTCGATCTCCAGCAGCACCAGGTTGGAAAAATCCGCCAGCAGATGCGGGACGCAGGGGTGCAGCTCCTGGCGGTTGAACAGCGGCACGTTCAACAGGAAATGCTGGCTGGCGCTCCAGCGGCCCAGCACTTGGGTATAGGCGCAGCACAGCACGCTGGCCAGGGTCAGGCCGTGTTGGCGGGCCTGGTCTTCCAGGGCTCGCAACTGCGCGCGGCCGAGGCGCATCGCCAGGCGACGAAAACGCGGCGGGCCGAGGGATTGCGGCTCGTGTGCCAAGGGGAGTTGCGGGCCGTCGGGCAGGTCATCCAGACGTTGCAGCCAGTAGTCCCGCGCGCCGGCATCGCTGGTTCGGGTGGCGCCCAGGTAGTGGGCAAAATCCCATTCCAGACGTGGCAGCTGCGCCTCTTGCCCGCTGTAGATCAGCGCCAGATCCCGCAGCAGTACGCTGATACTCAGGACGTCCGCCACCAGCAAATCGATGTTCAGGTGCACCCGGCTGCGGCCGTCGGGCAAGCGGCTGAGTTGCACATCAAACACCTCGCCCTGGCGCACATCCAGGCAGCGGTGGGCCAGGCGCTCACGCAAGGCCAACTCATCCGGCCGTTCATGCACGGTCAACCCAGGCCACGGGCTGGTCGGCAGCACGCGCTGGCAAGTGGCGTTCGGGAAACAGGCGCGCAGCATGGGATGGCGGTGAGTCAGGCGCATCACCGCGCTTTCCAGGCGTTGAGCGTCGACCTGATACCCGTCCAGCTCCTGATACAGGTGACAGCCAACGCCCCCCAGCGGCATGGCCGGGTCGCGACCAAACCAATAAGCCTGCTGCAACGGTGTGAGGGCGAAATCGTTGTCGGCGGCGACGGGCTTGAGGTGCGTCGCCTGCCCGCGACGGCGGTCGATCAGCAACCACCAGGCCTCAAGGGTCGGCTGCTCAATCAGTTCGGCAAAGCTCACCTGCACACCTTCGCGGGCGAGCAAGGCCGGCAGGCGCATCATGCTCACCGAGTCCAGGCCCTGCTCGATCAGCGAGGCATCGGGCTCCAGGTCCTGGGGGGCATAGTCGAGCAACTGCGCGACACCGGCGCACAGCGCCTCGGGGCTGTGTGCGAGGCCGCCGGGTGCAGGATGAACGCATGCCAGTGATGGGTTATCGGTCATGGGGGACGGTCCTTTGGGGAACGGTAGGGTCTGGGCGCAAGCGCCAGCGATTGATCGCTTCGCGCTCGTGGAACAACTCGCGGTAACGGCCGGGCGTGGCCATCAACGCGTCATGGCGGCCGACCTGGGCCAACTGGCCGTGGTCGAGCAGCAGAATCTGGTCGGCATGGGGCGCCAAGGTCGGTTTGTGGGTGACCAGCACCACCGTGTGCCGGCGGGCCAGTTGCAACAGGGTCCGATTGACCCGCGCCTCGCTGATGGCATCGAGGGCGGCGGTCGGCTCGTCCAGCAGGATCAGCGACGCGTCCTTGAGCAACACCCGCGACAACGCCAGGCATTGGCGCTCGCCGCCGGACAGGCTGACGCCCTGCTCGCCCAGCACGGTGTGCCAGCCCTGGGGCAGGCGCTCGGCGAGGCGGTCGAGGCCGGTGGCGCGGGCGGCGTGCTGCCATTGCTCTTCGCTGGCGTCGGGGCGGCCCAGCAGCAGGTTGTCCAGCAGGCTGCCCGGCAACAGCGGGCTGTCCTGGAACATCAAGGCGACCTGGGTATCTCGGGCCAGGGCCGACAGTTGCCGCAGGTCGACACCGCCGAGGTGAATCGCGCCACTGCTTACATCGCTGAAGCGCGCCAGCAGGCGCAACAGGCTGGACTTGCCGGAGCCGGACGCCCCCACCACCAGGTTCAGCGAACGCTCCTGCAACGTGAAGTCGATGCCTTGCAAGATCGCCTGGCCCTGGCGGACCAGTCCTACGTCCCGCACTTGCACGTCGTAACCCAGGGCAGGTTGGGGTTCGAGAGGCTCAGGCAACCCCGGCATCTGCAGCAGGTGGCGCAGGCGATTCAAGCCGTGGCGGGTCTGGCGCAACGTGGTACCGAGGTTGACCAGCGCGCCCATTGGCTCCACCAGGCAGGTGGCGAGAATCGCCAGCGCCAGGAACTTCGCCGCATCGAGGGTGCCACCCAACACGGCATACAGGCCGCATAACAGGATGGCGCTGTAGCCGGCCTGCAACACCACCGCCAAACCCAGCGCGGCGGGAAAAGTGCGCCAGTGGGCGTGACGCTGTGCCTGTTGCTGCTGGGCCAGGGCCTCGGTGAGTAGGTCGAAACCTTGCTCGGTGCGCCCGCTGGAGCGCAGCAACGGTTGCTGGCGCAGAAACTCCATCACCCGGGCCGCCGCTTCATTGGCTGCGGCTTCGCTCAGTGCTTCAGCTTGCCCGCCCCAGCGCACGCCCCAGTGGTACACCAGCACCAGCAACGGCAACGCGGCCAGTGCCGCCAACGCCATGGAGCGGTCGTAGAAAAACAGCGCCAGCAGGAGTGCCAAAGGCGTCAACAGCGCATTGGCCATTGGCTGCAAAAGGTGCGCCGGGGTGCTCATGATTTGCAGCACGGTGTGAGTCACCAGGCGATTCAGTTCAGCGCTGCGCCGCTCCACAAACCATTCCAGCGGCAGTTGCACCAGCTTGTCACCAATGCGTCGGTTCAACGCCTGGGCTGCTTCGGCACCGGCGCGATAGCCCGCCAGCTGGGCATACCGGCGCAGCCAGAGGCACAACAAGGCCATGCCGGTGAAACCGATGGCCCAGGCCCAAGGCGTGGTGTTGCCGAACCACTGGGCAAAGGCCATCGGCAACAACGCCAACGCTGCGCCCTGGGCCAACGCACTCAACGCCATCGCCATCAGCGCACGCCGCAACAAGCCGGCTTCACGGGGTTGCAGGCTGCGTAACAGCGCGCGAATCATGCCCGTGCCCTCTTCAGTGCGGCCGCCGAAAACTGCTCAGCGGCCCACAGCCCGGCGTAAGTGCCCTGCTGGTCCAGCAAGCCGTGATGCGTACCGCGCTCGACAATCCGCCCGCCTTGCAGCACGACGATCTGGTCGGCGTCCTGGATGCTGCTCAAGCGGTGGGCGATTACCAGCACCGTGCGGGCACGGGCCAGGCGAGACAGCGCCTGCTGGATCGCGGCTTCGGATTCAGGATCACTGGCGGCGGTGGCTTCATCGAGAATCAGGATCGGCGCTTCACTGAGCATCGCCCGGGCAATGCCCAGGCGTTGCACTTCACCGCCGGACAGTTGCACGCCGGCTCCGAGGACGGTGTGATACCCCTGGGGCAGCGCGAGGATGCGCTGGTGAATCTGCGCGGCCCGGGCGGCGGCTTCCACCTCGATTTGCGTGGCGTCGGGGCGCGCCAGGCGCAGGTTGTCGAGGACGCTGGTGCGCAGCAGGCGCACATCCTGGAACACAAAGGCGACCTGGCGATACAAGGTGGCGCTGTGCATGTCCCGCAGGTCGACGTCGCCGATGCGGATCGCCCCGGCACTCACATCGGCAAAGCGCGCAAGCAAAGTGGCCAGGGTGGATTTGCCGGCGCCCGAGTCGCCCACCAATGCGGTCAGCGTGCCGGGCGGTAGATCCAGGTCAATGTCATGCAGCACCTGCGTGCCGTCGGGGTAGCGAAAGTCCACGCCTTCAAAGCTCACCTGGCGGCCCTTGGGCTCGCGGGATTCGCGAGGTTGCGTCAACGTCGCGCTGTTGAGCACGGTGGCGATACGGCTGGCGGCCATGCGGCCCTGCACCAGTGCATCCGCACCATGCCCGACGGCCGCGACCGGCGCTGCCAGGGCCGGCCCCAGCAGCAGGAACGGCAGCAGTTGCACCGGCATCAGCCAACCGCCAGCCACCAGCGACGCACCGCCCAACAGCACCAGGGCCAGCACCAGCAACGGCGAAAGCAGCACCTCGACACTCGCCCCAAGCCCGGCCCAGCGTTGGGCCCAGCAGGAAAAGAAACTGGCGAAACGTTCCACCGCACCGAAGAACTTTGACTGCACCCGATCGGCCCGGCCGAATGACTTGACCATGGCGATGCTCTGCACAAACTGCTGGGTGGCCAGGGACAGGTTGCCCAGCGCGGCGCCCAGTGCCTTCTGGTCATCCCGATAAGCCTGGGAGCGCAAGGCTCGCAGTCGCCACAGCGCCAGCGCTGGAGGCAGCAGCACCACAACGGTCATCGGCACACTTACCGTCAGCAGGTACAACAGGCACGCCAGGGGCGCCACCAATGCGGCGGCGAGGTTGTTTGGCAAGTGCGCCACCAGTTGATGCAGCGCACCTACGTCGTCGAGCAAAACACGGTCGACTTTTTGCCCACCACGGGCGCTGAACCAAGCCAGCGGAACCCGCGCCAAATGCGCGGCCAGCCGTTGGCGAACCTGGCGTTGCAGGTCGCTGTCGGCCAGGTGGGTCATCTGCAAGGCGGCAGCCAGCCCGAGCATGCGCAACAGCAAAGCGCCCGCACCGGCCAACAACCACCAGAACCCATCGTGCAGATCGAGTTTTCCGTCCAGCAACGACGGCGCCAACTCCGCCACCGCGATCAACGGCAGCAGGCCGATCAGGGTCGCCAGGGCTTGCAGCAGCATGGCGCAGATCAACCGGCCACGTACAGGCGCGAGCAGTTCACGCAGCGAGTCTTGATCAGCCACGGGCGGCGCTTCCCTCAGGTTGTTTTGCCCCGAAATACAGCTGCTGGATAGCCTCCCGCAGGTGCTTGCGGCTGACCTTGCCCACGCCGGTTTGCGGGAAACCGGGGATAAATTCGAAGCGGTCCGGCAGCTTGAAGGCCGCCAACCCTTGCTCACGCAGATGGCGCAGCAGTTCCGGCGGGCGCGGTGCCGTGCCACGGGGAATCACGAAGGCGCAGGTGCGTTCGCCGAGGTAGGCGTCCGGCATCGCCACCAAGGCCACATCGGCGACGGCAGGATGGCTGAGCAGGAGGTTTTCGACTTCTTCGGCGGCGATCTTTTCGCCGCCACGGTTGATCACGTCCTTGTCGCGACCTTCGACCATCAGGTAGCCGTCGTCGGTGAGCATTACCCGGTCGCCGGTGCGGTAGAAACCGTCAGTGGTAAACGCCTGGGCGTTGTGCGCAGGGTGGCGGTAGTAACCGCGAATCGTGTACGGACCACGGGTCAGCAATTGGCCGACCTTGCCCTGTATCACGTCCTGTTCGTTGTCGTCCACCACCCGGATTTCGTCGCCCGGGGACATGGGTTTGCCCTGGGTGTGCAGGACTCGTTGCGGTGGGTCGTTGGGGTCGGTATAGCAAATCAGCCCCTCGGCCATGCCGAACACTTGCTGCAAGCGGCAGCCGAGGGTGGGTTCCACGCGGCGGGCAGCCTCGAAGCTCAGTTTGGCGCCGCCGACTTGCAGCAGTTGCAATCCTGGCAGGCCCTGCCCGCGCGCCTGGGCGGCATCCAGCCAGACCAGCACCAGTGGCGGCACCAGCGCGGTATGGGTCACGCGTTCATGCTCGATCAGGGCGAAGCAGGTTTCGGCGCTTGGCGAGCCGCTCAGCACCACACGGCCGCCCATCAGCAAGGTGCCCATGAACCCCGGGCAGCACATGAGAAAGTTATGGGCCATGGGCAGCGCGGCGAGGTACACCGTGGCGTCGGTCAGGCCGCAACGTTCGGCGCTGGTCCGCACGTTGTAGAGGTATTCATTGTGGCGACGCGGGATCAGTTTCGGCACGCCGGTGGAGCCACCGGACAACTGGAAACACGCGACGGCATCCGCGGGCGGCGCAGAAAAGGTTGGCTGCGGGTCGTCCAGATAAAGGTCTTCGAGCGCGATGAATTCTTCAGCCTCACCGGCCACGATCACCCACGCAAGGTCGCCATGGGCCGCCTTCAAGCCACGGGCCATGCCCCGATAATCAAAACCTGCCGTGACGTCAGCGCAGAGGTATGCCCTGGCCTGGGCAAACTCGCAGAAGCGGCCGATTTCCAGATGACGATGGGCCGGTAACGCAAAGATTGGCCGTACGCCGAGGCGATACAGGGCGAAGCACACTTCGACAAAACCCACGCAGTTCGGCAGTTGCACCACCACGTTGTCCCCTGCCACCAACCCCAGCCGGGAGAACCCGCCGGCCAGTTGATCGACCCGTTGATCCAGTTGGCGATAGCTCACCCGCAGCGTTCCATCGGTGATCGCTTCACGCTCGCCAAAGGTGCGGGCGGCGTTGCGCAGCAGGTCGCCAAAGGTCTCGTCGCGCCAATAGCCTGCGTCGCGATAGCGTTGGGCAAACGCTTCGGGCCAATCGGGGCAGTCGTCAATGATAGTCATGGGGTCTCCAGAGTTTTTTTCGGCAATAAGGGGCCGATGCCGTGAACAAAAGGCCTGCGGGGCAAGGGTGAAAAGGGCTAGGGAGAATGGGTCATTGAGCGGTTCATCCATGAGTCGCCAAGGGCTGCGGAAATGAGAGTGATTATTAATAGGCAAAAGCCGCAGCACGGCAACCGGCAGGACATTCGTTTGCGCGGCTTTTTCTTTTGATTGCGCTACAGCGTGAGTTTCTGCGGCCTGCAGCGATGAGGCGTGGTCCGGGCTTTCGGCTAAAGGATAATCATTCTTAATTACAGGTAAGAAATTTCCTGCTAGCGTATGCCCCTCTTTTCCGGTTCACAGGGAGTCCGCCATGCTCAGCCCACACGCTGCGCCGCTACCGACCCAAAGGGATTTCACCCTCAATTTTCCCAACACTTTGAACACGGGTGCCGCCACCGTCGTGCCGGAAATCACCCTGTCCGCCGGGACTGTGTTGATGGACAGCCAGATGTGGATGCAAGAGCCGCTGTGGCAAGGTTTGAAGATCATCCTGGTGCTCAGCGGCCAGCTCAATTGCCGGGTCGAAGGCCAGCAGGAAGTGGAGATTCGCGGGCCGACCCTGTGCGCCGTGGCCAACCAGGGTGAACATTGTGGCGATCACCTGTTCGCCAGTGGTGTGCCGGTGCGCTACACCACCGTGCAGCTGGATTTCCCGTCGATCCGCAGCGTCGGCCTTGAGCCTGAGCGCCTGCTGGATAAACGCGGCGGCGGGCCGATGATGTTCTGCCAGCCCGCGAGCAAACCGTTGCTCGCCCTTGCCCAACAGATTTTCACCTGCCCGTTGCAGGGCCCTGCCCGCTCCTTCTATCTGGGCGGCAAGGCCCTGGAGCTGACAGCGCTGGGGGTGGAGGGAATTCTCGCGCAAACCGAGTCGCGCCCGGTGCAGGACGCCCATTGCAACTCAGCGGACATCGAACGCATTCATGCCGCCCGCGACCTGTTGCTCGGTTCGTTGCAGGCTTCGCCGTCATTGGCCGAGCTGTCTCGCGCAGTCGGCCTCAACCCGCGCAAATTGACCGCGGGCTTTCGTCAGGTATTCGGCACCAGTGTCTATGTGTACTTGCAGGAACAGCGCCTGGCCGAAGCCTATCGCCTGCTCGCCAGCGGTGAGACCAATGTGTCCAGCGCCGCGTACCGCGTGGGTTACAGCCCGGCGCATTTCTCCACGGCGTTTCGCAAGCGTTTCGGGGTTTCGCCCAAGGCGTTGCGCTGACGGGTTGTGAAAGTTCCGCCCTGCCCCGCAAACGAAAGAAATGATCGCTCGACCCAAAGCAATAGCCCTGCGTCACAACGCCTGGATGAGATACGTTTGCATTCGCATTGAACACCTCATCATGGAGTGAAGCATGGGCACCCGCGTTCTGTACCGAGACACCCCAGGTTTGCCAATCGATACCGCAGTCCCGCACTTGAAAACCAGTCGCAAGCCCTTGGCAACCCTGATCCATGGCGTTGCCCTGGGCCTGTCGCTGACCCAGATGAACCTTGTGCAGGCCGCCGAGGCGGACACCGATCACGCCCTGGTGCTCGACAGCAGCGTGGTCACCGGGACCCAAGCCGACAGCCCCACCGGACAACAGGCCGGCTACGTGGCCAAGCGTAGCCTCAGCGGGACCAAGACCGACACCGCGCTCAATGAAATCCCCCAGTCGATCTCCGTAGTGACCCGCGACCAGATGGACGCGCAGCAAGTGCAATCGGTGAGCGAAGCGTTGCGCTACACGGCCGGCGTGCAGGCCAACACTACCGCCGCCAGCCAGCGCTTCGACAACCTCTCGATTCGCGGCTTCGACGTGACCAGCACCGGCATGTTGCGCGACGGCTTACGTGGCACCACCACCCAGGCCTGGCCAAAAGCCGAAGCCTATGGCCTGGAACGCATCGACGTGCTCAAGGGCCCGGCCTCGGTGTTGTTCGGCCAGAACGCACCGGGCGGTGTGGTCAACCAGATCAGCAAGCGGCCACTGGACCAGTCGTTCCATGAAGTGCAGCTCCAGGGCGGCAGTTTCGACCGCGCCCAGGGCCAGTTCGACTTCAGCGGGCCACTGGATGACCAGAGACAATTCCTCTATCGGCTGGTGGGCCTGGAGCGCAGCAGCGGCACCCAGTTCGATCACATCAAGGACGACAAAACCTTCATCGCGCCGTCGTTTACCTGGCGGCCGAACGACGACACCAGCCTGACCGTACTGGCCGATTACTCGGAGGATGAATTCGGCGCGCCCCGGGTGTTCCTGCCGACGGTGGGCACGCTCAAGCCGAACCCGAATGGCAAGGTCAAACACAACGTCTTTCTCGACGAACCCGGCCTGGACAACGGCCGCACGCAATACTCGCTGGGCTACCTGTTGGAGCACCGGATCAACGATGTGTGGAGCCTGAATTCCAGCGCACGTTATGGCCACGTCAACCTGCTGACCAACACCGCCAGCGGCATGTCCCTGGCGCCGGACCTGCGCACCTTGAACCGGTCGGCCTACCGCTTCCGCATCGTCGGCGACGTGTACTCCCTGGACAACAATGCCCAGGCCCGCTGGAACCTTGGCGAGGTGCAGATGGTGTCGCTGCTGGGGGTCGATTACCGGCGCACCCGTGAAGACTATTACCTCAACGGCGGCGCGGCATCGTCGATCGACATCTACAACCCGGTGCACGGGGGTGTGTTCGCGCCGAACACCCCGTTCGCCAGCACCTTGCAGCGCGCCGACCAGACCGGGCTCTACGCCCAGCAGCAGATGACGTTCAACGACCGTTGGGTACTGACCGTCGGCGGTCGCCAGGATCATTCGAGTGCGCGCACCGACAACCGCCTGACCGACACCGGGCAGAAGCAGGACGACAACAAGTTCACCTACCGTGCAGGCCTCGTTTACCTGGCCGACAACGGCCTGTCGCCGTACATCAGCTACGCCACCTCGTTCGACCCGGTGCTCGGCACTGATTTCTACGGCACCAGCTTCAAACCGAGCACCGCCAAGCAGTCGGAAGTCGGCATCAAGTACCAGCCGCCCGGGATCGACAGCTACATCACCCTGTCGCTGTTCGACCTGACCCAGCAGAACGTCAAGACCACCGACCCGAGCAACCCGCTGAATAGCGTGCAGACCGGTGAGGTCAACGTGCGCGGCGTGGAGCTGGAAGGCAAGGCCAGCCTCGCCAAGGGCCTGGACCTGCTGGCAACCCTGACCTACAACGACGCCGAAGTTAGCAAGAGCAACAACCCGCTGGAAAAAGGCAACCGCCCCACCGACACCCCGGAAAAAATGGCGTCGTTGTGGGCTGACTACACCCTGCCCTTTGGCCCGCTCACCGGGCTCGGATTTGGCGTCGGCGTACGCTATATCGGTTCCACCGAGGCCGATGCTGCCAACACTGTGAGCGTGCCCTCCTACACCTTGCTCGACGCGGCGGTGCACTACGATTTCGACAAGCTGATCCCGGCGGCCAAGGGCCTGCGCCTGGCGGTGAATGCCACCAACCTGACCGACAAGCACTATTACGAAGGCTGCTCCCTCTCCAGCTGCAGTGCCGGGTATGACCGCAGTGTCATCGCCAGCCTGCGCTATCGCTGGTAACTGCCATGCGTGGGTGGTGGCTTCGTGTGCATCGATGGCTGGCGCTGAGCGTCGGCCTGCTGCTGGCGCTGATTGGCTTGAGCGGTGCGCTGCTGGAACTCAAGGGGCCGATCCTGCGCTGGGAGGTCGGCAGCCAGGCCTTGGACCTGGCTCCGGTTGAACACGGCGCACTGCTGGATGACGCGCAGTGGATCAGCGCGGCACTGGGTGCCTACCCGCAATTTCAGAAAGTCTTTGGCGCCGCAAAACCGCGCCAGGGTTTCCTGGAATCGGACAACGCGATCGTCTTCGGAGCCCTGGAGGATCGGCCCGGCATCGGCATTGCGATGATCGATCCCTACAGTGCCGAGCCACGGGCATTTTTTGTGTTCGATGACCTGTGGCTGGCGAAGCTGGTGGCGCTGCACCGGGCACTGCTGTTGCCGCCGCCCATTGGCGCCGTCGCCCTGTTTGCCTGTGGCCTGGTGCTGCTGGGCTCGGTGGGCAGCGGCCTGTACCTGTGGTGGCCGGGGCGGCGCAGCTGGTGGAAAGCCGCCAGCTTGCGCCCGGGCAGCCAGGGCCTGCGCCGCCTGCGGGAATGGCACAACGTCGCAGCCGCCTGGCTGTGCCTGCCGTTGGCGGTGATTGCCGGCAGCGGCGCCTGGCTGGCCCGGCCCGACTGGTTCTTCGCCAACCCCGCCGCGATCAAACCGCTGTTCTCCGCCGCCCACGGCCACCTGTTGCTCGGGTTGCCCGGCGCGGCCCTGGCCTTTCTTTGCGGCCTGGCATTGCCGCTGCTCTATCTCACCGGGCTGTTGTTGTGGTGGCGCAAACGCGTCCGCCACGTGCGCCCAACTGTTCAAGGAAATTGTTCATGAAACACCCTCTGTTGTTGCAACGCGGCCTGCTGCTCGGTCTTGGCCTGTTAATGAGCGGCCTGGCCTGCGCCCACACCGTCACCGACCTGGCGGGGCGCAAGGTCGACGTACCGGACAAGGTCTCGCATATCCTGCTGGGTGAAGGCCGGATGATCTACTCGCTGTCGCTCCTTGAAGGCAAGAACCCGTTTACCCGCATCGCCGGCTGGCAAGGGGATTTTCGCGGCCTGGACGTGCAGGGTTACGCCGCGTTCCAGAAGCACTTTCCCGAAGCCGACAATGTACCGTTGGTAGGCGGCACCTCCGCCGAAACCTTCAGTGTGGAAAAGGCCCTGGCGGTACACCCGGACCTGGCGATCATGGCCTTGAGCGGCGGCCATGGCCCGAGCCCCGACAGCGAGGCGGTCAAGCAGCTGGAAGCGGCCGGCGTGGCGGTGATTTTCGTCGACTTCAGCGACCATCCGCTGAGCAACACGGTGCCGAGCATGCGCCTGCTGGGCAAGGCTCTGGACCGTAATCAACAAGCCGAGGACTACATCGCGTTTTACCAGGCCTCGCTGGCCAAGGTCACCGATACCCTGGCCAAGGCCGGGACGGTAAAACGGCCGAAGATCTTCATCGACATGCTCGCCGGCCTGCAGGATTGCTGTGGTTCGCCGGGCACCGGCAACTTCGGGGAAATGATCAAGCTCGCGGGTGGCCGGAACATCGCCGACGGGCGCATTCCCGGCCCGATCGGCACATTGAACGTCGAATACATTCTGTCCAGCGATCCGGATGTGTACGTCGCCACCGGCGTATTCGGCCACGGCCAGGGCGGTGTGACCCTCGGCTATTCGGCCACGCCGCAGCAGGCCAGCGACAGCCTCAAGCAAGTGTCCCAGCGCGCGCCGCTGAATGAACTGCGGGCGGTACGTGAAGGCAACGTGCATGGCCTCTGGCATATTTTCTATGACTCGCCGGAACACTTGATCGCAGTGCAGGCCCTGGCCAAGTGGCTGCATCCTGAGTTGTTCGCCGACCTGGATCCGGAACAGACCCGAGCCGAATTGTACCGGCGCTTTATGCCAATTCCGGCCAGCGGCGTATTCACCACGAGCCTTGTGCCGTGACGCAGGTGCAAGCCTGTGCGAGCGCCGATGGCGCAGGTGAGCGCTATCGCCACCGCCATGGACGACGGGTATTGCTGTTGTCGGCGCTGGCGTTGGCATTGGTGGTTTCCCTGGCGGTGGACATCACCACCGGGCCTTCCGGCATGAGCCTGACGCGCCTGTTGCAAGTGCTGTGGGACCCGGCTTCGATGCCGCGGGTGGAGGCGGTGATCGTATGGAATGTGCGCCTGCCTTACGCGTTGATGGCGGTACTGGTGGGCGCGGCACTGGCCCTGGCCGGCGCCGAAATGCAGACGGTGCTGGATAACCCGCTGGCCAGCCCGTTCACCCTCGGCGTTTCCGCCGCCGCCGCCTTCGGTGCAGCCCTGGCCATTGTGCTCGGGATGGGCATTCCTGGCGTGCCGGCGCAGTACCTGATTTCGGCCAACGCCTTTCTGTTCGCACTGGCATCGGTGGCATTGCTGTATCTGTTGGCACGCTGGCGTGGGTTTGGTGTGGAGAGCCTGGTGCTGTTCGGGATTGCCCTGGTGTTTGCGTTCAATGCGCTGGTGGCACTGCTGCAGTTTGTGGCGAGCCAGGACAGCCTTCAGCAACTGGTGTTCTGGACCCTGGGCAGCCTGGCCCGGGCGTCCTGGGAAAAGCTCGCGATCCTCGCTGCGGCGTTGCTGCTGTGCCTGCCGTTTTCCCTGCGTCAGAGTTGGGCGTTGACTGCCCTGACCCTGGGCGAGGAACGCGCCCGCAGTTTCGGGATTGATGTCGGCCGCCTGCGGGTGCTGTCGTTGCTGCGCATCAGCCTGCTGTCGGCGCTGGCGGTTTCGTTTGTCGGCACTATCGGTTTTATCGGGCTGATTGCTCCGCATATCGCGCGGCTGTTGGTGGGTGAAGATCACCGCTTGTTCCTGCCAGCGAGCGTGCTCAGCGGTGGCTTGATCCTGTCGATGGCGTCGATTGCCAGCAAGGCATTGATGCCCGGCGTGTTGATTCCGGTGGGGATTGTCACCGCACTGGTGGGAATTCCGTTTTTCATGGCGATTGTGATGCGTAACCGCCGAGGTGCTCTGTGACCGGATTAAGCACACAAGCATTGAGCATGCACTACGGCAGTCGCAGCGTGCTGCAGGACATTCATCTGCCGGCGTTGCTGCCCGGCACCATCACCGCGCTGATCGGCCCCAACGCTGCCGGCAAGTCGACCTTGTTGCGTGGCATCGCCGGACTGCACAAGGCGCACGGCCAGATCTGGCTGGAGGGTGTCGATCTCAATCGCCTGCCGCAAGTCGAGCGCGCGCAACAAGTGGTGTACCTGCCTCAGAGCCTGCCGGAGCGTACGCGCCTGTGCGCCTTCGAAGCGGTACTGAGTGCGGCCATGGCCGGCCATCGCGGCGCGGGTTTTGCGCCTGGGCGGCCGAGCCCGACGGTGCTCAAGGGCGTGGAAAAAATCCTCGCCGACCTCGACCTGACCGCCCTCGCCGACCGCCCGATCGATGCACTTTCCGGTGGCCAGCGCCAACTGGTGGGCCTGGCCCAGGCCCTGGTGCGCCAGCCTCGGGTGTTGCTGCTGGACGAACCCACCAGCGCCCTGGACCTGTATCACCAGTGCCAGGTGGTGGAAGCCATCACCCAGGCCACCCGCGAACGCAACCTGATCACCCTGGTGGTGGTGCACGACATCAACCTCGCCCTGGGCTTCAGTGATCAGGTGGTGGTGTTGCACAACGGTCAGTTGGCCGCTGCCGGGCCACCGCAAGTGGTGATCAATCAGGCGTTGCTGAAAAACGTCTATGGTGTGAGTGGCCGCCTGGAACAGGTGCATGGCCGCCCGCTGGTGATGGTGGATGCACGACTGCCCTTTTCTCCTGCCCTTGGATAACCGATGAACAGCTCCCAAGACGCTGCACTCGCGACTTTGCACACTGACCGCCCATTCAACCTGAGGCCGCTGCTGTTGGCCAACATGGCCTGCACCATGGCGATGATGGCATTTGTCTCGCTGATTGGCCCGATCGCTCGGGTGCTTGGCCTGGCCACCTGGCAGGCAGGTGCGGCGGTCACCGTGTCCGGGGTGATCTGGATGCTTCTGGCTCGTCCATGGGGCCAGGCCAGTGACCGACTGGGCCGGCGCCGTGTGCTGCTGCTGGGCACCGGTGGTTTCACCCTGGCCTACTGGGCGCTGTGCGTGTTTATCGATGCGTCCCTGCAACTGCTGCCATCGGCCATGTTGGCGTTTATCGGGCTGATTCTGGGTCGTGGCCTGATCGGCGTGTTCTACGCTGCGATACCGGTGGGCGGCTATGCGCTGGTGGCCGACAACATTGAGCCTGAGCACCGCGCCAAGGCCATGGCTTCCCTGGGCGCCGCCAACGCCTGCGGCCTGGTGCTGGGCCCGGCGATTGCTGCGCTGTTGGCGCGTCACAGCCTGAGCCTGCCGTTTTATGCGATGGCGGTGTTACCGCTGTTGGGATTCTTGTTGCTGCTGGCCAAATTGCCGCGCCAGGAGCTGCACCTCAAGCAGCCGCCCAAGCCGGTCAACCTCTCGGACCCACGCCTGCGTCGACCGTTGGTGGTGGCGTTTGTCGCGATGCTGTGTGTGTCGATCGCGCAGATAACCGTGGGTTTTTTCGCGTTGGATCGCTTGAAGATGAACCCGGCCGATGCGGCACAAACTGCCGGTATCGCCCTGACCATGGTCGGGCTGGCGTTGATCTGTTCGCAACTGGTAGTGCGCAAACTGGAGTGGCCGCCGCTGCGGATGATTCGCATCGGTGCGGTGGTGTCAGCCCTGGGATTTGCCGGCAGCATGTTCGCTGATACGGCCTGGATCCTGTGGCTGTGCTTTTTTGTGTCCGCGGCCGGCATGGGCTGGATCTTCCCGTCTTTCGCGGCGCTGGCGGCGAATGCGGTGGATGCGTCGGAGCAAGGCGCCACGGCAGGTTCGGTGGGTGCGGCCCAAGGCCTGGGCGTGGTGGTCGGGCCGTTGGCCGGGACCTTGATCTACGCGATCGAACCTCGCCTGCCCTACTTGGTGGCGGCGGCGCTGCTGCTATTGATCGCGTGCTGGCCGGCGGCACGGCAACCAGGTAACACCCCAGGTTGAGCTACCTGTTATTTCTGACAGTAGACGTCCATCCCTGAAAAGCCTCTGATAAAGCGCGTGGCCACAGCATTAGCTGAGGCCACCTACCTTTTCTGGAGACAAGCACCATGAGCGACGACCTGAATGACTTGACGACATTTACTGACAGAAATTGGAATGGCTGGCACCCGGACCGCCCAGACACCGCAAAGCTTGAGCCACGGACGCCTGGGAACGATCACGAGTTCTACCTCACCAATGCATCCGATGCGGTTCATGAGATGGGTATCTCCAAGTCCTACTCATTCATAAAGGGCACTGAATACACAGTGATCTTTGAATACCGGACCCTATCGGAAACGGACATCATCGTGTTGGCGGGAGGCTTGGAGCAAGCATACGGGCCACATCCACCGTCTCCCGGCTGGACGCGCCTGACTGTCCCTCTTCCGTACGTGAAAGAGGACGGAGGCACTCACCCAATCTCAATCAGACTCTGGTCAAGAAGTGCAGGCAGCGAACCCCATCGCTACGACTTGGACAACATTCTTGTCAGGTCGATTCCGGATTAACCTGCAAGGTCACGGGCCCTACAAAATCCGATACAGCAAACGCTCGATCCGCACCCGGCTGACCCGGCGCAAGAACTTGCCGACGGCCGCCGGGTACTCCACCAGGGTTTCCAGCTGCTGGTAGCGTTCAATACGCGAGGTGTGCTGGAAAATCTCGGCAAGCTCGGTGCGCCGTGGCCCTACCCACTCACCCTTGGGATCATCGATCAGCAAGGCGTTTTCCAGGTCGAGGCGAAACGCTCGTGGGTTGATGTTGTTGCCGGTCAGCAAGGTGTAGCGCTGGTCGACCCACATGCCCTTGAGGTGGTAGGTGTTGTCGCCGTCGCGCCACAGGTGCAGGTTCAGCTGGCCGCTGTCGATCATGCGCTGGTGGCGCTTGGCGAAGCGACGCAGGCTTATTTCGTAGAGATACGGTAGCGCGGCGATGACCTTGAACGGCTCGCTCGGCGGGATGTAGAAGTCGTTGGCAGTCTTGTCGCCAACAATGATGTCAATCTTCACCCCGCGGGCCAGGGCGCGGTTGATTTCCCGGGTCACCGGCAGCGGCAGGTTGAAGTACGGCGTACAGATAGTCAGCTGGTGCTGGGCGCTGGCAATCAGCTCGCAGATCACCCGGCTCAGGGGGTTGTTCTTGCACACGCCCAGCAACGGACTGACCGTCAGGCTGCCGTTGGGCAACTGCCCCGCCGTGGTGTCATACACCGCGTGTTTCAGGCGGCTGCGCAGGTCGCCGATGTCGTTGCGCAGGCTGCGGGTGGTCGGCGGGTTGGGCAGGTCCAGGCGATGCACCGCCTTGGCGGCCACCAGGCCGTGCTCCACCAGGTGCTGCATCGAGTCGGCCAGCGCCTTGTTGTGGATCAGGTGATAACGGTCATAGCGGTACTTGTCGAACTTGTGCAGGTACACGTTATTCAGGCTGGCGCCGCTGTACAGCACGCTGTCATCGATCACGAAGCCCTTGAGGTGCAGCACGCCGAACAGTTCGCGGGTTTGCACCGGCACCCCATACACCGGCACTTCGGTGCTGTGGGACTCGGTCATGGCCTGGTACCAGGCGCTGTTGCCCGGCTGCTTGCCGGCGCCGATCAAACCACGCTGGGCCCGCAGCGAGTCGACCACCACCACGATATCCAGCCCGGGCCGGGCGGCCTTGGCAGCATGCAGCGCGTCGTAGATCTCTTGTCCCGCCTCATCCTGCTGCAGGTATAACGCCACGATGTAGATGCGCTGGGTGGCCTGGGAAATTTTCTCCAGCAGGCAACGGCGGTACTCGGCGGCGCCGGACAGCACCTCGATCGCGTCGGGCGTGAGGGGAAAACCGCGCAGCTTGGGCAACAGGGAGCGTTTGAATAACGACGGCATAGGGCTCGCAATGGGTCGAATCCGAAGGACTCCAGAGCTTACACCATGGGCTGGCTCAGGTCTTCCCGCCCAGGGTTAAAAATAATTAATTGACCAAGGAGAACGATCGTTCTACTGTAATCTCCATGAACGATATCACTCGCGACATTATCCTCGACGTCACCGAAAAGTTGATCTACCGAAATGGCATCGCTGCCACCGGCATGGATCTTCTGGTGAAAACCGCCGGCGTCTCCAGAAAGAGCGTCTACCGCTACTTCGCCAACAAGGACGAACTGGTGATTGCCGCCCTGCAACGCCGCGACGAGCGCTGGATGCAGTGGCTGCGCAACGAAGTTGAACACCACTCCACCACAGGCGAGCGCCTGCTGGGTGTGTTCAGCGCGTTGAAAACCTGGTTCGGCTCCGATGACTTTCGCGGCTGCGCCTTCATCAACACCAGCGGCGAGACCGGCGACCCGCACAACCCGGTGCGCCAACTGGCCAAGGCCCATAAACAGAAACTGTTCGAGTACGCCCTCGAACTGTGTCAAGCACATGGCACCCCCGACCCGGAACGCCAGGCCGCGCACCTGCTGATCCTGATTGATGGCGCCATTACCGTTGCCCTGGTGATGGGCGACACCACCGCTGCCGATAATGCGCAATCCATGGCGCGAACCCTATTGCAACTTTGACCTGACTTTTAAACCTGTTAAGGAGCCGTCCCATGTCATCCAACGCAGAAATACGCCCGCCGTTGCCGCCATTCACCCGTGAATCGGCGATTGAAAAAGTTCGCCTGGCCGAAGACGGCTGGAACTCCCGGGACCCGCAACGGGTGTCCCTGGCCTATACCCTGGATACCCAATGGCGCAACCGTGCCGAGTTCGCCCACAACCGCGAAGAGGCCAAGTCCTTCCTGACCCGCAAATGGGCCAGAGAGCTGGATTATCGGTTGATCAAGGAGTTGTGGGCGTTTACCGGCAACCGCATTGCGGTGCGCTATGCCTATGAATGGCATGACGACTCCGGCAACTGGTTCCGCTCCTACGGCAACGAGAACTGGGAGTTTGATGAGAACGGCTTGATGGCGAACCGGTTTGCCTGCATCAACGACATGCCGATCAAGGAAAGCGAGCGCAAGTTCCACTGGCCGCTGGGGCGGCGTCCGGATGAGCATCCGGGGTTGTCGGAGCTTGGGTTGTAGGCTCGACGCTACACAACTGTGGGAGCGGGCTTTTTTGTGGGAGCTGGCTTGCCTGCGATGCAGACACCTCGGTGTATCAGGCACATCCAGTTGATGCCATCGCAGGCAAGCCAGCTCCTACACAACTCCGGTGGTGTCCGTCAGTCCTGGTTCAAACCCACCCGATACAACACGCCGTTATCTTCATCCGTGAGCACATACAGGTAACCATCCGGGCCCTGGCGCACATCGCGGATCCGCGCTTTCAGGCCACCCAGCAGTCGCTCTTCGTGGATGACCTTGTCACCGTCGAACTGCAAGCGAATCAACTCCTGGCTGACCAATGCCCCGATAAACACGTTGTGCTGCCAGGCCTTGAACCGGTCAGCGTCGTAGAACGCCATGCCGCTCACACCCGGGGATTTTTCCCAGACGTGGTGCGGTGCAACGGTGCCTTCGACTGTCTTGCCCTTGGCCTCGGGAATCGGCGTCAGGGAATAGTTGATGCCATGGGTTGCCAGGGGCCAGCCGTAGTTTTTCCCTCGTTCAATGATATTGATCTCATCCCCGCCACGCGGGCCATGTTCGTTTTCCCAGAGTGTGCCGCTCCACGGGTTGAGTGCCGCACCCTGGGGGTTACGCTGGCCGTAGGACCAGATTTCCGGCCTCACGCCTTCCTGGCCGACGAAGGGGTTGTCTTCAGGTATACGACCGTCCGGGAAGATCCGCACGACTTTGCCTTGCAGCTTGTCGAGGTCCTGGGCGGTGGGGCGGTCGTTGTTTTCCCCAAGGGTCACAAACAGGTAACCATCGCGGTCAAACACCAGCCGCGAGCCGAAGTGGTTGCCCGTGGACAGCTTGGGCTCCTGACGCAGGATCACCTTGAAGTCTTGCAGGCCGCTCAGGTCATCGCTCAAGCGCCCACGCCCGACTGCGGTGCCTGCGGTGCCATTAGTGCCGCCGCCCTCGGCGTAGGACAGGTACACCAGGCGGTCCTCCTTGAAGTCCGGTGACAGCACCACGTCCAGCAGGCCGCCCTGCCCTTTGGCAAACACCTTCGGCACGCCACTCAGGGGCGCGGACAGTTTGCCGTCCGGGCTGACAAACCGCAGGTTGCCGGGACGTTCGGTGACCAGGAAGCCTTGCTTGTCCGGCAGGAACGCCACCGCCCACGGGTGATCGAGGCCCTTGGCAATCGGGGTGACGGTGATACTCCCTTGCTCGCTGGGAAACTGTTGGGTGGCGGCCGCCGAGACAGGCAGCGCCAGGGGCAGCAAGGCAGCGGCGCAGAAGGTCGCTAGAAGGGTTTTGCGTAACAGCATACGGTGGGTTTCCTTGTCGTCTTTACACACTCAATCGCCGCGATTGCCATTGGCGTCACGGGTGGGAGTCTTGGGCTGGATAGCCGGCGGGGTCTGCGCGCCGTCACGGCGCTGGACGCTGTTGCCGATACCGCCGTTTTGCAGGGTCGGCGGCCGCTGTGCCGGCGGAATATAGGTGCCTCGCGCTGCCGGCGCGTTGGGCTGGGTGCCCTGCATGCTGTTGGGGTTGGCCTGGTGGATGGGGCCGTTGTAGGGGTTGTTGCTGCTGCCGGGCAGGTTTTGCGCCTGTGCCAAAGAACTCAAGGCCAGGCCCAACGCCAATACGGCAAGGTTGCGCAAACGGGTGTTCATGACAAAGCCTCTCTGGGCGCAAGTAATACGTGCTTTCGATAACACGCTACGCCTTGGGTTCGACGTTGGTAACTAAATAGTTTCTCATCAGGTGTAACACGATCTGTCTGAAACCCTGGTGCCAGCCGGCTGGCCAGGGAAACTTTTGCCGAATCCGCCCTGTCACCTGAAGACCACACACTTCAGGAATACCGACATGCCACGGGCTATCTGGAAAGGCGCAATCAGTTTTGGCTTGGTGCACATCCCCGTGTCACTGGTCTCGGCCACGTCCTCCCAGGGCGTCGACTTCGACTGGCTGGACAAACGCAGCATGGACCCGGTGGGTTACAAGCGCATCAACAAGACCACGGGCAAGGAAGTCACCAAGGAGAATATCGTCAAGGGCGTGGCCTACGAGAAAGGTCGCTACGTGATCCTCAGCGAAGATGAAATCCGCTCTGCCCACCCCAAGTCCACCCAGACCATCGAAATCATCGCGTTTGTGGCCAGCGACCAGATCCCGTTGCAGAACATCGACACGCCCTACTTCCTGGCCCCCGACAAGCGCGGCGGCAAGGTGTATGCCCTGCTGCGCGAAACCCTGAAGAAAACCCGCAAGGTCGCCCTGGCCAACGTGGTGCTGCACACCAAGCAGCACCTGGCGGCACTGATGCCGCTGGAGTCGGCGCTGGTGCTGGTGATGCTGCGCTGGCCTGCCGAAGTGCGTGGCCTGGACGAGTTGGAATTGGGCAGCGACGTGACCAAACCGACATTGGCCAAGGGCGAACTCGACATGGCCAAGCGTCTGGTGGAAGACATGAGTGCCGACTGGCAGCCGGACGAATACCGCGACAGCTTCCAGGAAAAGATCATGGCACTGGTGGCGAAGAAGGCCAAGGCCGGCAAGATCGAAGACGTGGAATCCAGTGAAGGTGTGGATGAGCGCAAATCCGCGGACGTGATCGACCTGACGGAGTTGCTCAAGCGCAGCCTGGCCGGCAAGCCCGCGACCAAGGCTGCAGCCAAGAAACCTGCCGCGAAAAAGACCAGCAAGGCTTCATGAGGTAAACCGCCATGGCCAAGCCCCTGAGTGAATACAACGCCAAGCGCGACTTCGATGTGACCGCCGAACCCGCCGGCAGTGCGCCTCGCGCCAGGAACCGGGCGCATGCCCTGTCGTTCGTGATTCAAAAGCACGATGCGCGCAACCTGCATTATGACTTTCGCCTGGAGCTCGACGGCGTCCTCAAAAGCTGGGCGGTGCCCAAGGGCCCAAGCCTCGACCCGAGCCAGAAGCGCCTCGCGGTGCATGTGGAAGATCATCCATTGGGCTACGGCAGTTTCGAGGGCAGCATTCCGGCAGGCCAATACGGCGCTGGCGATGTGATCGTGTGGGATCGCGGCGTGTGGCAGCCCCACGATGACCCGCACAAGGCCTACGCGGCCGGCAAGCTGAAGTTCAGCCTGATCGGCGAAAAACTGGCAGGCGACTGGACGCTGGTGCGCACCCGACTCAAGGGCAGCGGCGACAAGGAGCAATGGTTGTTGATCAAGGAGAACGATCAGCAGGCACGCCCGGTGGCTGACTACGATGTGGTCCAGGCTGAACCGAAAAGCGTGCTGAGCGACGCAACGGTGGGGGCTGCGAAAAAGCCCGCAGCGCCGAAGAAAGCCAGGCGCAAGCCCTCAACCGACCTGCCCGATCAACTCGCGCCACAGCTGGCGACACTGGTGGACCGTGCACCGGAAGGCGATTGGGTGTATGAGATCAAATTCGACGGCTATCGCATCCTCGCGCGGATTCGCGATGGCGAAGTTCGGCTGTTCACCCGCAATGGCCATGACTGGACCGATCGCCTGCCACGCCAGGCCAAGGCCCTGGAAGCCCTGAAGCTCAAGGACAGTTGGCTTGACGGTGAGGTGGTCAGCCTGAACGCCGACGGGCTGCCGGATTTCCAGGCGCTGCAGAACGCTTTTGATATCGGCCGCAGCCTGGACATTGTCTATTACCTGTTCGATGCGCCGTTCCTGGACGGCCGCGACCAGCGCGAAGCCGCTGTCGAAGAGCGCCGCACCGCACTGAAGGACGCGGTTAGCCGCAGCAAGAGCAAGCTGCTGCGCTTCTCCGAGTCCTTTGCTGCCAACCAGCGGGATATCTTCGAGAGTGCCTGCGACCTGGCGCTGGAGGGCGTGATCGGCAAACGTGCCGGCAGCCCGTACGTTTCCAGGCGCAGCCCGGACTGGATCAAGCTCAAGTGCCGGCTGCGCCAGGAATTCGTGATCGTAGGGTTCACTCGCCCGCAAGGTTCGCGCAGCGGGTTTGGCGCGCTGTTGCTGGCGGTCAATGATGACAGCGGCCTGGTGTATGCCGGGCGCGTAGGTACCGGATTCGATCAGGCCGCGCTGAAAAAGATCAGTGCACAGTTGAAGGCGCTGGAACGCCAGACTTCACCGCTGGCCAAGCCCCTGACCAGTGCCCAGGCACGCGGCGTGCACTGGGTCGAGCCGCAGCTGGTGGGCGAAGTGCAATTTGCCGAATGGACCCGCGAAGGTGTGGTGCGCCAGGCGGCGTTTGTCGGGCTGCGCACCGACAAGCCGGCGGAGCAGATTGTGCATGAGCAGCCGCGGACGGCCAAATCGCTGAAGGAAAAACCCCGCAAAAAGACGGCGGGCACCGGCGCCGTGGCTGGGGTCAGGATTACCCATCCGGACCGAGTCATCGATGCCCAGAGCGCTACACAGAAACTGCAACTGGCACAGTTCTATGAGGGCATCAGCGAATGGCTCCTGCCCTTTCTGCGCAACCGGCCGGTGTCCTTGCTCAGGGCACCGGAAGGCATTGCCGGCGAACAGTTTTTCCAGAAGCACTCCGAGCGCCTGGCGATCCCGAATATCAAGCAACTGGACCAGGCCCTGGATCCGGGCCATGCGCGGCTGATGGAAATCGACAGCCCGGCCGCGCTCATCGGTGCCGTGCAGATGGGTACCGTCGAGTTGCATACCTGGGGCGCTACCGCTGACAAGATTGAAACCCCGGACCTGTTTGTGCTCGACCTCGACCCGGACCCGGCACTGCCGTGGAAAAGCATGCTTGAAGCGGCGCAACTGACCTTGTCGGTACTCGATGAACTGGGGCTTGAAGCGTTCGTCAAGACCAGCGGCGGCAAAGGCCTGCACCTGGTGGTGCCGCTGGCGCGCCGCGACGGCTGGGACTCGGTAAAAGCCTTCGCCAAGGCCATCGCCCAGTTCATGACGCTGCAGTTGCCTGAACGCTTTACCGCGACTTCGGGCCCGAAGAATCGCGTGGGCAAGATCTTCATCGACTACCTGCGCAACGCCCGGGGCGCCAGCACGGTAGCCGCCTACTCGGTGCGGGCGCGGCCCGGCCTGCCGGTATCGGTACCGGTGAGTCGTGATGAGTTCAAGAGTTTGCACAGCGCCCAACAATGGACGGTGGCTAACCTGCACGAGCGTTTGCAGGGTTTGAAGAAGGACCCGTGGGCGGGTTATGCCAATCGGCAGAAGATCAGCAAGAAGATGTGGGAGAAGCTGGGGGCGCATCCGCCAGGCTGATGCGCTCCGCTGCCCGGTTCAGATGAGGATGAAGATCGCGGCCAGGCCGGCAAAGATCGCCCATTTTTCCAGGTAGTAACGGGTGCGGTTGCGTTTCTTCAACTCCTTGCCCCGCAGGCGAATCTTGTACAGGCGGGTAAACGCACGGTTCAGGCCGCCGGTCTTGTCACCGGCATCGTTGGGCGAACCGGCCGCAGCCATCACGTTGCGGCTGAACCAACGGTTGAACGCGGCCGCCCAGCGGTACTTCATCGGGCGTTCGATATCGCAGAACAGAATGATCCGGTTCTGCTCGGTGGTGTTTTCGGCGTAGTGGATGAAGGTCTCGTCAAACATCACCGGCTCACCATCGCGCCAGTAGTAGTTTTCACCGTCCACGTTGATGTAGCAGCCCGGAGAGTTGGGCGTGTCCAGGCCCAGGTGGTAACGGTAGGAACCGGCATACGGGTCACGATGGCGTACCAGCTTTGAGCCCGGTGGCAGCTCGGCAAACATCGCGGCCTTGATCGAGCCGATGCTTTGCACCAGCTCGGTGGTGCGCGGGCACAGCTTCATCGCCGAAGGATGGCTGTCGCCGTACCACTTCAAATAGAAACGCTTCCAGCCCGACTTGAAGAACGAATTGAAACCCACGTCATTGTACTGGTCGGAGCGCTTGATCTCGCCTGCGCGCAGCAGGTTCTGGCCTTCCTCGCGGATCTCTTGCCAATGCTCCTGAAGCGGGCTCAGGTCGGGAAAGTCGCTGGGGGACAGGTACGGTCGGCTGGGTAGTTTGGAAAAGAGGTAGAGAAAGCAGTTCACCGGAGCCAGGAAGGTCGAGTGATCACTGAGCTGGCGCCCCAGCTTGTGGCGCACCCGGCCACGCAGGTGGACATACGCAATAGAGGCAACGTAGAGAGCAACAATGATGAGTTTCAAGGTATTCGTCACAAGTCAGAAGAGAACAGGCTGCTCCTGCGTGCCCACAACGGCCGAGGATTGAAGATGCAGCACCTGAAATCACAATTCACAAAACCGGCAACACGAACGGCTGGGTGACAATCCGGTCGTGGCCATTGGCAGCTATTTTAGCCACACTTTGTAACCAAAGGTTAATCAAGATTTGTGAAAAGGTGTCCAGTGAGTGTGCCAGGAACAGCAGCAGCGGGCTTGCCGGGCGGCCTGCCCGCTGCTGAAGGCGTCAGCTTTTCGGTTCGTCATCCTTGCGTGTACGCAGAGAAAGCCGATATTCATCCAACTCCGAGTAGGGCACGGCTTCGCGTCGTGCCAGCAGATGGCGGCCCAGCGCAATCAGTACACCCACGGTCAACCCTGCCAGCAGGCTCAGTATCATAACCAGGGCTTTCTTGGGCTTGATCGGGCTCAGCGGCTCTTGGGCACGACGGTCAATGGTTACCAGCTTGAGGCCACTCATGTCGATATTGAGGCCTCGCAAACGCGCGACTTCCGCTCGTAACGGTTCAACATCCTGCAAGAAAATGTCTTCATTCCCGCGATTTTTCAGCACCTCCACTTCACGGTTGACCTCCAGCATCTGCAACTCTTTGCCAATCTGTGCAATGCGGCTGTTGGTAAAGTCGTCGCTGGTACGCGCCTGCAACGCGGCACGTTCCGCCTCAAGCGCCTCTGTACCGAGGAAGTACAGCGGGATTTTCTGGTTGTTGACCTCGGTGCGCATTACTTGATTCGAGCCGCTACGCGAGGCATCTGCCATGGACGAAGGAGTGGTCGGGGTCTTGATGCCCATCGACTTGGCGATGGAAATGGCCTCCGCCAGCTCTGCCAGCCGGTCCGTGCGCTCCATTTTCATCTGTAAGCGCAGGGCACCCAGTTCGTCCTCCAGCTTGGCCCGTTTGAGCCTGTCGGCTTCAAGCAGCTTGGCAATCTTCGATTCCTTATCGGTTTCGTAATTGGAGCGCGCCGCGTCGATTTTGCCCTTGAGTTCGTTCAAGCGGTTATTGACGATCACTTTAAGGTCAGCACCGACCTGGGCACGTTCCGAATCAATTGCGTAGTCTACAAAGCCGTTGAGAATCGCTACCCCGTCGATGTCTGCCGGGTATTCCAGCTCAAGCTTGATATAGCTGCTCAGGGAGTCGGACTTCTTGGGATCGGGCAGGCTCAGGTTGATGGAGTTTCGATTGAATTCTTCGAAACTCTGCTCGAGGCTTTGCCCGGTTTTCTGGAACGCCTTGAACAGGTCCTCATGGGACTTGAAAAACCCCAGGCGCGCTTCGTATGAGTCCAGTTGCGCCCCCACTTTGTTCAGGGCGTCGGCCGGCGGCAACTTATAGACTTCGGAGCGGTTCAGAGCATCCAGCTCATTGATGGCAGCCGGGCGCAGCACACTGCTGACCTGATACTCCCGCGGGGCCAGAAAAGCGTAGCCCGCCCCCAGCACCCCCGCCAGAATCGTACACCCCAGCACCAACTTCTTTTGCCGCCAGATACCATGACACAGTTCAAACAGATCAATTTCGTCCGATGCCGCATGAGCGTGGAGCCGAGGAGTTTTATTCAAAACTGATGCACCTTAAAAAGTCGACAGTCAGCGGTCACACATATTCATCAAATACTGAATGGCCGCTTGAAAATCAGGGACAACGCCCTGTACACAAGACACGAACGGTCTACCGATGGTCATCGGACCACCTCGGTCATGGAAAAATCCCACATCACCGTAGATTGTTTTCGTTCAGATTACGCAGGAGCCCCTACCCTGGTGCTGAGCGTAGACGAACTTGTAAAGAACCGTTTCCGAATCAACGCACAAAATGGCGCTAAATACCCGTGAATACTGGGAAAATTCGTACGCAACAATGAGAAACCAGACAATTCTCACAAAATCGATTCAGCTTATCCGTCAGGCATCTACACACCAAGGTATTGACTGCTCGTTTTTTAACCAAAAAGGAATTTATATGACACCTGCTTCAAATGCGGATTTCCAGGCGCTCCAGGGGGCATGGGAACAAACGGCACTGGAAGACAATGGCGCGCTCAATCCCACGGATGAACACAGCGCGCCAGGCGCGATCACGACAATCTCGGGCGATCAATTCCAGGTGGTGACGGTCGACGGCGAGGTTTTACTGGCAGGCAGCTTCACGCTCGATGCCAGCACGGCACCCAAAAGCATTACCTGGGTTGACTCGATGGGAGAGGATGCCGGCAAACAGTTACCCGCGAGTTACCGGCTGGAAGGTGATCACTTCGTGTTTATTGCGGCAGATGAAGGCATGCCCCGCCCTACCCGCTTCAGTACCGGCCCAGGGCAAACCATGCGCACGTTCGTGCGCAAACCCTGACACGGAGATACATCCGTTCCTGCGACATGGTTTTCACATGGCCTTCACGTGTTGACCTATAGGGTGAAGGCTACCTACTCCAGTGAACACCTTGGCCCGTCTACCCCACGGGCCTTTTTTTGCCTGCACGGCAGCCATTCAGCACGGGCGCTTGATGGCGGTGAGGGTGTAGCACGGGGCAGTTGAGCGGGCTGGTTTTGATACCTGGGCTGACAGCATGTCCATTGCGTCTCCAATATGTTCCGGTCATTGCGACAAAAGAAGTCCGCCCTACACCGAAAGCCTCGCCATCCTTGAACCGGTAAAGAGCCTTCACTGTAGGGCGAACGGACGGAAAATAAGCCAGGCTTATTGGATGTTCAACTGTTAACAATAAAAAGCCCTGAAAAAGCCTCGATCAGCGCTATTTTTCGATGCAAATGGCTCCACTTTGTAAATGTTTTTGCTTGTATTGCCATACGAGTGCAACGCCGCCTTCAGAAACTATACCTTCACGCCATGGGTCACTACTGCTACCGACCTCTTGCCTGAAGACCGTGCCATGGCCACTCGCTCTGACCTGCGCAACACCCTGTCCCTGGACAGCCTGAACTTCTTCCTGGCGGACGTGCGTGACGGACTGGGGCCGTACCTGGCGATTTATCTGCTGGCCGTGCACCACTGGGACCCCGCCAGCATCGGCGTCGTCATGACCCTGGCCGGCATCGCGGCCCTGCTCACCCAGACGCCGGCCGGCGCATTGATTGACCGAACCCGCAGCAAACGGGCAGTGATCGTGATCGCCGCGCTGCTGGTGACTGCCAGTTGCCTGCTCCTGCCCTTCGTCAGCTCCTTCAGCCTGGTGGCGCTGACCCAGGCGGCCAGTGCAGCGGCGGCCTCGGTGTTTGCGCCGGCCATCTCGGCGATTTCCCTCGGGATCACCGGGCCGCGCGCTTTTACCCGGCGCACCGGCCGCAATGAAACCTTCAACCACGCCGGCAACGCGGTGGCGGCCCTGCTCGCTGGTGGGTTCGCCTACCTGTTCGGCCCGGTGGCGGTGTTCTATCTGATGGCAGTCATGGCTGCGGCGAGTGTCATCGCGGTCAGCTGCGTGTCAGCCCAGGCAATCGACCACGAAGTCGCACGGGGTTTCGACCCTGCGCATGGCACCGGCCATGAACAACCGTCGGGGCTGGCCGTGCTTCTGGCGAACAGGCCCTTGATGCTGTTTGCCATCTGCTGCGCGCTGTTTCACCTGGCCAATGCGGCCATGCTGCCGCTGGTCAGCCAGAAGCTGTCGCAGATCAACCTGCAGATGGCCACGCCGCTGACCTCGGCCTGCATCGTCGCGGCCCAGTTGGTGATGGTGCCGGTGGCCTGGCTGGTGGGCGTGAAGGCCGACGTGTGGGGGCGCAAGCCGTTGCTGCTCGCCGGTTTCATGATCCTGCCGCTGCGGGGCGTGTTGTATACGCTGTCCAGTGATCCTTATTGGCTGGTGGCAGTGCAGATGCTTGACGGGGTCGGCGCCGGGGTGTTCGGCGCGCTGTTTCCGGTGATAGTCAAAGACCTCACCCAGGGCACCGGACGCTTCAATGTCAGCCTGGGCGCGCTGTCCACGGCATTCGGCCTCGGGGCGGCCTTGAGCAGCAGCCTGGCAGGTTTTGTCGTGCAGTGGGCGGGTTACAACGCCGCGTTCCTGACCCTGGCCGGCGTGGCGGCCGTCGCATTGGGGCTGGTGTGGGTGGCAATGCCGGAGACTCGGGCGAATCCATCCGTGCAGCGCCATACAACTCCCGCCTGACATATGCGACAATGCGCGCCAAATTCCAACATGCACCCATTTTTCTGCTCAGCGACTGGGCCCCAAGCCTTGATGTCGCTGCCGACGTATGCCCGTTGGCCTGGGCCACAAAATGGGCCCGGCTCAAATTAGCGCACTCCAAGCTATTGATAGGTAAAGTAATTGATCTCCACAGCTAACATCACCATGCAGTTCGGCGCCAAGCCGCTATTTGAGAACGTTTCGGTCAAGTTCGGCGCAGGCAACCGTTATGGCCTGATCGGTGCCAACGGTTGCGGCAAGTCGACTTTCATGAAAATCCTCGGTGGCGACCTCGACCCGTCGGGCGGCCAGGTCATGCTGGAGCCGAACGTGCGCCTGGGTAAACTGCGCCAGGACCAGTTCGCCTACGAGGAATTCACCGTACTCGACACCGTGATCATGGGTCACGAAGAGCTGTGGAAGGTCAAGGCCGAGCGCGACCGCATCTACTCGCTGCCGGAAATGACCGAAGACGACGGCATGGCCGTGGCCGAGCTGGAAACCGACTTCGCCGAGATGGACGGCTACACCGCCGAATCCCGCGCCGGTGAGTTGCTGCTGGGCCTGGGTATCGGCATCGAGCAGCACAACGGCCCGATGAGTGAAGTGTCACCAGGCTGGAAGCTGCGTGTATTGCTGGCCCAGGCGCTGTTTTCCGACCCGGAAGTGTTGCTGCTCGACGAGCCAACCAACCACCTGGACATCAACACCATCCGCTGGCTGGAAAACATCCTGACCCAGCGTAACAGCCTGATGATCATCATCTCTCACGACCGTCACTTCCTGAACAGCGTCTGCACCCACATGGCCGACCTGGACTACGGCGAGCTGCGCCTGTTCCCGGGCAACTACGACGAATACATGACCGTGGCGACCCAGTCCCGCGAGCAGTTGCTGTCGGACAACGCCAAGAAGAAAGCACAGATCTCCGAGCTGCAATCCTTCGTCAGCCGCTTCTCGGCCAACGCCTCGAAAGCCAAGCAGGCCACTTCCCGTGCCAAGGCGATCGACAAGATCCAGCTGGCCGAAGTCAAGCCATCGAGCCGCGTCAGCCCGTTCATCCGCTTCGACCAGACCAAGAAGCTGCACCGCCAGGCGGTCATCGTCGATCGCATGGCCAAGGGCTTTGACGGCAAGACGCTGTTCAAGGACTTCAGCTTCCAGGTTGAAGCCGGCGAGCGCGTGGCGATCATTGGCCCGAACGGTATCGGCAAGACCACCCTGTTGCGTACCCTGGTCAACGAACTGACCCCGGATGCCGGTACGGTCAAGTGGACCGACGCGGCTGAACTGGGCTATTACGCCCAGGACCATGCTTCGGACTTCGAAGACGAGTCCAACCTGTTCGACTGGATGGGCCGCTGGACCAAGGAAGGCGAGCAAGTGGTTCGCGGTACCCTGGGCCGCATGCTGTTCTCCAACGACGAGATCCTGAAGTCGGTGAAGGTGATTTCCGGTGGCGAGCAAGGTCGCATGCTGTTCGGCAAGCTGATCCTGCAAAAGCCGAACGTGCTGATCATGGACGAGCCGACCAACCACTTGGACATGGAGTCCATCGAGGCGCTGAACCTGGCGTTGGAGAACTACCCGGGTACGCTGATCTTTGTCAGCCATGACCGGGAGTTTGTGTCGTCCCTGGCCACCCGCATCATCGAGCTGAGCCCGAGTGGGGTGATCGACTTCAGCGGGACTTATGACGATTACCTGCGTAGTCAGGGTGTGGTTTTCTAAGAGCCGCCGGTAGTTTGAAATGCGAAAGCCCCGTCCAGTGTGATGGGGCTTTTTTTTGGGATATGGCTCTGCTTTTCTGTGGGAGCCGTCGAGCTTTAGCGAGGCCGCGATAGCGGTGTGCCAGGCAACATCTTTATTGACCATGCCGCCGCCTTCGCAGCCTCGCTAAAGCTCGACAGCTCCCACACTTTACCGCGTCCGCTTTAGTCGTCCCGGGCCAGGGAGGCCCCATGGATCCAAAGCCGGATAGGCACGGGCCGCAATATCATCAAATATAGTTAGCCTGCTTCCTTTTACCCCAAGCCCTTGCCATGATGCCCTCACCGCCCGCCCGCGAACGAGTCCCCATGCCTGCCACACAGCCCGCCGCCCCCAGCTCCTTGTCGATCACCCTGCAGATCGTCTCCATCGTTTTCTACACGTTTATCGCGTTTATCTGTATCGGCCTGCCGATTGCCGTCATCCCCGGCTATGTCCACGGTGAGCTGGGTTTCAGCGCGGTGGTCGCCGGGATAACCATCGGCTCGCAATACCTGGCCACGCTGCTCAGCCGCCCCATGGCGGGGCGCATGTCGGACAACGTCGGCACCAAGCGCGCTATCGTGCTGGGCCTGAGCGGGATTCTGCTGAGCGGGGTGCTGACGTTCATCGCCACGCTGGTGCAAAGCCTGCCGTTGCTGAGCCTCGGCATATTGATTGTCGGCCGGCTGTTACTCGGCGTCGCGCAGGGCCTGATCGGCGTCGGCACCATCAGTTGGTGCATGGGCGCGGTCGGTGCCGAACATACGGCACGATCGATCTCGTGGAACGGCATCGCCTCTTACGGTGCGATTGCCATTGGTGCCCCACTTGGGGTGGTGATGGTTGCCGACTACGGCTACACCAGCCTCGGAATCGCCCTCACGGTGCTTTCCGCCCTGGGCCTGTTGCTGATCCGCAATAAACCTTCAGTGCCCGTAGTACGCGGCGAGCGGCTGCCATTCTGGGCCGTATTCGGACGCATTGCGCCGTTTGGCGCCAGCCTGTGCCTGGCGTCGATTGGCTACGGCACCCTCACCACCTTTATCACCCTCTACTACCTGAGCCGTGGCTGGACCGGCGCCGCCTGGTGCCTGACGGTATTTGGCGTGTGTTTCATCCTGTCACGGCTGGTGTTTATCTCTGCCATCAACCGCTTCGGCGGCTTCACCGCGGCGATTGCCTGCATGACCATCGAAACCCTGGGCCTGACGCTGCTGTGGCTGGCACCGTCCACCGGCGTGGCCTTGATCGGCGCCGGGCTGACCGGCTTTGGTTTGTCGCTGGTGTACCCGGCGCTGGGCGTGGAGGCGATCAAGCAGGTGCCCAACAGCAGCCGGGGCGCCGGGTTGAGTGCATATGCGGTGTTTTTTGACCTGGCGCTGGCCATTGCCGGGCCGGTGATGGGTGCGGTGGCGCTGAACCTGGGCTACTCGTGGATCTTCTTCTGCGCCGCCCTGCTCTCGGTCACCGGCCTGGGCCTGACGTTGCTGCTCAAGCGCCGCGCTTACTGATCAGCCGTCTGCAAGCCCGCCCGGGTGGATTGCCCAAGGGTGTGATTAAAGAACCGCCCGGCCTCGGAAATCAGGTCGCGGTGGATGCTTTCACGGTCAACCCCGTCGGCATCGGTGCACATGGCGGGCATCGCGGCCAGTTGGCTCTCGTCGCAAGGCGCCATGAACACAAAGTGCCCTGCCCCGGCCAGCAGCTTGAAGTCCGGCGGCTCCGGCAGTTTGCGCGCCAGGGCCTCGGCGTTCTTGTCCACGGCCACCAGCTTGTCGCCGTCGCCGCTGTAGAGCAGCACCGGTACATGCACGTCCGCCAGGGTGTGGCGGCCAAACATCAGGCTCAACGGCGCCATCAACATCAAGGCATGGATACGCGGGTCGGCCTGCGGTTGCAGGTCGTCGCGGTCGACGATCAACTCGCCCTTGGTGGTGCAGGCGTCGCGATCTTCCGGGCGCTGCTGGCAGTAGCGGCGCAGGCGGTCGAGGTCCGGCTTGGCGCCGGCGAGGATCAGCGCGGTTTCGCCACCGGCCGAATAACCGATGACGCCTACCTGGTCGACGTTGACGAATGGCGACAGCATCGGGTCGCCGAGGGTGGCGGTGATCGCTTCGGAAATCTGGATCGGGCGCCCGTACAGGTTGCTCAAGGTGCCCAGCCGGCTGTGATCCTTGTAGTTGTCGCCAGGGTGCAGCACCGCCACCACCACAAACCCCTTGCGCGCCAGGGAGGTGGCGAGGTCGTGCAGGGCCAGGGGCGTGCCGGTATTGCCGTGGGACAGCATCAGCATCGGAAAGCGACCGATGGCGATTTTCGAGTCTTCAGTGGCGGCGATGTGATAAGCGCCCACCTGAGTGGTGTGTTCCAGGCCGGTGGACGGGTAGAACGCGACGGCTTTCATCGGCTGCAGATCCAGCGGGTCGAGAAAGGTCATGCGGTGGAAGCCCACACTCCAATGGGGGTGCGGCGCGGGCGCGGCTTGCACTGAAATCAGGCCGCCGAGCAGGGAGAGAACCAAGACTGCACAAAGACGCATCATGGGGATGTCCACCTTTGTTGCGTAAGCCCGCGTAGCTGTTGAAGTATCCATGGTTCAGGCGCTCGGACTGGCAGGGTTTACCCATGCGTGCATAACCTGGGCCAAAGTAGTGACAGCGGGTAAACGAAAAAACTCCGTACTCCGATCGCTTTTCAGGCGAGCAGAATACAGAGTTTAGGCGCCTCGAATCAGATTGATATCGAGGAACAGCAAAATTTACACAAGTCTTACGCTGCGGCAAACAATTGTTCGTTGATCACTGCGTTGGCGTCGCTGATCGCCTTGCTGCGCACTTCATCGCCATAGCCCAGGCCGTGGGCGCGGACGATTTCGATGTCGGTGATGCCGAGGAAGCCCAGCAGTACTTTCAGGTAGTCTTCGTGAGCCACACCGGTAGGCTGGCCAACGTGCAGGCCGCCGGAGGTCGACACGATGATGACTTTCTTGCCACCGGCCAGGCCTTCAGGACCGTTTTCGGTGTAGCGGAATGTCTGGCCGGCGACGGCGATACGGTCGATCCAGGCCTTGAGTTGGGTCGGGATGGTGAAGTTGTACATCGGCGCAGCCAGGACGATGGCGTCGGCCGCGAGGAATTCGGCGAGGGTGTTGGCGCTCAGCTCGGCTTCATGTTTCTGTACGGCATCACGCAGCTCGGCAGCGGTGCCCAGTGCACCCAGGGTCACGCCGGAAAAGTGGTTGATGCCTTCGCTGGCCAGGTCACGGTAGGTCACTTCAACGCCTGGCTCGGCCGCCTGCCAGGTCTTGACGACACCTGCGCTCAACTGACGGGAAACCGAGTTGTCGCCGAGGATGCTGGAATCGATATGCAACAGTTTCATGGTTAATCTCCAAGTAAGCATCGCCAAGGGCGACGGAATGGAAATAAGCCTACAGATGAAACCAATCAGCGATTAGTTAGGCAATATGCGATTATTCGTCCCACTGACAGGACAATAGGCCGACCATGCAAGATTTGAATGACCTCTACTACTTCGCCAAGGTGGTGGAAGCCGGCGGTTTCGCCGCTGCCGGGCGACTGCTGGGGATTCCCAAGTCGCGGCTGTCGCGGCGCATTGCCGAGCTGGAAGAACGCCTCGGCGCCCGCTTGCTGCAACGTACCACCCGCCAACTGACCCTCACCGCCGTGGGTGAACGCTACCTGCGCCACTGCCAGGCAATGCTGCTGGAGGCGGAAATGGCCGACGAGGCAGTGGCCAGCATGTCCAGCGAACCCCGCGGTCGGCTGCGGGTCAGCAGCCCCGTGGGCCTGGCTCACCAATTCCTGCAGACCGTGGTGGCGGAGTTTCTCACCGCCAACCCGCTGGTGCAGTTGGAGATGAATCTGGTCAACCGCCGCGTCGACCTGGTGGCCGAAGGCATTGATGTGGCCTTGCGCGTGCGCGAGCTTGGGGATGAAGACCCGCTGCTGGTGACCAAGCGCCTGCGCCAGGCCCAGACCGCGATTGTCGCCAGCCCCGACTTTGTGCGTGAGCGGCAGATCGACACCCTGGAAGACCTCAAGCAACTGCCGGTGCTGGGCGCCCTGGAAGCAGACCGCATGGTGCACTTCCGCATGCTCAGCCCGGAGGGCAGCAGCCACGACCTGGTGATGGAAGCGCGGCTGGGGATCGATGATTTCCTGGTACGCAAGGCCTGCGCCCTCGCCGGCCTGGGGTTTACCGTGCTGCCGATGATGTATTGCGAGGAGGAATTGGCCAACGGCCAATTGGTGCAGCTCTTGCCGCAATGGTCATTGCCGGGTGGCTGGTTGCAGGCGGTGTACCCACATCGGCGCGGCGTGTTGCCGGCCGTGCGGGCCTGGATCGACCACCTGGATAACGCCTTCAAAGGTTGCGGAGACCGTTTGCTATGAGAATGACCGAAGAACAAGTCGCCACGTTTTGCCTGGGTTTGCCCGGCGCGCGGGAAGATTACAAATGGGGCGGCGTGCGGGTGTTTTCGATTGCCGGCAACAAGATGTTTGCCTTGCAGAACCTGCGGGGCGACTCGCTGGCGTTCAAGGTCGACAAGGAGCTGTTCCTGGGCCATGTGGATCGCCCCGGCATCCACCCGGCGCCGTACCTGGCGCGGGCGCAGTGGATCATCATGGAAACGCCCTACCCGCTGGGCGCCGAGGAACTGCGTGGCCTGTTGCAGCGTTCCCACCAGTTGGTGGTGAGCAAGCTGCCCAAGCGCACGCAGGTCGGCTTGTTGCTAGAAAATCGAGAGTAGCGTGCCACCCAGGAACAGCTGATCAATCCAGAACACCTGGTGCAGCAACACGATCAGCCAGAACACCACCTGATAAGACACCTTGCGCGTCTTGTGGCGGAACACCTGCTGGGCAATCAACGCCCCCGGCCAACCGCCTGCCAGCTCCACCGCGTGCAGGACGTTTTCAGGGGTGCGCCAGCTGTCTTCCCGCGCCTTGCGCTTGTCGCTCCAGTACAGCAGGAACGCCACCACGCTGACCACGCCATAGGCCACCAGCGGGATCAGCGAAACCCCGCGGTACCCCAGCAGCGCCGCACCAAACAGCGGCGCGGCGCACAACAGTGCAAACACCAACGCCTTGAAGCGCGGATGCTGGATGATCATGGCTTGACGGCCGACCAGTCGATCCAGCCGAACTGCCAGGTGGCCAGGATCACCAGGCCGAAGGCGATCCGGTACCAGGCGAACGCCGCGTAGCTGTGGCTGGCGATGAACTTGAGCAGCGCCTTGACCGCGATCATCGCGAAGATGAACGAGGTGACAAAGCCGATGGCAAACACCGGCAGGTCATCCGGCTGGAACAGGTGACGGTACTTGTAGCCCGAATACACCGCTGCGCCGACCATAGTCGGCATCGCCAGGAAGAACGAGAACTCGGTGGCGGTCTTGCGTGACAGGCCGAACAACAGACCGCCAATGATGGTAGCGCCCGAGCGCGAGGTGCCCGGGATCATGGCCAGGCACTGGGCGAAGCCGACTTTGATCGCGTCCTTCCAGGTGATGTCGTCGACGGTTTCGGCGTGCACTTCATGCTGGCGGCGCTCGGCCCACAACATGATGACGCCGCCCACCACCAACGCCGCCGCAACGGTGATCGGGTTGAACAGGTAGTGTTTGATCAGGTCGGCGAAAATCACCCCCAGCACCACCGCCGGCAATACGGCAATGATCAGGTTGACGGTGAAACGCTGGGCATTGCGCTGGGTCGGCAAGCCAATGACCACGTCGAGGATCTTGCGTCGAAACTCCCACACCACCGCCAGGATCGCGCCCAGCTGGATGATGATATTGAACGCTTCAAAGCGTTCGCCACCGAAGTTGATCAAGTCGGCCACGATAATCTGGTGCCCGGTACTGGAGATCGGCAAAAACTCCGTCAGCCCCTCTACAACGCCGAGTATCAGTGCCTGTACGGCGGTCCAAAGATCCATCGATTCCCCCAAAGGTCATGCCCACGGCATGCCTCGTTGATATTTTTTAGACGTTCACTAACGAAGAGTGCGCTGCAAGCACAGCGCAAATAATCAAGGCCGAACTGCGAAAATTCCGTGAAAAATCAGGCAGGACTCAGGTTTTTTGATTCTGGGCCGAAAGCCTATCAGACAAGCCGGAAATGTCGATGCAGCACCCAAAATTATAAGAACACGGAGTGACAGGACCATGAACAGTTTGCGCAATATGTCTATCAGCCGGCGCCTCTGGCTGATCCTGATCGTCGCCGTGCTGATGCTGCTAACCCTCGGCCTGCTTATGCTCAAGCAGATTCATGGCGACCTGTACCAGGCCAAGAGTGAGCAGACCCAGCGCGTGGTGCAAACCGCCAGCGGGATCCTGACTTATTATCACAGCCTCGAAACCAGCGGCGTCCTGAGCCGTGAAGCGGCGCAGAAGCAAGCCTTGAGCGCAGTACGTGGCTTGCGCTACGGAAAGGACGACTACTTCTGGATCAACGACCTCACGCCCGTGATGATCATGCACGCGGCCAACCCCAAGCTCGACGGCCAGAACCTGTCGGCCATCCGTGACCCGGACGGCTTTGCAGTGTTCAACGAGTTCGTGATCCTGGCCAAGGCCAAGGGCGCGGGGATGGTGAATTACCGCTGGCCCAAACCCGGCGCCGATGCGCCGGTGGCCAAGACCTCCTATATACAGCTGTTCGAACCCTGGGGCTGGATCATCGGTTCCGGCGTGTATGTCGATGACGTGCAAGGCGAGTTCCGCGGCCAGGTGTGGAAAGCCTCGGTGGTTGGCCTGGTGATCGCGCTGATCATGGCCCTGCTGGTGGTGCTGATCGCCCGCAGCATCGTGCGCCCGTTGCAGCAGGCAGTGAATGCGATGGCCAATATCGCCAGTGGCGAAAGCGACCTGACCCGCACCCTCGACACCCATGGCCAGGATGAAGTCACTCAATTGTCGCGGCACTTCAACAGCTTTACCGCCAAGCTGCGGCAGGTGGTAGGCCAGTTGCAGACCTGCGCCAACGCCTTGGGCCAGTCGTCCACCGAGCTGGGCAGCAACGCCAGCGATGCCCATGACCGCAGCCAACAGCAATCGCAGCAGATGGAACTGGTGGCGACGGCGATCAATGAAGTCACCTATGGCGTACAGGACGTGGCCAAAAATGCCGAGCATGCCGCCAGCGAAATGCGCGATGCCCAGGTGCAGGCCGAACAGGGCCAGCTCAATATCGATGGCAGCCTGCAACGGATCGACCAGCTCTCCGGCACCATCAGCCAGGCCGTGGAGGTGATCCGGACGCTGTCGACTGAAAGCACGCAGATTGGCGGCGTGCTGGAAGTGATCCGCTCGATTGCGGACCAGACCAACTTGCTGGCCCTCAACGCCGCCATCGAAGCGGCCCGCGCCGGGGAGCAAGGCCGTGGTTTTGCGGTGGTGGCCGACGAAGTACGGCTGCTGGCCCAGCGCACGCAAAAATCCACGGCAGAGATCCAGGCGATGATCGAGCGCCTGCAAGGCCATTCGGAGGCAGCGGTCAAGGTCATCAGTGACAGCCACCAGGCCTCGCAACTGACCATCGAACAAGCAGGCCAGGCGGGAGCGAGCCTGACTGCCATCGGCCAGGCGCTGCGTAATCTCAACGGGCTGAACGCCTCGATTGCCAGTGCCACGTTGCAGCAGGCGCATGTGGTGGAAGACATCAACCAGAACGTCACCCAGGCAGCCGGCTTGTCCCACAGCACCGCGCTGGCGGCGCAGCAGTCCAGCGTCGCGAGCGCGCACTTGAAAGGCCTGAGCGAACAACTCGACAGCCTTCTGCGCCAATTCAAGGTCTGACGCCGATGATCGTTCCCACGCTCTGCGTGGGAACGCATCCTGTGACGCTCTGCGTCACCGTTGCGCAGAGCCGGGACGCGGAGCGTCCGGAACTGCATTCCCACGCAGAGCGTGGGAACGATCTATCGTCGCACCGCCGCTCCCACATTGGTTACAATCAGCGCCCTCTTCGACTCCCCCAAGGAACCGCCATGTCCGGGCTTGAACTGTTTGCCGCCGCCCTGGGGGTGATCGCTGTCTGGTTGACGGTTAAACAGAACCCGTGGTGCTGGCCCATCGGCCTGGTGATGGTGCTGCTGTACACCTGGATCTTCTTCGATGTGAAGCTCTACTCCGACATGCTCCTGCAAGTGATCTACGCCGCCCTGCAACTCTACGGCTGGTGGCAGTGGACCCGCGCCGGTGAGGTCAAGCAAGGCCGGCAAGTCACCAGCCTGGGCCTGCAACCGATCCTGCAAGGCCTGGCTGTGGGTGCTGTGGGCAGCCTGTTGCTGGGCGCAGCCATGGCCCACTGGACCGACGCCGCCCAACCCTGGCTGGACGCGGCCCTGACCGGCTTCAGCCTGGTGGCGCAGATGTGGATGGCGCAAAAACGCGTGCAGTGCTGGCCGTTGTGGATCACCGTGGATGTGATCTTCGTCGGGCTGTTCCTCTACAAAGGCCTGTACCTCACCGCCGCGCTCTACGCCTTGTTCACCGTGATCGCCGTGCAGGGCTGGCGTGAATGGCGCGCCGACCCGGCGTTGCACGCATGAAGGTGGTGGTACTGGCCGGCCCGGAATCCAGCGGTAAAAGCTGGCTGGCCGCCCAGTTGCAGGCACATTTTGGCGGGGTAATGGTGGGCGAATACGTGCGTTATTTCATCGACCACCACCAGCGCGATACCACCCTGGCGGATATCCCGGAGATCGCCCGGGGCCAGTTGGCCTGGGAAGATGCCGCCCGCGCCGCGCAGCCGGCGTTGCTGATCCTCGACACCAACCTGCTGACCAACAAGCTGTGGAGCCAGACCCTGTTTGGCGACTACCCGGCGTGGCTCGACAGCGAACTGCTCGCCCGCCACTACGACCTGCACCTGCTGCTGTCGCCGGAAGACGTGGAGTGGACCGCCGATGGCCAGCGCTGCCAGCCGGAGTTTGCCGATCGCCTGGCGTTTTTTCAGGCCAGTCGTGACTGGCTGGAGCAACATCATCTACCGCTACGGGTCATCCGTGGGGATTGGCAAGCACGCCAGGACCAGGCCTTTTCAGCTGTGGAACAACTGCTGGATTGACCGGCGGGGACGGTTTTCATGCACCGCTCGTTAGGCACGACCCACTTTCAACGCTCTGGCGCGCAGGGCTGAAGACCGGTTATCGGGTCAACGCAGTCCTCTACCCGGGGCACAGGTCAATCCTTAAAAGGAGATTGGCCTATGAACATGCGCATCGTTGCCCGCTTGATCAACTTGCCCGAAGACCGTGGCGTTCGTGTTGAAACCGCCGCCCATCACATCCTGCTGGTGCGTTCGGGTAGCGAGGTTCGTGCCTATCAGGCGGATTGCCCCCACGCCGGGGCGCCCCTGGAGCAAGGCGTGGTCTGTAACGGGAGGATCATTTGCCCGTGGCACAAGGCGGCCTTCCGGGTGGATGACGGCCAGGTCTGCGAGCCGCCCGCGCTGGTGCAGCTCAAGCAGTACCCGGTGCAGATTCACGACGGCGTGGTCAGTGTGGGCGACGAGGCACTGCCCTCGCCCGTTGCCCCGCACACCAACGATTCGCGCTGCTTTATCGTGATTGGCGCCGGTGCAGCCGGTTCGGCGGCCGTGGCCACGCTGCGCCGCAAGGGTTTCAGCGGCCGGTTGTTGTGGATCGACCAGGAACAGGACCCCGCCTACGACCGCACCGCCCTGAGCAAATTCGTCATCTGCGGCGAGATGCCGCCGCAGGAAACACCGCCCTTGCTGGACGAGGCCACCTGCCACGCGTCGCGGATCCACGGCGAAGTGCGCCACCTCGACCCTCAAGACAAGCGCCTCGAGCTTGCGGACGGTCGCCACTTCGACTACGACGCCGCACTGCTGGCCACCGGCGGCGAAGCCAGGCCGCTGGATGTTCCGGGCACCGTACTCAACAACGTGTTCGTGTTGCGCTCCCGGGACGATGCGGCGCGTATCGTCAAGGCGGCTCAACCGGGCACATGTGCAGTGATCATCGGCGACAGTTTTATCGGCCTGGAAGCCGCGTCCGCCTTACGCAAGCGCGGGTTGACGGTGCAGGTGGTGGGCCGTCACGAGATTCCGCTGGCGGCTCAACTGGGCAAGCGCATCGGTGCCTCACTGCGCCAATTGCATGAAGCCAACGGCGTGATATTCCACACCGCCAGCGAGCCTGCACGCCTGGAAGGCCACATGGACGTGACGACGGTGGTGCTGAAAAACGGCCACAGATTGGCCGCAGACCTGGTACTGATAGGCGTCGGCGTCACGCCTGCCACGGGGTTTGTCGAGGGGCTGGAAAAAGCCGAGGACCAGTCGCTGAAAGCCGATGCCGGTTTGTCTGTCGCGCCCGGACTATGGGCGGCGGGCGATATGGTGACCTTTCCATGGAACGGCCAACCCGTGCGCATCGAACACTGGCGTGTGGCGCAGCAACTCGGGGTGCTGGCGGCGCGCAATATGCTGGGCGCACAACAGGTGTTTGCCGATGTGCCGTTCTTCTGGACGTATCACTTCGGCAAGACCTTTGAACTGCTGGGCCACCCCCGCCACTGGAATCAGCTCCACGTGGAAGGCGACCTGCAGCGCCACGACTTCATCGCCCTGCTCTGCCAGGGCGACGAAGTGGAAGCGGTAGTTGCCTGTGAACATCAGCGGGCCATGGCGCTGCTCTCGCAACGCCTGAAGCACCCGCTGAAGAAGGCCGAGGTGCTGGAGCTGATCCGCGGGCTTTAGTAGCCCAGTGACAACCCGGTATTGCGCCGAGGGTCGTTAGCCCCATAGAAACGGTTATTGCCGACCGGCTTGCCGTCCAGGGACGGCGCGCCTACCAGGATCGCCGCCAGGTGGTTAGCGTCCTGCGGGCCGGCAAACTTGTGGCCCCAGCCTTCGAGGATTTTCTGGGTGTCGGGGCTCAGGGCAAAGCGTTCGATATTGGTCGCCTCAGGCAGCCATTGCTGGTGGAAACGCGGGGCGTCCACGGCTTCCTGGATGTTCATCTTGTAGTCGATCACGTTGAGGATGGTCAGCAACGTGGCCGTGATGATACGGCTGCCACCCGGCGTACCCACCACCATCACCGCCTTGCCATCCTTGGTGACGATGGTCGGGCTCATGGACGACAGCGGCGTCTTGCCCGGAGCAATGGCGTTGGCTTCGCCCTGCACCAGGCCGTACATGTTCGGCACGCCGATCTTGGAGGTGAAGTCGTCCATTTCGTCGTTGAGGATCACCCCGGTCTTGCTCGCCATCACGCCCGCGCCGAACCAGTCGTTGAGGGTGTAGGTCACCGAGACCGCGTTGCCCCACTTGTCGACGATGGAGTAGTGGGTGGTGTTATTGCCTTCGTGGGGCGAAACGCCCGGCTTGATGTCCTGGGAGATCCCGGCTTTCTGCGGGTCGATGGCAGCGCGCAGTTTGGCGGCGTAATCCTTGTCCAGCAGGTGCTCGACCGGGTTCTGCACGAAGTCCGGGTCGCCGAGGTAGCTGTTGCGGTCGACGTACGCGTGGCGCATGGCTTCGATCTGGTAGTGCAGGCCCTGGGCCGAGTGATAGCCGAGGTCGGCCATCGGGTAGCCTTCGAGGATGTTCATGATTTCGCAGATGACCACCCCGCCCGAGCTCGGTGGTGGTGCGGACACCACGTGGTAGCCACGGTAGTCACACTCGATGGGCGCCAGTTCGCGGGTCTTGTATTTGTCCAGGTCGGCTTGGGTGATGATGCCTTTGCCCGATTGGCTGGAATCCACAATCGCCTTGGCTACCCAGCCTTTGTAGAAGCCATCGGTGCCCTTGGCGGAGATTTCCCGCAGGGTTTTCGCCAGGTCTTTCTGCACCAGCTTCTGGCCCACCAGCATCGGCTCGCCGCCGTGCAGGAAGATGCCGCGCAGGTCTTTGTCTTTCTTGAATTCGTCAGTAGCGGTGTGCAGCAGGTCGACATCGCCCTGCTCCAGGGCAAAACCGTCTTCGGCCAGCTTGATCGCCGGGGCGATGACCTGGGCGCGCTTGAGGGTGCCGTATTTGCTCAGCGCCAGTTCCATGCCCGACACAGTGCCGGGAACGCCGACCGCCAGGTGGCCCTTGGAGCTGAGGTCCGGGACCACGTTGCCGTCCTTGTCCAGGTACATGTCGGCGGTCGCGGCCAGCGGGGCTTTTTCGCGGAAGTCGAGGAAGGTCTTGCGGCCGTCGGCCAGTTGCACGGTCATGAACCCACCGCCGCCCAGGTTGCCGGCCGCCGGGTACACCACGGCCAGGGCGTAGCCCACCGCCACCGCCGCATCCACGGCGTTGCCGCCGGCCTTGAGCACATCCACGCCCACATGGGTCGCCAGATGCTGGGCGGTGACCACCATGCCATTTTCGCCAGCCACCGGGGCCTGGGAGGCCGCCTGCACGCCGCTGACAGTCAGCACCAGCGCGGTGGCAATCAAAGTTCGGGTAAACGGTTGGTATTTCATCCCTGGCTACTCTTTATTAGAAGAACTCGAAAGTAATACTTTTCCGATCCAAGCCCCAGCGTTATGCCGCGTTTGTGACAGAGCCTGTCGGTAACGGAATAATGCCCATGCTATATTCCGGGCCTTTACGCCGCGCAGCAGAGGCTTTTCGATGGTGATCAAGAAGACCGGTATCCGCGCCCAGCAAGCCGACCAGACCCGCGCGCGGATTCTCCAGGCGGCGGTCAAGGTCTTCACCCGCGACGGCTATTCCGGCGGGCGTGTGGAAAGCATTTCCCGCGAGGCCGACTCCAACGACCGCATGTTGTATTACTACTTCGGCAGCAAGGAGCACCTGTTTGTGTGTGTGCTGGAGCACACCTATGAACAGTTCAACAAGGCCGAAAGCAAGCTCAAGCTCGACCTGACTGCACCGGTGCAAGCGTTGCAGGCGCTGGTGGGGTTTATCTGGAATTACTACGTCAAGCATCCCGAGTTTGTGGCGATCCTGAGCATCGAGAACCTGCACCAGGGCAAGCATGCGAAGCAGTCGGGTGAACTGCGGCGGTTGTCCGGGGAGGCAGTTGGGGTGTTGCGGCCGATCATTGAAGCGGGCCAGGCCCAGGGGCTGTTTCGTGAAGATGTGGACATCAAGCATGTGTACTTGATGATTGCTTCGTTGTGCTACTTCTATAACTCCAACCAGCACACGCTGAGTTCGTTTTTGGGGGAGGATTTGGCGGATAAGACCCAGCAGCGGGATTGGCTGGGGTTTATCAGTGATCTGGTGTTGCGCGGGGTATGCGTGACACCGCCCATCCAACGGTAGAACCTGGATCTAAATGTGGGAGCGGGCTTGCTCGCGAATGCGGTGTATCAGTCAATATATTTGGCGACTGACGAACCGCTTTCGCGAGCAAGCCCGCTCCCACATTTTTTGACCGTGTGAATCAATGGGTACCGGGATTGGCTCGCAGGTGTGCCACGGTTTGCTCCAGGCCTTCCCACTGCGGTGCATGGGGTGCGAAGCGCCCGCGCAGGTAGGCGGCCAACTCCGCCACTTGGGTGTTCGACAAACTGTCCTTGAACGCCGGCATGTAACCCAGATCCTTGGTCGCCGGAGTGCTGATCCCTTGCAAAATCACCTTGATCAGGTTGTCCGGTTGATCGCTGTGCACATTGGTATTGGTCGCCAGTGATGGGCTGACGCCGAACAGCTTCGGGCCCTGCCCGTCGGCATGGCAGGCCTTGCATGAACCTTCGAATACCCGTCGCCCATTGGCATTGGGCACCGTCGCAGCTGCCACCACCTGCGCTTCGGCGGCGCCGCTGTCGTTCAGCGAAGCCAGGTATACCGCCATCGCGCGGATGTCGGTCTTGGGCAGTTTCGCCAGTTCAGTCACGACCGGTCCCATCGGCCCCGTTGCCACGCCATGGGCATCGGAATAACCAGTGCTCAGGTAGCTGAACAATTGGTCTTCGGTCCACGGCGTCGGCGCCTTGGACAAGCCATTCAAGGCCGGCGCTTCCCAACCGTCCACCCTGCCGCCCGCGAGGAACGCCTTGCCGCCCTTCTCCGCCCCCATCAGGTTGCGCGGCGAATGGCACGCCGCGCAGTGCCCCAAACCGTTGACCAGGTAAGCGCCACGATTCCATTGCTCGCTGCGCTGGGGCTGCACGCTGATTTCCCCACGGCGCAGGAACAGCGCATTCCAGCCGGCCATCAACGGCCGGATATTGAACGGAAACTTCATCGCATTCGGCACCGGTGCCTGGCTCACCGGTGCCTGGGACATCAGGTAGGCATACAGCGCCTGCATGTCGGCATCGTTGATATTGCGAAACGCCGTATAGGGAAACGCCGGGTACAGGTTGCGCCCGTCGCGGCCAATGCCGTCGCGCATCGCCCGCTCGAACGCCGGGTAGGACCAGTTGCCAATCCCGGTTTTCTCATCCGGGGTGATGTTGCTGCTGTAAAGGGTGCCGAACGGCGTATGCATCGCCAGCCCGCCGGCATTGGGGGCACCGCCCGGTGCCGTGTGGCACACCGCGCAATCCCCCACGGCGGCCAGCAAGCGCCCGCGCTCCAGCGTGGCCTTGGACCAGGTGCCTGCACTGGGCGGCGCAATCGGGGCAATTTCGCTGTGAAACGGCCACGCGGTAGCAGCCATGCCCAGCACCGCGCCAAAGGCGGCGAACAATGAGCCGAACAACCATTTGCGGCGCTTTTCCGGGGACTTCGCCGGCTCGCCCAGGGTGCCTGCATTCAGCGCCGCCAATACCCGCTCGGGGGTAATCGGCAGCTCGCGAAAACGGATGCCGGTGGCGTCATAGATCGCATTGGCAATCGCCGCCGCGCTGGGCACCGAGGCCGACTCACCGGCGCCCATCGGGGGCTGGTCCTGGCGCGGCATCATCAGTACGTCGATCTGCGGCACTTCCGGGAAGGTCAGGATCGGATAACCGCCCCACTCCTTGCTCGCCACGGTCGACTCTTCAAAGGTCACGCGTTCCTTGAGCACACGGCTGGTGGACTGGATCACATTGCCGTGGATCTGATGCTGCACCCCTGCGGGGTTGATCATCATCCCCGAGTCATGCCCGATCACCACCCGCGTCACCGAGACATCGCCGGTCTGCTTGTCGATGGCCACGTCCGCGACCCACGCCGCCCACGCCGCACCGAAGCCGGGGAACTTGCTGTGGATGTAACGCGCGTAGGCAAAGCCCCGACCACGCAGCAGGTGGTCCTCATTCGCGGTTTGCATCGGCGCGGTACGCGGTGCCCAGTTGGCGCGTTCGGCGGTGGATTTCACCAGGTCGATGGCGCGCTCGTCCTTCAGGTAACGCAGGCGGTACTCCACCGGGTCGACCCCGGCGGCAAACGCCAGTTCGTCGATATAGGATTCATGGGCGAAGGTGTTGGGCAACGCCGACACACCGCGCATCCACGAGGCGCGAACGATCGGCGCCATGTCGTTGATGGTGACGCGCATGTTCGCGATGTCGTAGGGCGGGATCGAGGTGCGGTCGCCCATCTCGAACATCGCCGCCACCGGCTCGACCCGGCCGGTCAACAGCAGCGCCAGGGTGGGCGCGCCGTTGGACGGGTAGCTGGTTTCAAAGTCATAGGCGGCGATGCTGCCGTCGGCGTTCAGGCCGCCGTCGACATCCATCAATTGCGCGGTGCCCTTGGGCTCCCACAGGTGCTCCTGTTCGCGGGTCAGTTGCACCCGCACCGGCTTGCCCACCGCACGCGACAGCAGCAAGGCGTCGGCGCATACATCATCGGCGCAGTTACGGCCGTAGCAGCCGGCGGCCTCCATGCGAATCACGTCGATGGACGCTTCCGGGCATTCCAGCAACCAGGCCAGGTCGGCCCGCAGCAGGTGCGGGTTCTGGCTGCCCGACCAGACGCGGCTGCCACCGGGCTGATAATCCGCCACGCCACAGGACGGGCCGATGGAGCCGTGCATCTGGTATGGCCACAGGTAGGTGCGCGGCATGCGCTGGCTGGCGGCGGCCAGGGCTGCGTCGACGTTGCCCTGGTCGAGCACGGTGCGGCGTACCCGCGGGTTGTCGCGGATTGCCTGCTCCACATCGCTCATGTCCGGCAGTGGGTGGTTCCAGGGTTTCCAGTGCACCTGCAGTTCCTGGGCGGCCTTGATTGCCTGCTCTTCGCGCAAGGCCACCACGCCGACAAAATCACGGATCACCACCACCGCAACAATGCCCGGGATATGGGCGATGGAAGACTCGTCGACCTTCAGCAGGCTGTTGCCGACAAAGTCACCGCAATCCAGGCCCGCATACGGTGGGCGGATCACCCGACCGTGGAGCATGTCCGGCACGCGCATGTCGTGCACGTACGTCAGTTCGCCGGTGGCCTTGCCCGGGATATCCACCCGGGCTGCGCCCTTGCCCACCAGGCGGTAATCGGCGGTGGCCTTGAGCGGTGCATCGCCGCTGATGCGCAGTTGGTCATGCTCGCCCGTCACCAGTTCGCCATAAGTGATGGTGCGCCCGTCTTCGCCGCGGATAACGCCTGCGTCGACCTTGAGACTTTGAGCATTTACGGACCAGCGTTGCGCCGCCCGCGCCAGCAGGAAACGCCGGGCTTCGGCGGCGGCATTGCGCAGCGGAATCGCGGAGATCTGCAAGGTTGCGCTGGCAATGGTCGCGCCCTGGTTCGGCGCACGCTCGGTGTCGCCCAGCACCATGCGCACCTGGTCCATGGTCAGGTCCAGTTCTTCAGCGACGATCTGCGCCAGGGAGGTGCGAATGCCGGTGCCCAGGTCCACGTGCCCGTTGAAGGCGTACACCAGCCCATCATCGTTCACTGCGATAAACAGCCCCAGCTCCTTGGGCTTGACCGTCGGTGTGCCGCCTTTGGCCACCGGCCCCGAAGGTGGCAGCACATCGTCGACGATCAGCAGGACGCCGGCCTTGGCCAGCCATTGGTCGCGGGAAGGGATTGCGTCAGTCATGGTCATCGATCCACGTTCAAGGCATTTGGCGGGCGGCACGCAGCACCGCGCGGAGGATTTCGATATGGGTGCCACAGCGGCAGAGGTTGCCCGACAGTTCGCTGCGCACCTCGGCTTCGCTGGGGTTGGGATTGCGGTCGAGCAAGGCCTTGGCGGTCATGATCATGCCGTTGAGGCAGTAGCCGCACTGGGCGGCCTGTTCATCGATGAAGGCCTGCTGCACCGGGTGCGGGGTCTGGCGGGTGCCGAGGCCTTCGAGGGTGACGATGTTGCGGCCCACGGCACCCGACAGGGGGAAGACGCAGGAGCGTGCAGCCACGCCGTCGATGATCACCGTGCAGGCGCCGCACTCCCCCAGGCCGCAGCCGTATTTGGGGCCGTTGAGTTGCAGGTCATTGCGCAGGATCAACAACAGCGGGGTGTCGGCCATTGCGCTGACTTCGCTGGTGTGGCCGTTGACCTCAAGCGTTACCGTGATGTTCTGGCTGGTCATTCGCTTCGCCCGTTGGATTTGGTGAAGTGTCCACTACATCAAACAGTCAAAAAAAAGCGTCGCGTACCTGGGGTCTCGCGACACACTTGACGGGTGAAGTGGTTACTACATCAACGTAGAGCAAAAACGGTGCCAGAAGATGGATGAATAGCTGTGGCGAGGGAGCTTGCTCCCGCTGGGTTGCGAAGCGACCCCAAAAGATGGGCCTGCTGCGCAGTCCGGCGGGAGCAAGCTTCCTCACCACAGGGGATCGGGGTCAGGTTTGGGGGTCTTCGATCATTTTGCGTAGCAGGAAGAGTACGGCGACGCGTTCGGCGGGGTTGAGGTTGCTCAGGGTCAGTTCGGTGATGGTGGCGGCGCAGGGCACGGTTTGCTGCACCAGGGCGGCGCCGGAGTCGGATAGGTTGACCACGACTTTGCGTTTGTCCTGCGGGTCGGGTTCGAGGGTGATCAGTTCGCGGGCCTTGAGGCGTTCGACGATGCCACGGATGGTCGCCTGGTCGACGGCGGTGGCCTTGACCAGTTCGGTGAGCGAACTTGCACCGTGATCGCGCAGGGCGCACAGGGTGACGAACTGCACGGCGGTGAGCTGGGAGTCGCCGACGTTCTGCTGGAAGATCGCCAGGTGACGCTGGTAGGCCTTGCGCAGCAGGTGGCCGACTTGCTCGGAGAAAACGTAGGAATCAGGCACGGCGGGCTCGGGAAGGCGGTGGTCGATGGGGTGGCATGATGGCGGGGTTGTGGAAATGACTCAAGGATCTCATTGCCGGAACGCGGTTGAAATGTGGGAGCGGGCTTGCTCGCGAATGCGGTGTGTCAGGTGGCGCATGTGTGACTGACGTACCGCATTCGCGAGCAAGCCCGCTCCCACATTGGATGTTTAGTGGGCCAGGGAGGCCTTGGGGGCTACGACGTCGCCGGCGATGACTACGGCCTCATCATCGAGGTAGACGTCGCAATTGCGCAGCGGGATGTCCATGTGGCACGGCGTCTTGCGGGTGCCGCCGACTTCGGTGTTCGGGCCGGTGGAGAACAGGAAGTTGCCGTAGAACGCGCGGGCGTCCATGCACATGCCGTCGTTCTTGTCGTGCAGGCCCATGGCCGTCCATTGCGCCCGTGGCTGCAGGCCCCAGCCGATGTGGGAGATGCCATATACCTCGGGGTCGTCGAAGTATTTCATGTAGTCGCGCAGGTATTCGGCCTCGAAACCACCGTGGATTCTGGTGATGAAGCCCTTCTCGATCTCCAGGGTGATTTTCTCCCGGGTGTAGGTCTTGAACGGCAGCAGGATGTCGCCGATATCCAGCACCAGCACGCCCTCTGCAGTTTCCTCATTGGGCCAGGAGAACAGGAAGCCGCTCGGCCAGTGGTCCCAGCGTCCCGGTTCGTCGGCAAAGCCGTATTCGGTGACGGACGGGTATTGCCCCAGCGCCGCCCGGAAATCACTGCCGGCGCGGGATTTGACGTGGATCGAGCGGGCTTTTTTCAGCAGTTCTTCAGCGGCCAGCACGCGCACTTTGTCCTCTTCGGTCGGCAGCATGCGCGCCAGCACTTCCGGGGGTTCAACCGCCAGCAGGATGCGCGTGCCGGTCTTGAGGATCTGTTCCTGCTCCGGCGAGTGCAACAGCATCATGGTGTCGACGATCAGGTCTGCCGCTTCCAGCGCCCGCTGCGCCGCGATATTGCCGGTCAGGGCAGTGTCGCCACAGTAGGCCGTCATGTCATTGCCCATCGCCCGGGGATGGTTGAACGACGGCAACTCCACCGCATACACCTTGGCCCCCAGGCGCTGCGCAGCGTCCATCGCGGCGCGCACGGTGCGCGGGTCGGAGTAATGGCTCTTGAGCACGGCGACGCTCTGGGTCGGGTCGACCTTCGAGAGCTTCAACACATGCTCAAACATCTGGGTCAGTTCGCAATCACTTACCGGCATTTCCTGTCTCCTCAGCTGCTGCACCAAGATCTTGCAGGGCGCTTCACTCTAGTGCGTTTTTATAGCGTATACGCCAATTAATCACGATAAGAACTGATTTCATCATGGACTGCAAGCACCACGCCAAAACGTTACGAATCCACACAAGCCCAGTTATATATGGAGATAACCGGTTACAAGGGATCGATATGGCCAAAAAAACAATTTTTCAGGCGTGGGCTTTTCATTTGAAAAAATGAGCGTATACACTTTAAAAACCTTGCGGACAGACGCCGCCGGCCATTATTCGAAAAAGAGGACCACGCCCCATGGGAAGCACACAAAAAATCGCAATCGTCGGCGCCGGCCTTGGCGGTGCCGCCGCTGCCACCCTGCTGCAACAGGCAGGGTTCGACGTGGACATCTACGAGCAGGCGCCGGAGTTTTCCCGCCTGGGTGCCGGGATCCACATGGGCCCCAACATCATGAAAATCTTCCGCCGCATGGGCATCGAAAAACAGCTGGACCTGATGGGGTCGCACCCCGAGCACTGGTTCAGCCGCGATGGTGAAACCGGCGACTACCTGTCACGCATTCCCCTGACTGGCTACGGCGCGTCCTACATCACCGTGCATCGCGGCGATCTGCACGCGCTGCAGATGTCCACTCTCAAGCCCGGCACCCTGCACTTCAACAAGCGCCTGGAAACCCTTGAAGAAACCGATACCCAGGTGCGCCTGACTTTCGCCGACGGCGAGGTAACCTACGCCGACATCGTGATCGGTGCCGACGGCATCAACTCGCGCATTCGTGAAGAGCTGCTGGGTGCCGAAAAACCGTTGTACAGCGGCTGGGTCGCGCACCGTGCGCTGATCCGTGGCGACCAGTTGGCCAAGTACGACCTGAAGTTCGAAGACTGCATCAAGTGGTGGACCGAGGACCGGCACATGATGGTCTACTACACCACCGGCAAGCGCGACGAGTACTACTACGTCACCGGCGTGCCGCACCCGGAATGGGACTTCCAGGGCGCCTTCGTCGACAGCAGCCGGGAGGAGATGTTCGACGCCTTCAAGGGCTACCACCCGACCGTCCAGGCCCTGATCGAATCCACCGAAAGCGTGACCAAATGGCCGTTGCGCAACCGCAACCCGCTGCCGTTGTGGAGCCGTGGTCGCCTGGTATTGCTGGGCGATGCCTGCCACCCGATGAAACCCCATATGGCTCAGGGCGCCGGCATGGCCATCGAAGACGCCGCGATGCTGACGCGCTGCCTGCAGGAAACAGGGATCGGCGACTACCGCACCGCGTTCGAGCTGTATGAAGCGAACCGCAAGGAACGCGCGTCCCGGGTGCAGGCCGTGTCCAACGCCAACACCTGGCTGCGCACCCAGGAAGATCCGGACTGGGTCTACGGCTATGACCTCTACGCCCAGCAACTGAAATCGGGGGTGGCGGCGTGAGCAGCTTTCTCTATGGCGGCAACGTCCAGGCCAACGGTATCCGCCAGCATTACCTGCGTTACGGCGGCAAGGGCCCGGCACTGATCCTGATTCCCGGCATCACCAGCCCGGCGATTACCTGGGGTTTTGTCGCCGAACGCCTGGGTTTGCACTTCGACACCTACGTGCTGGACGTGCGCGGTCGCGGCCTGTCGTCCACCGGACCGGAGCTGGACTACAGCGCCGACACCTGCGCCGATGACATTGGCGCGTTTGCCGACGCCCTGAAGCTCGACAGTTATCACCTGGTCGGCCATTCCATGGGCGCGCGGTTTGCCGTACGCAGTGCGGTGCGCCATCCACAAAGTGTCAACCGCGTGGTGTTGATCGACCCGCCGATGTCCGGCCCGGGTCGCCGCGAATACCCAAGCAAACTGCCGTGGTACGTCGATTCGATTCGTCAATCCCAGGTCGGCATGGATGCAGAGGCGATGCGCGCCTTCTGCGCCACCTGGACCGAGGAACAACTGCAACTGCGCGCCGAATGGCTGCACACCTGCTACGAGCCGGCGATCGTGCGTGCGTTCAATGACTTCCATACCGTCGATTTCCATCAGGACCTGCCGCACCTGGAGGCTCCTGCCCTGCTGATTGTTGCCGGACGCGGCGGTGTAATTCAGGCCGAAGATGTCGCGGAAGTCCGACAGTTACAGCCGACCCTACAGGTCGCCCATGTGCCAAATGCAGGACACATGATCCCCTGGGACGACCTTGAAGGCTTTTTCGCTGCCTTCGGCGACTTCCTCGGCCAGCCCCTGACTGCATAACGGAGACCATCATGCTCAAGCCTTATCGCATCGGCCAGATTGTGCCGAGCTCCAACACCACCATGGAAACCGAGATCCCGGCGATGCTTAACGCGCGCCAGGCGATCCGCCCGGAACGTTTCACCTTTCACTCCAGCCGCATGCGCATGAAGCAAGTGCGCAAGGAAGAACTGGCGGCCATGGACGGTGAGTCCGACCGTTGCGCCATCGAGCTGTCCGACGCCAAGGTCGACGTGCTGGGCTACGCCTGCCTGGTAGCGATCATGGCCATGGGGCTGGGTTACCACCGCAAGTCCGAGCAACGCCTGCGCAAGGCCACCGCCGACAACGACGCCAACGCCCCGGTGATCACCAGCGCCGGCGCCCTGATCGAAGGCTTGAAAGTCATGGGCGCCAAACGCATCGCCATTGTTGCGCCGTACATGAAACCGCTGACCGAACTGGTGGTGAACTACATCCGCGAAGAAGGCTTTGAAGTGGTGGACTGGCGCGCCCTGGAAATCCCCGACAACCTCGAAGTGGCCCGCCACGACCCGGCCAACCTGCCGGCGATTGTTGCCGGGATGAACCTGGAAGGTGTCGACGTAATCGTACTGTCGGCCTGCGTACAAATGCAGTCGCTGCCCGTGGTCGCGAAGGTCGAAGCCCAGACCGGCCTGCCGGTACTCACCGCCGCCATCGCCACCACCTACGCCATGCTCAAGGCCCTGGACCTGGAACCCATCGTCCCCGGCGCCGGCGCCCTCCTGTCGGGAGCCTACTAAAAACGCTTTTGTGGCGAGGGAGCTTGCTCCCGCTGGGGTGCGAAGCGCCCCCAAAAAAACAGGCCTGCTACGCAGCCCAACGGGAGCAAGCTCCCTCGCCACAAGGTTATGTGCACTGTCCATTACCGAGGACTGAAAGATGAGCGAACAATCCGCCGACGCCAACTACCAGGGCGTCTGGGGTAACCGAATCGGCTTCGGCAAAAAATCCGCCCTGCTGATGATCGACTTCATGCAAGGCTATACCACCGAAGGCGCGCCACTGTTTGCCCCCGAAGTGCGCATCGCCGTGGCCGAAAGCGTCGAGCTGCTGGCCTGCGCCAGGCGTCACGGAATCAGCGTGGTGCACACCAATATCCGCTACCATCCGGGCCATTTCGCCGACGGCGGTATCTGGGTAAAAAAGGCCCCGGTGATGAAAGACATGGTCGAGGGCAACCCCCTCGCCGCCTTCTGCACCGAAGTGCTGCCCCTGGCCAATGAAGTGGTCATCACCAAACAATACGCCAGCGCGTTTTTCGGCAGCAGCCTGGCCCCGATGCTGCACGCCCAGGGCATCGACACCGTGGTGCTCGCCGGCTGTTCCACCAGCGGCTGCATCCGGGCCACCGCAGTGGATGCGGTGCAACACGGGTTTCGTACCATCGTCGTGCGCGAATGCGTCGGCGACCGCCACCCGGCGCCCCATGAAGCCAACTTGTTTGATATCGACAGCAAGTACGGCGACGTGGTGAGCAAGCAGGAGGCGATGAGCAAGTTCAAGGAGCAATAACGCGTCAACAGGAACCACGACAAAGAGCGTGGTCCGGAAAAAACTGAGCGCCCACGCTGGAATGCAGTCGAATGTGGGAGCAAGCCCGCTCCCACACTTGATCACCTCCAACAGGGCACCTCAGTCTTCTGTCACTGCCTTTGGAAGTCGCTTTCACAGCACTCCGAAGTGCTGAAAAAGCGGCCGTATAAAAACCATAAGTCACCGCCAGGAGACACCCCAATGCCCATTGCGAATGCAGCGCCCGCGACTACGGTCGCCGATCCGGTCCACACGCTCTACCACAAGATCACCTGGAAGCTGATTCCGTTCCTGTGTTTCTGCTACCTCGCGGCCTACCTGGACCGCATCAACATCGGCTTCGCCAAACTGCAGATGCTCGACCAGCTGCACTTCAGCGAAACCGCGTTCGGCCTCGGTGCCGGGCTGTTTTTTGTCGGCTATATCATCTTCGAAGTCCCCAGCAACCTGATCCTGGAAAAGGTCGGGGCGAAGATCTGGATCGCCCGCATCATGATCACCTGGGGCCTGCTGTCGGCCTGCACCATGCTGGTCACCTCCACCACCCAGTTCTACATCCTGCGGTTCCTGCTGGGTGCGGCCGAAGCCGGGTTTCTGCCGGGCGTGCTGTATTACCTGACCACCTGGTTTCCCACCCATCGCCGGGGGCGGATCATCGCCCTGTTCATGATCGGCCTGCCGCTGTCCAGCGTGATCGGCGGCCCTTTGTCGGGCTGGATCATGGGCCACTTCGACAACATGGCCGGCCTGCGCGGCTGGCAGTGGCTGTTCCTGATCGAAGCGGTGCCCAGCGTGCTGCTCGGTGTGTGGACCTTCTGGGCGCTGCCCAATACCTATCAGCAAGCCAAGTGGCTGTCGCCGGAAGAAAAAACCCTGCTGGAAAGCGAGCTGCGCAAGGATGACGCCGACGGTGCCGGCAGCAAACACAGCTTCCGCGACGGCTTCTTCAACCTCAAGGTGTGGATGCTCGGCGGTATCGACTTCTCGATCCTGCTCAGTGCCTATGCCATGGGGTTCTGGATGCCCACATTCATCCGCAACGCCGGGATTACCGACACCTTCCACATCGGCATCCTCACGGCCCTGCCCAGCGTAGCGGCACTCTTGGGCATGCTGCTGATCGGCGCCAGCTCCGACAAACACCGCGAACGCCGCTGGCACATCATCGTGCCGTTCTTCATCGGCGCGGCGGCGATGGCTACCAGTACGTTCTTCACCCATAACGTGGTCGCCACCGTGGCGCTGTTTGCGATTGCCTCGGCGGCGATCATCGGTGCGGTGCCGGTGTTTTTCAGCCTGCCGGCGACCTTCCTGAAAGGCACCGCAGCGGCCACCGGCTTTGCCCTGGCCTGCTCGCTGGCGAACATCGCGGGCCTGGTGAGCAACTCGCTGATGGGCGTGGCGATTGACGTCACCGGCAGCAGCGCAGGGGCCTTGTGGTTTTTTGCCGGCTGCCTGATTCTCAGCAGCTTCCTGGTGATCGCCTTGCCGGCGAAGCTGGTAAACCGCTAACAACAACAATTTTTCGGGTGAGTCTCCATGCAAGGTTTCATCAAGCGCTGTGCCCTGCTTGTCGCCGTGGGCCTGTGTGCCGGTACGGCGCAGGCCGCAGAAAAGGTCATCTTCGACACCGACTTCAACGTGCTCAACGATGACGGCCAGGCCTTTATCATGCTCGCCCAGCTGCACGGGCAAAAACGCATCGACCTGCTGGGCATGACCCTGGTCAGCGGCAACGCCTGGGTCGACCAGGAACAGGTCGACGCCCTCAAGGCGGTGGAACGCATGGGTGTGGAGAAGGAAGTCGGCGTGTATTCCGGCGCCGCCTACCCGCTGCTGCATGACTACGCCACCTATGAGGCGGAAAAAGCCCTGTTCGGTTCCGGCTGGCCGGGTGCGTTCAAGAACCCGCGGCCAACCAGTGCCTCACAACTGGTCGCGCCACCGGACGGCCTGGCGACCCACACCAGGCTGCGCAAAGAAACCGCCGCCCAGTTCATCGTCGACAGCGTACGGGCCAACCCCCACGAGGTAACGATCCTGGCGGTCGGCCCACTGACCAACATTGCCCTGGCGATTCGCTCGGCACCGGACATCGTGCCGCTGATCAAGCGCATCGTGTACATGGGCGGCGCGCTGGAGATTCCGGGCAACACCACGCCGGCGGCGGAGTTCAACTGGTGGTTCGACCCGGAGGCGGCGAAGATCGTGTTGCGCTCGCCCATCGAACACGTGATTTTTCCCAACGATGTCTGTGAGAAAGTCACCTTCGACAAGTCGGTGTATGAGCGGGTGATCGCACACAAAGGCCCGATTGCCGACCTGTACAAGCACGAGTTCGGGCCACTGTTCGCCAAGGACCCGGCTTACCACAGCTTCACCTGGGACAGCCTGCCGGCACTGTTTCTCGTGAACCCCGGGATCGTCACCGAATCCCGCGAGCTGTGGGTGGACGTGGATGCCACCTTCGGCGCCGACTACGGCCGGGCACTGGGCTACAAGAAAGGCGCGCCGGTCGGCACGCAAAAGGCCAAGGTGGTCTTCGCGGTGGACCAGAAGCAGTTCTGGGACGGTTATGTAGGGTTGGTGACGCTGCCGACGCCGGTCAACATCTTCCGCTGAGTGCGCCGGAACTTGAGGGGCTGTGGTTTAATTGCGCGCCTTTGCCCAGCCCTTCAAGGAATCCGTTGTCGATGAATCAGCCCGCCACCAAAGTCCTGGTCATTGGCTACGTCTGGCCAGAGCCTCGCTCCTCGGCGGCCAGCGGGCACATGATGCAGATTCTGGAGAGTTTCCTGGCCCAAGGCTGGGACATCACCTTCAGCAGCCCGGCGGTCACCGGCGAACACAAGGCCGACCTGCCCGCCCTGGGCATTCGCGAATGCGCGATCGAGTTGAATAACAGCAGTTTCGACGCGTTTATCCAGCAATTGGCTCCGGATATCGTGCTGTTCGACCGTTTCATGATGGAAGAACAGTTCGGCTGGCGCGTGGAAAAATCCTGCCCGAATGCTCTTCGGGTGCTGGAAGCATCCGACCTGCAAAGCCTGCGGGACGCCCGCCACCAGCGCCTCAAGGATTTCCTGAAGGCGCACCCCGAAGCTGATGACTTCGACGCGCTGTTCAGCCGGGACCTGGCCGCCGAATTCGATGACATGGCCGATACCGACCTGGCCAAGCGCGAGATCGCTGCGATCTACCGCTGCGACATCAGCCTGATGATCTCCGATGTGGAAATCCAGTTGCTGACCGAACACTTCAAGGTGCCCGCTGCCCTGCTCCACTGGTGCCCGCTGATGCTGGCGCCGCCCACCGAAGCCTTTGCCCCCTTTGAGGACCGTGCCCACTTCCTGAGCATCGGCAATTTCCGCCATGCGCCGAACTGGGATGCGGTGTTGTGGATGAAGAACAGTGTGTGGCCGCTGATCCGCCAGCAATTGCCCGGCGCTCAACTTCACGTGTACGGCGCCTATACGCCACCCAAGGCCACCGCCCTGCACAACCCGGCCCAGGGCTTCCACGTGATGAATTGGGCCGAGGATGCATTGCAGGTCATGAGCGCTGCGCGTATCTGCCTGGCGCCACTGCGCTTTGGTGCCGGGATCAAGGGCAAGCTGGCCGACGCGATGCTCTGCGGCACACCCAGCGTTACCACACCGATTGGCGCCGAAGCCATGGGCGAACCGTGGCCCGGCGTGGTCGAACACAGCGCCGGTGCACTGGCGGCTGCGGCGGTTGCGCTGTATCAAGACCCGCCACGCTGGACCCAGGCCCAGGAAGATGGCCGGCAGTTACTGGCCCGCCGTTACGCCCACGACCTCCACGGCCCGGCCCTGGTGGAGCGCCTGGAGCAGTGCCGCCGCCAGTTGGCCGAGCACCGTCGGAACAATTTCACCGGCAGCATGCTGCGCCACCACCTGCACAAAAGTACCCAGTACATGGCGCAGTGGATCGAGGCGAAAAACCGTACGCTGTAGACACAGACGCTGGCGAGGTGGCGCGCAAGGGGGCATTATCCTTTTCGCAACCACAATAAAGCGACTGCAGCATGACCCGAGCAGCGAGAATCACCGATCCATCCTACGAGCTGATGGACGATCACAACGGTCTGTCCATCATCTATCGCCAACACGGCTTCCCGTGCCCGTTGGTGCGCTGGCATTTCCACAAGGAATACGAGCTGCACCTGATCGTTGCCAGCTCCGGCAAGGTGTTTATCGGCGACTACATCGGCAACTTCTACCCGGAAAGCCTGTTCCTCACCGGCCCCAACCTGCCCCACAACTGGATCAGCCAGGTGGCCGAGGACGAAGTGGTGCCCAAGCGCGACATGCTGGTGAACTTCACCGACGAGCTGTTCGACGGCGGCAGCCATGTCTTTGCCGAGCTCAAGACCCTGGCGCCACTGCTGGAACGGGCGCAATACGGCATCGAATTTCGCTGCAAGAAAACCATCGCCCAGGCCATGACCCTGATGCAGCGCATCGAGGACGCCCAAGGCATGGCGCGCCTGGGGCACTTCTTCATCCTGATGGAAGTGCTGAGTGCCTGCGAGGACTACCAACTGCTCTCCGGCGTGACCACGCCGCAACTGGCGGATGAACACAGCATCGACCGCACCAACCGCGCGGTGGACTACATTTTTGCCCACTACGCGCGGGAGCTGTCCCTGGAAGAGGTGGCCGAATACCTCGGCATGAAACCCACCTATTTCTCCCGCGTGTTCAAACAAGCCACCGGCCGCACCTTCATCGAATTCGTCAACCGCCTGCGTATCAGCAAGTCCTGCGAGCTGCTGGCCGATGGTGACAAGGCCGTGACCGATGTGTGCTTCGAGTCAGGCTTCAACAACATCTCCAACTTCAACCGCCGCTTCCAGCAGCTCAAGGGCATGACCCCCTCGCACTACCGGCGCCTGGCGGTGCAGCGCCTGACCGAGCAGAACCTCGCCTGAAAACGCGCGCTCCTGTGGGAACCCGCTTGTGTGGGAGCGGGCTTGCTCGCGAATGCAGTGTGTCAGGCAGCGCAAATGTCGGCTGATTCACCGCCTTCGCGAGCAAGCCCGCTCCCACATTTGCATCGCGCTCACGCAGGAAGCCGATCGCTCCCAGCGAATCGTTTCAGCAATTTTCCGCCTCAGTGCAAAAAAGTATCAGTAAAAGTGCTCCCAAGGATTTGTCAGCACGTCAATTGAAGGCTGTAATCAACGCACACTCTTCCAGCTGTCGTGGAAGACACAACAACAATAACTGTCCTTCTGCAGCCCCTGGGCGCAGAAATGGAGTGCGCGATGAAGTTCACAGCCAAAGCTCTGCTTGCCTGCACCTGCATGACCCTCAGCGCCGTCAGTCTTGGCGCGCAAACCCTGACCATTGCCACCGTCAACAACAGCGACATGATCCGCATGCAAAAGCTCTCGAAAACCTTCGAGACCGAGCATCCGGAGATCAAGCTGAACTGGGTGGTACTCGAAGAAAACGTCCTGCGCCAACGCCTCACCACCGACATCGCCACCCAGGGCGGACAGTTCGACGTGTTGACCATCGGCATGTACGAAGCTGCACTCTGGGGCGCCAAAGGCTGGCTGGAACCGATGAAGGACCTGCCTGCTTCCTACGACCTGGACGACGTTTTCCCTTCCGTGCGTGACGGCCTTTCCGTCAAGGGCTCGCTGTACGCCCTGCCGTTCTACGCCGAAAGCTCCATCACCTACTATCGCACCGACCTGTTCAAGGACGCCGGGCTGACCATGCCCGAGCACCCGACCTGGACCCAGATTGGCGAATTCGCCGCCAAACTCACCAACAAGGACAAGGAACAGTACGGCCTGTGCCTGCGCGGCAAAGCCGGTTGGGGCGAGAACATGGCGCTGATCACCACCCTGGCCAACGGCTACGGTGCACGCTGGTTCGATGAGAAGTGGCAACCGGAATTCAACGGGCCAGAGTGGAAAGACGCACTGAACTTCTACGTCGACAACATGAAGAAATCCGGCCCGCCGGGCGCTTCCAGCAACGGTTTCAACGAAAACCTGGCGCTGTTCAACAGCGGCAAGTGTGCGATCTGGGTCGACGCCAGCGTCGCCGGCTCGTTCGTGACCGACAAGACCCAAAGCAAAGTGGCTGACCACGTCGGCTTCACCTTTGCCCCGCACGAGAAGACCGACAAAGGTACTTCGTGGCTGTACTCCTGGTCCCTGGGGATTCCAACCAGTTCCAAAGCCAAGGACGCTGCCAAGGTGTTCACCACCTGGGCCACTTCCAAGGAATACAGCCAGTTGGTCGCCAAGACCGACGGGATTGCCAACGTACCGCCAGGTACCCGCAAATCGACCTACAGCGACGAATACATGAAGGCCGCGCCGTTTGCCAAGGTGACGCTGGAATCGCTGAAAGTCGCCGACCCGAAAGACCCGTCGGCCAAGCCGGTGCCGTATGTGGGCATCCAGCTGGTGACCATTCCTGAATTCCAGGCGATTGGTACCCAGGTCGGCAAGTTCTTCTCCAGCGCACTGACCGGTGGCTCCACTGCCGAAAAAGCCCTGGCGGATGCACAGACCTTCACCGAACGCGAAATGAAGCGGGCCGGTTATCCCAAGTAAAGCGGTCTCACCACACTGAATGTGGGAACCCGCTTTATGTAGGAGCCGGGCTTGCCCGCGATGCAGACAACTCGGTCTGTCAGTTTCACCGAGGCGCTCTCATCGCAGGCAAGCCAGCTCCCACATTTGACCGCACTCCGACCCGCATTCCGCATGTACCTGACTGGTCCTGATCACCATGAATACCACCACTGCCCAAGTGCAAACCGCTACGCCGGACAAGCCGCGTAAAAGCCGCCTGATCAACCCCGGCTGGTTCCTCGTCAGCCCCTCGGTGGCCTTGTTGCTGCTGTGGATGATCGTGCCGCTGGGCATGACCCTGTACTTCTCGCTGATTCGCTACAACCTGCTCTACCCCGGCGAAAACCAATTCGTGGGGCTGGAGAACTTCACCTACTTCATCACCGACTCGGGCTTCCTGCCCGGCGCCACCAACACCCTGTTGCTGGTGGGCAGCGTCTTGCTGATCAGCGTGGTGTTTGGCGTATTGATCAGCGCGCTGCTGGAAGCCAGCGAGTTCTTCGGTCGCGGCCTGGTGCGGGTGTTGCTGATTTCACCGTTCTTCATCATGCCCACCGTCGGTGCGCTGATCTGGAAGAACCTGATTTTCCATCCGGTGTCGGGGATCCTCGCCTACGTGTGGAAGCTGTTCGGCGCCCAGCCGGTGGACTGGCTGGCCCATTACCCCTTGCTGTCGATCATTATCATCGTGTCCTGGCAGTGGCTGCCCTTCGCGATCCTGCTGCTGATGACCGCCATGCAGTCCCTCGACCAGGAACAGAAGGAAGCCGCCCGCCTCGACGGTGCCGGCGCCATCGCGATCTTCTGGCACCTGACCCTGCCGCACCTGGCACGTCCGATTGCCGTGGTGGTGATGATCGAAACGATCTTCCTGCTCTCGGTGTTCGCCGAAATCTTCACCACCACCAACGGTGGCCCCGGCTACGCCTCGACCAACCTCGCCTACCTGATCTACAACCAGGCGCTGGTGCAGTTCGACGTGGGCATGGCCTCGGCCGGCGGCTTGATTGCCGTGGTCATCGCCAATATCGCGGCGATCATCCTGGTGCGGATGATCGGCAAAAACCTGACTGACAAGCCTTGAGGGCCGCGCCATGACGCTTCAACAATCCCGCCGCCTGCAAAGCGTGCTGCTCGGCACCCTGGCCTGGGCCATCGCGATCCTGATTTTCTTCCCGATCTTCTGGATGGTGCTGACCAGCTTCAAGACCGAAATCGACGCGTTCGCCACGCCGCCGCAGTTCATCTTCACGCCGACGCTGGAGAATTACCTGCACATCAACGAGCGCAGCAACTACTTCAGCTACGCCTGGAACTCGGTGCTGATTTCCTTCAGCGCCACCGCCCTGTGCCTGCTGATCTCGGTCCCGGCCGCCTACTCCATGGCGTTCTACGAGACCAAGCGCACCAAGGGCACGCTGCTGTGGATGCTCTCCACCAAGATGTTGCCGCCGGTGGGCGTACTGATGCCGATCTACCTGCTGGCCAAGAGCTTCGGCCTGCTGGATACGCGCATTGCGCTGATCATCATCTACACCCTGATCAACCTGCCGATCGTGGTCTGGATGGTTTACACCTACTTCAAGGACATCCCCAAGGACATCCTCGAAGCCGCCCGCCTGGACGGCGCCACCCTGTGGCAGGAAATGGTCCGGGTGCTGCTGCCGATCGCCAAGGGCGGCCTGGCTTCCACGGTGCTGCTGTCGCTGATCCTGTGCTGGAACGAGGCGTTCTGGTCGCTGAACCTGACCTCGTCCAACGCCGCGCCGCTCACCGCGTTGATCGCCTCCTACTCCAGCCCCGAAGGCTTGTTCTGGGCCAAATTGTCTGCCGTGTCGACCCTGGCCTGTGCGCCGATCCTGATCTTTGGCTGGATCAGCCAGAAACAGCTGGTCCGCGGTTTGTCCTTCGGCGCCGTGAAGTAACGGCTCCTTCAAAAATATTTAGAAGCGGAGGCCCATCATGGCCAACCTGAAAATCAAGAATCTGCAAAAAGGCTTCGAAGGCTTCTCCATCATCAAGGGCATCGACCTTGAGGTGAACGACAAGGAATTCGTGGTGTTCGTCGGCCCGTCGGGCTGCGGCAAATCCACCCTGCTGCGCTTGATTGCCGGCCTTGAAGAAGTCACCGAAGGCACCATCGAGCTGGATGGCCGCGACATCACCGAGGTCACCCCGGCCAAGCGCGACCTGGCAATGGTGTTCCAGACCTACGCCCTGTACCCGCACATGAGCGTGCGCAAGAACATGTCGTTTGCCCTGGACCTGGCCGGCGTCGACAAGAAGATTGTCGAGAGCAAGGTCAACGAAGCAGCACGTATCCTGGAGCTGGGCCCTTTGCTTGAGCGCAAGCCAAAGCAGTTGTCCGGCGGCCAGCGCCAGCGTGTCGCCATTGGCCGTGCGATTGTGCGTAACCCGAAGATCTTCCTGTTCGACGAACCCCTGTCCAACCTCGATGCCGCCCTGCGAGTGCAGATGCGCCTGGAGCTGTCGCGCCTGCATAAAGAGCTGCAAGCCACGATGATCTACGTGACCCACGACCAGGTCGAAGCCATGACCCTGGCCGACAAGGTTGTCGTACTCAACAGCGGCCGCGTGGAACAGGTGGGCTCGCCGCTGGAGCTGTATCACCAGCCGGCCAACCTGTTTGTCGCAGGCTTTTTGGGCACGCCGAAAATGGGTTTCCTCAAGGGCAAGGTCACTCGCGTTGACCCACAGAGCTGCGAAGTCGAACTGGACGCCGGCGGCCGCATCAGCCTGCCCCTGAGCAGCGCGAGCTTGAGCGTCGGCAGCGCCGTGACCCTGGGCATTCGCCCGGAGCACCTGGAAATCGCCGCGCCGGGGCAAGCCACCCTGACCGTCACCGCCGACGTCGGCGAGCGCCTCGGCAGCGACACCTTCTGCCACGTGATTACCGCCAGCAAGGAGCCGTTGACCCTGCGGATCCGTGGCGACATGGCCAGCCAGTATGGCGAGACCCTGCAGCTGTACCTGGACCCGACCCAATGCCATCTGTTCGACGCTGAGGGTGTTGCCGTGGCCCGCCCACTGCGCGCCGCCGCCTGATTTCGCGAGAATTTCCCGATGAAACTGAACAAGCAAAACCTCACGCAACTGGCGCCCGAAGTGCAACTGCCGGCCTATGCGATTGCCAATACCAGCCAGGGCATCGCGCACATCGGCGTTGGCGGGTTCCACCGCGCCCACCAGGCGTATTACACCGATGCTCTGATGAATACCGGCGTTGGCCTGGACTGGAGCATTTGCGGCGTGGGCCTGCGGGCTGAAGACCGCAAGGCGCGGGACGACCTGGCCGGCCAGGACTACCTGTTCACCCTGTATGAACTGGGCGACACCGACGACACCGAAGTGCGCGTGATCGGCTCCATCAGCGACATGCTGCTGGCCGAAGACGGCGCCCAGGCGTTGATCGACAAGCTGGCCAGCCCGCAGATTCGCATCGTCTCGCTGACCATCACCGAAGGCGGCTACTGCATCGACGACAGCAACGGCGAGTTCATGGCCCACCTGCCGCAGATCCAGCATGACCTGGCCAACCCGGGCTCGCCGAAAACCGTGTTCGGGTTTATCTGCGCGGCGTTGACCCAGCGCCGGGCCGCCGGGGTGCCGGCATTTACCGTGATGTCCTGCGATAACCTGCCCCACAACGGCGCCGTGACTCGCAAGGCGTTGCTGGCCTTCGCCGCGCTGCATGACGCCGACCTGCACGAGTGGATCAAGGCCAACGTGAGCTTCCCGAATGCGATGGTCGACCGCATCACGCCAATGACCAGCACCGCGCACCGCCTGCAACTGCATGACGATCACGGCATCGACGACGCCTGGCCGGTGGTCTGCGAGCCGTTTGTGCAATGGGTGCTGGAAGACAAGTTCGTCAACGGCCGCCCCGCGTGGGAGACGGTGGGCGTGCAGTTCACCGATGACGTGACACCGTATGAAGAGATGAAGATCGGCCTGCTCAACGGCAGCCACCTGGCATTGACGTACCTGGGCTTCCTGAAGGGCTATCGCTTCGTCCACGAGACCATGAACGACCCGTTGTTCGTGGCCTACATGCGCGCCTACATGGACCTGGACGTCACGCCCAACCTGGCGCCGGTTCCGGGTATCGACCTGACCGAATACAAGCAGACCCTGGTGGACCGCTTTTCCAACCAGGCGATTGCCGACCAGCTGGAGCGCGTGTGTTCCGATGGTTCGTCGAAGTTTCCCAAGTTCACCGTACCGACCATCAACCGCCTGATTGCCGATGGTCGCGAGACCGAGCGTGCTGCGCTGGTGGTGGCGGCCTGGGCGTTGTACTTGAAAGGCGTGGATGAGAATGGGGTGATCTACCGCATTCCAGACCCTCGCGCCGAGTTTTGCCAGGGGCTGGTGACGGAAGATGCGTTGATCAGCAAGCGGCTGCTGGGGGTGGAAGAGATTTTTGGTACGGCTATTCCCAACTCGCCCGAGTTTGTGGCAGCGTTTGAGCGGTGTTTCGAGAGCCTGCAGGATGTGGGTGTGAGCAAAACGCTGGAGCGGCTGCTCGCCAATCTCAACTGACGGAACCGAATCAAAAATGTGGGAGCGGGCTTGCTCGCGAAAGCGGTGGATCAGTCAATATTTGCATAACTGACACACCCTATTCGCGAGCAAGCCCGCTCCCACATTGACCGAGTTCTCCATAACAATATGCTGAGCGACCTACCATGACCCAGCAAAACCTCTACCTCGGCATCGACTGCGGCACCCAGGGCACCAAGGCCATTGTCCTCGACGCCAGCAGCGGCAAAGTCCTGGGCCTGGGCGCCGCCAGCCACACGCTGATCAGCGGTGCCAACGGCCGCCGCGAACAGCACACCCAGGAGTGGCTGGACGCGTTTACCGAAGCCACTCACCGCGCCTTGCAACAGGCCGGTGTGGACGGCCAGGACATCCTCGCCATCGGCGTTTCCGGCCAGCAACACGGCCTGGTGTTGCTGGATGACCAAGGCCAGGTGCTGCGCCCCGCCAAGCTGTGGTGCGACACCGAAACCGCGCCGGAAAATGATCGCCTGCTGCAACACCTGGGCGGTGAAAGTGGCTCCCTGGAACGCCTCGGCGTGGCCATCGCGCCGGGCTACACCGTGTCCAAGCTGCTGTGGACCCGCGAACAGCACCCGGAGGTGTTCGCACGCATCGCGCATATCCTGCTGCCCCACGACTACCTCAACTACTGGCTCACCGGCCGCGCCTGCGCCGAATACGGCGATGCCTCCGGCACCGGTTATTTCAACGTGCGCACCCGTGAATGGGACCTGGCACTGTTGCGCCACATCGATCCCGACGGGCGCCTGGAAGCTGCGCTGCCCGAATTGATCGAGGCCAACCAGCCCGTGGGCACCATCCTGCCAGCCATCGCCGAGCACCTGGGCATCAACCCGAACGCCCGGGTGTCCAGCGGCGGCGGCGACAACATGATGGGCGCCATCGGCACCGGCAATATCGCCCCCGGCGTGATCACCATGAGCCTGGGTTCATCCGGTACCGTGTATGCCTTTGCCGATCAGGCCAATGTCAGCCCGCAGGCGTCGGTGGCGACTTTCTGTTCATCCAGTGGCGGCTGGCTGCCGTTGATCTGCACCATGAACCTGACCAACGCCACCGGGGTCATCCGCGAGCTGTTCGACCTGGATCTGGTGGCGTTCAACGGGTTGGTGGCCCAGGCACCGATCGGCGCCGACGGCGTGAGCATGCTGCCGTTCCTCAATGGCGAGCGGGTGCCCGCCCTGCCCCACGCCACCGGCAGCCTGCACGGCCTGACGATGACCAATCTGACCCGCGCCAACCTGTGCCGCGCCGTGGTCGAAGGCACTACCTTCGGCTTGCGCTATGGCCTGGACCTGCTGCGCCAGACCGGCCTGCAGAGCCAGAGCATCCGCCTGATCGGCGGCGGCTCGAAAAGCCCGGTGTGGCGGCAGATGGTCGCGGATATCATGAACACCGAAGTGGTCTGCACCGAACAAAGCGAAGCGGCGGCCCTGGGTGCGGCAATCCAGGCCGCGTGGTGCCAGTCCGGTGAAAGCCTGGCGCAGTTGTGCCAGCGCTGCGTGAGCGTCGACGCAGCCAGCCGCACACTGCCGGATGCCGGCAGCGTCAGCGCCTACCAGCAGGCTTATGAGCGTTATCAACAGCACGTGGCATCCCTTTAAGAGCGAACGAATATGTATTTGGTATGTGGCGAAGCGCTGTTTGATTTTTTCAGCGAGGACGATGCCAGCGGCAAGGCATCCAGGGTCAATTACAAGGCGATTGCTGGCGGCTCGCCGTTCAACGTCGCGGTAGGCTTGCGTCGACTGGGAATCGACGCGGGCTTTTTCGCCGGGATCTCCGACGACTACCTGGGCCGACGCCTGTTGCAGGTGCTCAAGGACGAAGGCGTGGGCGAGGAGTACCTCGTGGAATTCTCAGCGCCCACCACCCTGGCAATGGTCGCAGTGGGTGCCAATGGCTCACCGCAATACAGCTTTCGCGGTGAAGGTTGCGCCGACCGCCAGTTGCAACTTGAGCATCTACCGGCGTTGGGCGACGAAGTGCGTGGCGTACACATCGGCTCGTTCTCACTGGTGGTGCAGCCGATTGCCGACACGTTGCTGGCCCTGGTACGCCGGGAAAGCGGCAAGCGCCTGATCAGCCTCGACCCCAACGTACGCCTGAACCCGGAGCCGAACATCGAGCTGTGGCGCGCCCGTGTGGCCGAGCTGGTCAAGCATGCCGACCTGATCAAGGTCAGTGACGAAGACCTGCACCTGCTCTACCCCGGCCAAACCCCGGAAAGCGTCCTGCAAGGCTGGTTGCAGCACCGTTGCCAGCTGGTGTTCCTGACCCGCGGCGGCGACGGCGCCACGGTGTTCAGCCGCCAGCACGGCAGCTGGTCGGCGCCAGCGGTCAAGGTGGTCATGGCGGACACGGTTGGTGCTGGCGATACCTTCCAGGCCGCGTTGATTGCCTGGCTGACCGAGCAGCAACTGGACTCGGTGGAGGGCCTGCAACAGCTGACCCGGGAGCAGATCAGCAGCATGCTCACCTTCGCTATCCGCGCCGCGGCACTCACCTGCAGCAAGACCGGTCCGGACCTGCCCTATCGTCGTCAGTTGGACTGACAAACGCGGCAAAAAAATCAATATGCCACTATGTAAGCCACGTATCACGTGGCTTACAGCCCTGCGGTTATCTGTCCGAAAATTCTGCATTGTGTAAAAAACTGTACTAGACCCAAGAAACATGTGCAGTTTCTATAACAAAAACAGGGCAGATCCATGCGCAATAAACGGACTTTTCAGCCTCGCGCCGTGTTGGCTGTCGGCATCCTCTCACTGCATTACCTGGCCCCCCAACAAGCCCTGGCGGCTTGCGTGTTCACCCCGGGTCCTGGCAACGATGCCTACACCTGCGACAGCGGGAGCAGTCCGACTGGCTTACGGACCTTGCCGGCAATAACACCCTGACCCTGCCCGCAGGCGGCACGGGCACCATCAACGGCAATATCACTTTCGGCGCCGGCACTGATTTTGTCGACATGAACTCCGGGCGCATTGTCGGGAGTATCACCCAGGGCGACGGTGCCGATCGCTTCCAAATCAGCGCCGGCACCGTGACCGGTGCGGTTTCCCAGGGCAACGGCATCGATGATTTCGTGATGAGCGGCGGGCAGATCCAGTCCCTGGCCCAGGGCGATGGCCGCGACACGTTCCTGATGACCGGCGGCACCATCGTCGGCGCTTTCGAGGATGGCGACGTGGCCCGGCAAACCGCAGGCACCATCGGCCGGGTCGACATGAAGCTCGACAACAACATCTACGACATGCCCGGCGGGTCGATCCTCGGCAACCTGGTGACCGGTTTCGGCACGGATACCATCATCGTCTCCGGCGGCAGCATCGGCGGCAATATCAGCACCAGTGGCGGCAACGACAGCATTACCGTCAGTGGCGGCGTGATCAACGGCGAGATCCGCGCCAGTGTCGGCAACGACACACTCAACTGGCTCAATGGCGGCCAGATCAAGTCCGCGGTGCTGATGGGCGATGGCGACGACACCGCGCTGCTCAGCGGCCTCGACGAAAACCTGCTCGGCACGACGCCTTCGATTGACGGCGGCCTGGGCAACGACCAACTGACCTTCGACAACACCACTTCCAGCACAGCCGCGCGCTATATCGGCTAGGAAACGGTCAACCTCAACAACAACGCGCGTTTCGACCTGGCCGGCGACTTTTTCCTCGGCGACAGTGCCAGCAATACCGGCACCTTCAACATCGATGGCAGCAGCACCCTGGGCGTGACGCAAGGCAGTATCCGCCCCTACACCGCAGGCGCACTGGCCACCCTGAATAATGCCGGCACCATCGACATGACCAGCCGCAGCAACAGCGCCACCGATACGTTGACGGTGTACGGCAACTACGTCGGCAACAATGGGCAGCTTTGGTTGCAAACCGTGCTGGGCGACGAGAACTCGGCCACCGACAAACTGGTAGTGTCTGACGGGACCATCAGCGGGCACACACAAATGACCGTGAGCAATCTCGGCGGCCTGGGCGGTCTCACACAAAACAGCGGGATCGAAGTGGTGCAAGCCCTCAACGGCGCCACCAGCAGCACCGATGCATTTGCCCTGAAAGGCTCGGTATCCGCCGGAGCTTATGAGTATCTGCTGTTCAAAGGGGGTGTCACTGCCGGCACGGAAAATAACTGGTACTTGCGTTCGTCGGTGGTCGCCGTGCAGCCACCGGTGGTGCCACCTGTCCCGCCGACGCCACCGGTGGTGGTGCCCGTTCCGCCGATTCCGCCAGTGCCGCCCGTGGTCGCGCCGGATGAACCGCCCGTGGAGCCACCGACCTCGCAACCCGTCGCCCCGGTCGAGCCCCCTGCTCCACCGCCCAGCCAGGTCGCGGCTGCCACCTCGCCGGAGTCGGCAGCGAGCAACCCGGTGTTGCCTGCCGCCATCGCCGGGGCCGAGCCGATTCCGTTGTATCGCCTGGAGGTGCCGGTGTACTCGGTGGTCGTCCCGGCCGCGCAGTTGATGACCCTGCAAGCCCTGGGCACCTTCCACGACCGCCAGGGCGAACAAAGCCTGCTCAGCGAGACCGGACCGGTTCCGGCGGGCTGGGGCCGTGCCTATGGCAGTGACTTCAACAAGAGCTGGTCGGGTACGGTATCGCCAAGCTTCGACGGTTCCATCAAGGGCTATCAAGTGGGCCATGACCTCTACGCCTCCGAGACCAGCGGCGGACAGCTCCAGCGTTTCGGCCTGTTCATCGGCCAAAGCCGCCTGCAAGGTGACATCAAGGGCTTTTCAATGGGCTTCCAGGACAACCGCTCCGGGCGGGTCAAGCTGGATGGCGATAACTTCGGCGCCTATTGGACCCTCACCGATCCCAAGGGCTGGTACGTTGACCTGGTGGCCATGGGCACGCGCTTCGACGGTGACAGCAAGTCCGACCGTGACGTGAAGATCGACAACAAGGGCCACGCCCTGGCCCTCTCGGCAGAAGCCGGCTACCCGATTACCGTCTCCGAACACTGGGTGGTGGAACCCCAGGTGCAGGTAATCAACCAGCAGATTGACATGGACCACCAGAATGACGGCATTTCCAAAGTTTCATTCGATTCCCAGGACTACTGGACCGGCCGCCTCGGCGCACGCCTGAAGGGGCGTTACCTGGTGCAGAACACCCCGATCGAACCGTATGTGCGAGCCAACGCCTGGCGCACCTTCGGTGGCAGTGACACGGTGACCTACGACGACGTGGACCGGATTAAAACCGATCACAAGTCATCCACTGCCGACCTCGGTGTGGGCGTTGTCGCCAAGTTGTCGTCCACCGTCAGCGTGTACCTGGCGGCGGACTACAACACCCAACTGGACAGCAACACGCTGGAGGGTTTCAGCGGTAACGCCGGGGTACGCATGAGCTGGTAGGCTCACGCCTCCCGGGGGCAGGTAACCGCGCGGGCAACGATGGCGCCCACCACCGCACCCGCTATCGGTGCCGCCCAGAATAGCCACAACTGCATCAGGTATTCCCCGCCGGCAAACAATGCCGGCCCGGTGCTGCGCGCCGGGTTGACCGAGGTGTTGGTGACGGGGATGGCCACCAGGTGAATCAGCGTCAGGGTCAGGCCAATGGCAATCGGCGCAAACCCGACCGCCGAACCCGGGCCGGTGACACGCATGATGATGAACACAAAAAAGAACGTCGCCACCGCCTCGACCACCAACGCGGCCAGCAGGCTGTACTGCCCGGGGCTCAACTGGCCATAGCCGTTGGCGGCGAAAGCACCCACTTCAAACCCCGGACGGCCACTGGCGATCAGCGCCAACACGGCGGCGGCGACAATCGCACCAGCCACCTGGGCAATGATGTACGGCACCACGTCCCCCCCCGGCATCCGGCGTCCCACCCACAAGCCGATAGTCACCGCCGGGTTGAAGTGCGCACCGGAAATACTGCCCACCGCGTAGGCCATGGTCAGCACCGTCAAGCCAAAGGCCAGGGCGACACCGGCAAAGCCGATCCCAAGCTCCGGAAACGCCGCGGCCAGTATCGCGCTGCCGCACCCGCCGAAGGTCAACCAGAACGTCCCAAGAAATTCTGCTGCGATTTTCTTTTGCAAACCAACTCCACCCAATGCCAACGCCATCCGATTGATGGACCCGGCGGCGACGGTAGCAAGCGGGGTTAACCGGCTCGTATCAGACTTTTCCGGTTAAAGCGCGCGAGATATCGACGGTGCTGAAGATGAAGCTTTTGTCAGTAAAGCCTCACTTAATCGATGGTTAATCCCCCCGGACGACAGTTGAGTCGACCGCACTCGCATGGCACCCGCCATTGCCCAGGGCGGCCGCGGCCCATCACGTTGTTGGGCCTGCGAACGACTTGCGGAGAAACACCATGAAACTGCGTACGTTAATGCTCGGCGCTGCACTGGCCCTGACGGCTGTAACGGGGATGGCGCAGGCTGACACCGCCCCCGTCATCACGCCTTACCACTACGGCGAGAAGATGGATGTGCAGAAGGTACTTGCCATGCACGAACCCGACACCAATGTCTGCAAAGTGATCAATGCCGATATCAAGTTCGTGGACAGCCAAGGGAAAGTCCAGGACGTGGGTTATCGCAAAATGTCCGAGGCGTGTGATTTCCAGAACTGATGTGATTGCAGCGCCGTTGCAGGGGGGAGCGAGCTCGCTCCTGCGGTCGCCAGGCGTTACCCTTGCCGGCCGCTTCACGGCCGAAAGGATCACGGAAACGGCGTTGGGCCTGGCATTTATCCAGGCCCGCAAGTCTTCACTGACTGAAGCTCAACCGTCCGTTTAATAGAAAGGACGCGCGCCGGCTCGTTTGAGGGCCGGGGCCTGGGTGTGGGTATGCTTGAGGTCTTCACGCAACTCGGTAATCAAGTTGCAGATCGCCCGACTGCTGTCGAGCTTGTTGGCGCAAATGCCGGTGACCACCAGGTCGACCCGGTCATGATCGATCTCGTGATAGACCTTGACCGTCAGCGAGGCGTCCGACGCCTTGGTGACTTCACAGCGCTTGGGCAGAAAACTTCCTTCAATGATGCCGCGTAGTTCCAGATCCGAAAGCATGGCCGACCTCTCCTTTTATGAGATTGCCAATCGATTGTTATCAATATTCTTATTGCTGGCGACCGTGATGAGACGTTCACCTTTTTGCGCCTTGCCAGCCCTGGCAGACGGCTTCACGTACCCAGCCTACTAGGCCGTTCAGAGTTGCGTTGGATCCTTTCCTCATAAGCGACAACGTTACTTATATAAGTTACGTGGCAGACCGCCATTAACCCGTTCGTTTGGGGGATCAGCAGCGGTATTTGTTGCTCATTCAGAGTTGTAACAGGATCTTATGAAGCATTAAACATGCCGTCGGGCATGGACTGCCAAGGCCCAGGAAAATCGGCATATTCGAACGAAATACTGGCCACCGACTCATGCATCCTGCAATAAGCACCGGTTGGCGTCATGCAAATTGAAAGACTGTAAAAACAAGCGCCTTCCCCAAACTATTTCCAGCGGAAATAAACACCCTCCAAACGGGTGGCTGCGACTAACATTAAATTTTCATTAGATTAAACGTTTAACCTGCTTGAGCCGCCACTCGTTCGGCAACATGTCGCAAACTATCAAAGTTAATATTGGCCCCCGAGTTGATCGCCACCCATGTTTGTCCCTGGATCCCGGTCTTCGCGACATGCTTGCGGATACCCGCCACCGCCAGCGCCCCCGAAGGTTCGGTAATTGATCGCGTATCGTCGTAGATCAGCTTGATGGCGCTGCACAGTTCGTCATTGCTGACGGTGATCACCTCATCCACGTGGTGTCGGCAGATTTCAAAACCATGGGCGCCTATCTGGGCCACGGCAGTCCCGTCGGCAAAGCTGTCGACGCTCGGCAGCACCACCCGGCTCCCTGCGCGCAAGGCTGCCAGCAGGCAACTGGAGCCTTCGGGCTCGACGCCGACGATGCGCACTTCGGGGCGCAGGTATTTGACGTAGGCCGCGATACCGGCGATCAATCCGCCGCCGCCCACGGGGACAAAGATCGCGTCCAGCGGGCCCTGCTGTTGGCGCAGCACTTCCATGCCCACGGTGCCCTGCCCGGCAATCACGTCCGGGTCGTCGAATGGCGAGACAAAGGTACTGCCTGTGGCCTCGGCCAGTTGCAACGCGTGGGCCAGGGCAAATGGAAAGCTCGCCCCGTGCAACACCGCCTCGCCGCCTCGGGAGCGCACGCCCAACACTTTCAACTCCGGGGTGGTGCACGGCATGACAATCGTCGCCTTGATCCCCAACTCCCGCGCAGCCAATGCCACGCCCTGGGCATGATTACCCGCAGAAGCAGTGATCACGCCCCGCGCCTTTTGCTCGGCACTGAGCTGCATCAGTTTGTTGTAGGCGCCACGAATCTTGAAGGAAAAGGTCGGTTGCAGGTCTTCGCGCTTGAGCAGGATCTGATTGTCCAGCAATGCCGACAGCGCCGGCGCCACCTGCAACGGCGTACGCACCGCCAGGTTGTAGACCGGAGCGGCCAGGATCTTCTTCACATAGTGCTCAAGCAATCCCGAATCCTGGGGCTGGCTCGCGGGGCGGGTACTCATGGATGTCTCCTGGGTGTTTGCAGGGCCCTGGAGACGGAAAAACAAAACCCGCCTCTAGGGCGGGTTTGGGTGCAGCCGTGTGCTATCCCGCCAAATGAGGAATGGCGGTAATAATGCTTGGCTGGCAACGAAAGGTTTGAAATGTCATGAATCAAAATTAACCGGCGCCATCCGGCAAGTCAATGGCGAAACGCCAGGCTTTACGCGAAGCATACGAAACGTATACGCTTTGTATATCAACCCTGCACAGTGAAGCTTATGGGCATCGTCAAGATCACCGACCAATTGCACGAACAACTCCGTCTGGCCAGCGCCACCATGGACCGTTCCATCAACGCCCAGGCCGAGTTCTGGATCAAGATCGGCCTGCTCGCCGAGCTCAATCCGCACCTGGCCTATAACGACCTGATCAACAAGCTGTTGCTGGACAAACCCGACCTGATCCGGGGGCGCAGCGAATGATCAAGACCACCGAACAACTTGCCGTGATGCGCGAATCCGGCCGCCTGTTGGCCCAGGTGTTTACCATGCTCGACGGTTTTGTCGCCGCCGGCCAGTCGACCCTGGAGATCGACAGCGCGGTGGAAGCCTTCATCCGCAATAACCTGCAATCGCGGCCGGCGAGCCTGGGCCAGTACGACTACCCCTTCTGCATCAATACCTCGATCAACGAGGTGGTGTGCCATGGCATGCCCAGCGCCAAGGCCGTGCTCAAGGACGGCGACATCGTCAACATCGACATCACCCTGGAGAAAGGCGGCTATATCGCCGACTCCAGCAAGATGTACATGATCGGCAATGTCTCGCCCAAGGCCCGGCGCCTGGTGGAAATGACCTTTGAAGCGATGTGGGCCGGCATCCGCCAGGTCAAGCCCGGCGCACGCCTGGGGGATATCGGCTACGCCATCCAGAACCATGCCCAGAGCAACGGCTACAGCGTGGTGCGTGAATATTGCGGGCATGGCATTGGCCGCGAGATGCACGAGGACCCGCAGGTCCTGCACTTCGGCCGCCCCGGTACCGGGCTCGAACTGCGTGAAGGCATGGTGTTTACCATTGAGCCGATGCTCAACCAGGGCAGCGCCAAGGTGCGCAGCTTGAAGGATGGCTGGACGGTGGTGACGCGGGACAACAGCTTGTCGGCGCAGTGGGAACATACGGTGGCGGTGACGCGGGATGGGTTTGAGGTGCTGACGTTGCAGCCGGACGTCTGAATGGCGCACATCCCCTGTGGGAGCGGGCTTGCTCGCGAAAGCGGTGTGACAGTCGCCATCTACAGTGACTGATCCACCGCTTTCGCGAGCAAGCCCGCTCCCACATTTAGACCTCAGTGATATTCAGGATTTTAGTCATACTGCCTTGTCGCCACTCCCCGCAATCCGCTTCAACCCCAGCACCATCAACCCCGCCCCGAGTCCCATCGCGGCCATGAACAACGGGTACGAAATCCACCACGGCGTGCCCGCCGTCATCATGCTGAATTCCGACATCCCGCCCACGCTGGCGATCAGGTTCAACGGCAGGAACACCACGTTGATCAGCGTCAGCTTGCGCAGCAGGTTGTTCATGCTGTTGTTCATCAGGTTGCCCCGGGCGTCGATCAGCCCGGAGAACACGTTGGAGTAAATCTCCGCCTGCTTGTAGCACTGGTTGTTCTCGATAATCAGGTCATCGATCAGGCCCAGTGTTTCAGCGCTGAAATGTTCCTTTTCCCCATGGTTGCGCAGGCGCGTCAGCACCGCGCCGTTGCTGTGCAGGGCGTTGATGTAATAGATCAGGCTTTCGCTGAGGTTGAACATCTGCATCAGGTGGCGATTGCTCATCGATGCATTGAACTGCTGCTGCAGTTCCCGGGCGACCATCTTGATCACCTTGAGGTGGCCCAGGTAGTGATGGATGTTGTTGAGCAGCAAGTCCAGCAACACATCCAGCGGCGTGCGCAATGGCCGGCGCGCACCCAGCCCGGAGAGCTGGCTGTCGTCGGTGGCGATCACCAGGAGTTGTTCCCCGGAAAACAGCAGGCCGCAGGACGATACTTCAAACACCAGGTTGCCGCCGCCCGAATAGTTCTCCGGGCGCTTCCAGATCAGGAACAGGTTATCGGGGTGGAACTCGATGCGCGACACTTCGTCCGGGTCCAGCGCCGAAGCCAGGGCGTGTTCATCGAGCTTGTAGCAGTCGCGCAGGTACTTGCGCTCGTGGGGGTCAGGATTGCTGAACAGCAAGACATCCCCGCCGTCCCCCAGGCTGTTGTACAACTTGCCATCGGTTAATTCAAAGCGCTGGATCATCGCGCGTCACCACACCTGGCCTTGACGCTTCAACTCCAGGCGTCGCACGAACTCTTCCAGTACCAGGGAATACAAGTCGTCTTGCAGGTAGGCATCTTCGATGCCGGCGTCCATGTTGGGGTTGTCGTTGACCTCGATTACCACCACCTTGTCGCCGGACTGCTTGAGGTCGACGCCGTACAGGCCGTCGCCGATCAGGTTGGCGGTTTTTACCGCCAGTTCCACCACCGCCTTGGGGGCTTCGTGAACCGCCAGGGTGCGGCACTCGCCGTTGATGTCCTGGCCGATGGCCTTGTGGTTGTAGATCTGCCAATGCCCCTTGGACATGAAGTACTGGCAGGCAAAGATCGGTTTGCGGTTGAGGACGCCGATGCGCCAGTCGTACTCGGTGTAGAAAAATTCCTGGGCCAGCAGCAACACGGAATGCTCGAACAGTTCGGCGGTGGCGGTCAGCAGCGCTTGCTGGCTTTCGACCTTGATCACGCCGCGGGAGAAACACCCGTCGGGGATCTTCAGCACCAGCGGGAAGCCGAGGCGCTCACCCACCCTTTCGAAATCTTCGGGTCGCTCCTTGTAGAGAATTTCGGTGGCGGGCATGCCCAGTTGATGGCTTTTCAGCAGGTCCGTGAGGTAGACCTTGTTGGTACAGCGCAGGATCGAGGCCGGGTCGTCCATCACCACCAGCCCTTCGCTTTCGGCCTTTTTCGCGAAGCGGTAGGTGTGGTTGTCGACGCTGGTGGTCTCGCGGATCAGCAGGGCGTCGTATTCGGCCAGGCGGGCGTAGTCCTTGCGTTCGATCAGTTCCACGTCGATGCCGAGCCCCTTGCCGACCCGGACGAAATTTTCCAGGGCGCGGGCGTTGGACGGCGGCAGTTGTTCCTGCGGGTCGTGCAGGATCGCCAGGTCATAGCGGGCCAGACGGCGGGAGCGCGGTTGACGCCAGATCTTGCGGCTGAAGTTGTCCAGGGCATTCGCGAATTGGTCTTCCTGGTCATCACGCAACTTGTGCAATACGCCAGACTTGATGCCTTCGATGTGCCAGCCGTTATTCTTGCGAAACTCAACTAACAGGATCGGGCAGGGAAACGCTTCAAACAATTGGCGGGCCAGATCCTGCAAGGGTTCAATATTGGTCCGACCAAAGTAAAGTGTCAGGGTAAAGCCTTCAGTGTTGCTGTAGAGATGATGACTCAAGGCTTTATCGAGGGTTTTATCCAGGTCATCCAGGGCCAGGCCGTACAGGGACTTTTTCGTCAGTTCGCTGATGGTGCGCACCGACGGAATCACCTTGTGCCCCCGCGCCTCGGCCAGCAGCGAGCAGTAATAGCCGTGCCCCAGGTACTTGTAGCTGCGGCACAGGTTGATCACCTGCACGCGCTTGCCCGTCTCGTTTTCCCGGGTTTGCTCAAGGTATTCCTGGGCGGTGACGATGTCTTCGCTGGGGAAGTACGAGGCCCAGTCTTCCTTGCGCTCGACAATGATCACGACTTGACTTGCACTCTTGGGAGGGCTGGAAAAATAACCGTTGGAAGTTATTGTCGCCGCCACTGTTTGCTCGGATACTTCACGCCAATGACCTTGTACCGCTGACATATTGATTGATCCGCTTTAGAGAACTAGACCTTTTCTATTAAGCACGATCTTTTAGAGAAGTCCCGTTTCGTTACGCAACTTTTACGGCGGTCACATGGCTCTTTCCTTTCGCGTTGCAACACCCGATGACGTGCCTGCATTGGTGGCATTGGAACAGCACTGTTTCACCACGGACCGGCTCTCCACCCGCAGCTTCCAGTGGATGGTCAGTCGCGCCCACGGGCAACTGCTGGTGGCAGAAAAACACGGCGAATTGCTGGGCTACGCCCTGGTGTTGTTCCACCGGGGCACCTCCCTGGCGCGCCTGTACTCCATCGCCATCGCCGAGTCTTCCCGGGGCCTGGGCCTGGGCAAACAGCTGCTGACGCGCATCGAAGCCTGTGCGGTGGAGCATGACTGCGCCTACCTGCGCCTGGAAGTGCGTACCGACAACCCCGGCGCCATCGCCCTGTATGAGCGCAACGGCTACCGGCGCTTTGCCCTGGTCAACGACTACTACGAAGACCACGCCCCTGCCCTGCGCCTGGAGAAACGCATCCTCCAGCACCAGGACGCGCGCGCCTTGAGCGTGCCCTATTACCAGCAAACCACCGACTTCACCTGCGGCGCCGCCAGCCTGCTGATGGCCATGGGTGCCCTGGAACCTGCGCGGGTGGCCCAGCGCCGGGAAGAACTGCAGATCTGGCGCGAGGCAACCACCGTGTTCATGACCGCCGGCCATGGCGGCTGCAGCCCCCAGGGTTTGGCGCTGGCCGCCTGGCGCCGGGGCTTTCGCGTGCGCATGCAGGTCAATGTCAGCGGGCCGTTGTTTCTCGACGGGGTGCGTGATCAGCATAAAAAAGACGTCATGCGTTTGGTGCATGACGCCTTCGAGGAAGAGTTGGCCTTGAGCGACGTTGAGCAAGTGCTCGGAGGCCCGCTGGATTTACCCCAGGTGCTGCGCGAAGGCGGCCAGCCGCTGGTGTTGATCAGCAGCTACCGCCTGACCCGCTCCAAGTCGCCCCACTGGGTAATCGTCACCGACTGCGACGAAGACTTCGTGTACCTGCACGACCCGGACGTGGATCACAGCCAGCACCGCCAGCCCATGGACTGCCAGCATCTGCCGGTCAGCCATGGGGAGTTCGAGCGAATGTGCCGGTTCGGCAATAACAAATTGCGGGCAGCGGTGGTGGTGTTCAGGCGACTTGCTTGATCCCGGCCTTGGCTTCCAGTTCGCGCACCAGCGGTAATACACGCTTGCCGAAGTATTCCACTTCTTCCTGAAAGTGCAGGAAGCCGGCCAGTACCAGGTCCACGCCGACCGCCTTCAAGGCGACGATGCGCTCGGCAATCTGCTGCGGGGTGCCGATCAGGTTGGTCTTGAAGCCGTCGTTGTATTGCACCAGATCCTCGAAGGTCGACTTGGCCCAGTTGCCCTCACCTTCCGGTGACGCCTTGCCAGCCTGTTTCGCCGCATCGCCAAACGCGTTGACGGCTTCCGGGTCGGCCTGCTCGATGATTTGCGCGAGCACGGCGCGGGCTTCTTCCTCGGTGTCGCGAGCGATCACAAACGCATTCACACCGACTTTCACCGAATGGTTATTGGCCGCCGCCTTGGCGCGAATGTCATCGACCTGGGCCTTGATGCCTTCCGGGGTATTGCCGTTGGTGAAGTACCAGTCCGACACCCGTGCCGCCATGTCCCGCGCGGCCCGCGAACTGCCACCCTGGAAGATTTCCGGGTGGGGCTCGCCCACTGGCTTGGGCTTGAGGCTGTAGTTGTCGAAGCGGTAGAAATCACCCCGGAAGGTGAAGTTGTCCTGGGTCCAGATGCCTTTCAGGGCGCGGATGAATTCCTCGGAGCGGCGATAACGCTCGTCGTGCTCCAGCCAGTGTTCGCCGATGGCCTGGAACTCGCCCTTGAACCAGCCGCTGACGATATTGACGGCAACGCGGCCGTTGGTGAGTTGGTCGATGGTTGCCAGTTGCTTGGCCGCCAGCGCAGGTTGCCAGGGGCCGGGCAAGATTGCCGCGATCACCTTGAGCTTGGTGGTGGCCGCCAGCAACGCGTGGCTGAACGCGACCGACTCATGCTGGTATTCGGCGCCATAACCGGCGGTGAAACGAATCTGTGTCAGGGCGTATTCAAAGCCGGCTTCTTCAGCCAACTGCGCCAGCTTGCGGTTGTAGTCGATGCCCCAGTGGGTGCGCTGTTCGATCTTGCTGACCACCAGCCCCCCGCTGACGTTGGGCACCCAGTAGGCAAATTTGACGGCTTGCTGACTCATTGGACTGTACCTCGCGGATTGGCATGTACGAGGTGTGGAGCAGCAACTGTGCCAGTGGGCGTGAGAGGCCCGCACTACCGGCCTTCGAGCGCGGAAACAGGCGAAAAGCAGCCTGCTCCGAGCTGTCGTGGATTGCAGCGGTTTGTCGTTTTGCTGTTGCAGGAACAACAGTTGAATCGGCACCCGTCCCGTAAATACGTGCCTTCGCGCCCGGCATGGACCGTGCAATAGCTCACCTATCTCACTGCCCAGGAACCGTCCCCATGACCGAACATCACGTGATCAATCCACTGTCCACCGGCGTCGATTATCACGCCCTGGCCGAACGCTTCCGGCCGATTTTCCAGCGCATCGCCGAGGGTGCCGTAGAGCGCGAACAAACCCGCGCCCTGCCCTACGAGCCGATCCAATGGCTCAAGCAAGCCGGCTTTGGCGCCGTGCGCGTCCCAGTGGAATACGGCGGTGGCGGCGCCTCCCTGCCCCAGCTATTCGAACTGCTGATCGAACTGGCCGAAGCCGACTCCAACGTGCCCCAGGCCCTGCGCGGGCACTTCGCGTTTGCCGAAGACCGCCTGAATGCCGCCCCCGGCGCGGCGCGAGACCTCTGGTTCAAACGCTTTGTCGACGGTGACATCGTGGGCTGCGCCTGGACCGAAATCGGCAGCGTGGCCATCGGCGATGTCGTCACTAAAGTCAGCCCCGACGGCGACAAATGGAAACTCAACGGTGAAAAGTTCTACAGCACCGGCAGCCTGTTTTCCGACTGGATCGACGTCTACGCCCAACGCAGCGACACCGGCGGCGATGTGATTGCCGCCACCCGCACCCGCCAGCCCGGCGTGGTGCAAAGCGATGACTGGGACGGCTTTGGCCAACGCACCACCGGCAGCGGCACCTCGCGTTTTACCGATGCGGTGGTGGAGGCGGAAAACGTCATCGACTTTGCCACGCGCTTCAAATACCAGACTGCGTTCTATCAGTTGGTGCTGCTCGCCACCCTTGCCGGCATCGGCCGCGCGGCCCTCAAGGATGTGGCGCATCAGGTGCGCAGCCGCAAACGGATCTACAGCCATGGCAATGCCGCCCATGTGAGCCAGGACTCGCAGATTCAGCAGGTGGTGGGTGAAGTTGCAGCGCTGGTGTATGCGGCCGAAGCCAGCGCATTGAAAGCCGCAGTTCCAGCTCAGCGGGCTTATGTGGCGCGGTTCGGTGGGGACGATGCCGTGGAGCGCGAAGCCAATGTGGCCGCCGAAATCGAATCAGCCACGGCGCAGGTGGTGGTCTCGGAACTGATCCAGCGCGCCACCACTGAACTGTTCAACGCACTGGGGGCTTCGGATGTGCGCCAGGGCAAAGCCCTCGACCGGCACTGGCGCAACGCCCGCACCGTGTCGTCCCACAACCCGGTGATCTACAAGGCGCGGATTGTCGGCGACTGGGTGATCAACCGCACCGAGCCGCCGTTTGTGTGGCAGATCGGCAATGGGCCGGCGCGTTAAAACGCCAGCTTGAAGCCGATCATCACCAGCATGAACGCCAGGCAAGGACGCAATATCCCGTCCGGGACCTTGCCGGCCATGTGGCTGCCGACATAAATCCCCGGCAGCGAGCCCAGCAATAGGAAGCCCAGCAGGGTCCAGTCCATGTTGCCCATGCTGGCGTGGCCGAGGCCGGCGACCAGGGTCAGCGGCACGGCGTGGGCGATTTCGGTACCCACCAGGCGCTTGGTGGCCAGGAACGGGTACAGGATAAACAGCGCCACCGTGCCCAGGGCACCGGCGCCGATGGAGGTCAGGGCCACCATGGTACCGAGGACAGCGCCGGTGATGATGGTCAGCGCATTAAGGTTGCGCGGCGCCATCTTGTAGTCGTCGCCGGCATGCCGCTGGGCAAAGGCCAACAGCTTGTTCTTGAACAGGATCGCCGTGGCCGTCAGCAGCAAGACCACGCCCAGGGACTGCTTGATCACCGCGTTCAAGGCGGCGGGGTCGGTGTCCAGGCTCTTGAGAAACCACAAGGTCAGCAACACGGCGGGCACGCTGCCCAGGGTCAGCCAGCCGGTGATGGTCCAGTCGATGTTGCGATTCTTGCTGTGAACCAGCACCCCGCCGGACTTGGTGATGGCGGCGTACAACAGGTCGGTGCCCACGGCGGTGGCCGGGTTGATGCCGAACCAGAGCAGGATCGGCGTCATCAACGAGCCCCCGCCTACACCGGTCATTCCCACGATAAATCCAACAATCAGGCCAGCAATCGAGAAACCAAAATTACCTACATCCATTACCACTACCTGCGGCCTTATAAAATTCTGGCCGCAGCATAGCGATTTTTCTTATAACTACTTATATCAAAACGATCTGACTTTATGCCTTTCTGATCAGCCGCTGGCTGCGATAAGCCTGGGTCTGGTACGGAAACGCAACCGTCTCACGGCCGCGCAAGGCCGGATGCGTGTTGATCAGCGACTGCAACTGCTCAGTCACCTGCGCCTTTTCTGCCGGTGGCAATGCGGCGATAAAGCTCACGGAAAGGAAGCGGTCCATGATCACTTCCTGGGGGCTGCCGACATGGCTGTAGGGGAAGCAGGTCATTTCGGGGGCGGAAAAATACTCGCCGGTAAAGGCCTCGCGCCAACGCCCGGTATGAAAGCGCGGTGTGTCGCCCTCGTAGGGCGTGATGATTTCGGTGATGGCCGCGACCCAGTCCACCGACTCATCCCGCACATTCCAGATCAACCCAAGGCGACCGTCCGGCTTGAGCACCCGGTGAATTTCCGCCAGGGCCGCTTCCGTGGAAAACCAATGGAACGCCTGGGCACACACCAGGGCATCAGCGGTGGCCGCCTCCAGGGGGATGGCTTCAGCGGTGCCCGACAGCAGGCGCACCTGGGGCAGCAGTTTGTGCAACTGCGCCCCCATTGCCTCCACCGGCTCCACTGCGATCAACGTCGGCGCCACGGTGCTGAGCAAGCGGGTGAACTTGCCGGTGCCGGCGCCCAGGTCGATGACCGTGGAGTGGGGATTGATCTGCAGGGCGTCGGTGAGCCAACCCGTGAGTTGCCGTGGATAGTCCGGCCGGCCTTGGGCGTACGTGACGGCCTGAGTAGAGAAACCCTGTTGAGCAGACTTGTGAACACCGGTCATCGTCAATCTCTCCTCTGGTAGTGCGGGGGCCCACAGTGTGCGCCCTTGAAGATTTATTTTCTAATCGCTGCATCCGTTTGCGCGTGCCGTGGGTAGTACAGGTAGCAGCGCCTTGCTGCCCTTATGGAGAGACACCGATGAACGCCAAAGCCCTGTTCTGCGTGACCTGCCTGTTCGCCGCTGCACCGACTGCCTTTGCCCAGACCGGTTTACCCGACAGCATCAAGGTGCCGGACGGCCACAAGGTGACCATGGAAACCACCGGAGTCGGCGAAATCACCTACGAATGCCGGGACAAGGCCAATGCTGCCGGCCAGACCGAATGGTTTTTCGTCGGTCCCAAGGCGGTGCTCAATGACCGCAGCGGCCAGCAGGTCGGCAGCTACTTCGGCCCGCCGGCCACCTGGCAGGCCAAGGATGGTTCGAAAGTCACCGGCACCCAGTTGGCCGTGGCGCCGTCCAGCCCTGGCAACCTGCCTTATCAACTGGTCAAGGCCAACCCCGCCGAAGGCAAGGGCGCGATGAGTGGCGTCGCGTATATCCAGCGGGTGGCCCTCAAGGGCGGCGTTGCGCCAGGCACGGAATGCACGGCGGCCAACAAGGGCAAGCAGGAAGTGGTCAAGTACCAGGCCGACTACATCTTCTGGGCGGCCAACTGACCAGATTCGTCTACGCTGCTGCCAAAGCGCCCCGGGCTCACCGCCGGGGCCTCCACCTGGAAACCTGTCTTTGCCTGAAGCCGATTTTGACTATCAAGCCTGCCTGCTGGCCTGCGCCCGTGGCGAACAACCGGCCTTGCGCCGGCTGTATCAACAGGAAAGCAGCCGGCTGCTGGGGGTCGCGTTGCGCATCGTGCGTAACAAGGCGGTGGCCGAAGATATCGTGCATGACGCCTTCATCAAGATCTGGAACGGCGCGGCCAGTTTTGACCCGCACAGAGGCTCGGCCCGCGGCTGGGTATACAGCGTGACCCGGCACCTGGCGCTAAATGCCGTGCGCAGCAATGGACGCGAAGTGCCCCTCAGCGAAGAGCATGAAAGCGCAGCGCCCACCAACACCTTCGACTATCAGGCGCACTCGGGACGAATCTACAGCTGCCTCGAACAACTCGACCCGGCCCGCCGCAACTGCATCCTGCATGCGTATGTAGACGGTTATTCCCACAGCGAAATCGCGCACAAACTCGGCACCCCGCTGGGTACCGTGAAAGCGTGGATCAAACGCAGCCTCGCGGCATTGCGTGAGTGCATGGCATGAACAGCATCGACGAACTGGCCAGCGAATATGTGCTGGGCACCTTGCCCACCGAGCAACGCACCGAGGTGGAACAGCGCCTGGCCACCGATGCCGACTTGCGTGCGGCAGTGGACGCCTGGGAACAGCGCCTGCTGCCACTGACTGAACAGGCCGCCCCGGCAACGCCTTCGGTGTATTTATGGCGACGCATCGAGCGCAGCCTGGGGCATTCAGCCACCCGGGACTCGCCGGTCTCATGGTGGAACAGGCTGGCGTTGTGGCGCGGACTGGCCGGCGCCGGCATCGCGGCGAGCCTGGTATTGGCGACACTGCTGTTGACCCGTACGGCCGCCATCAACCCGACCGCGTATGTGGTGGTGCTGGTAGCCCCGCAAAACCAGGCCCCGGGCTGGGTAATCCAGGCGAGCAATACCCAGGAAATCCAGCTGATTCCCCTGGGCATCATGGAAGTACCGGCAGACAAGACGCTGCAGTTCTGGACCAAGGGCGAAGACTGGCAAGGCCCGGTGTCGCTGGGCTTGGTCAAGCCTGGGCAGACCTTGTCTGTGCCCCTGGACAAACTCCCGCCACTGGCGCCGAACCAGCTCTTTGAGCTGACCCTGGAAAATCCCGGCGGGTCGAAAACCGGCAAGCCGACAGGTCCGATTCAGGCAATTGGCCGGGCCGTTAAAGTAATCTGAACGTAATGCAATGTTGTGGAAGGCCAGTTCGCGCATGTGCATTACATCTCGGGGCTATGGCGTCACCATTGCGCTATAGAATCGGGCTCGGAAACCCGGCTCCCTGGACCCTTCATGCCCTCAAAAACCCGTTCGCTGCTGATTCTCGCACTCGTCGTCATCTTCACCGGCATCGGCGCCGGCCTGGGCGGCATGCTCCTCGCCTTGCTGCTGCACGGCATCCAGCATCTGGCCTACGGCTACAGCCTCGACAGCCTGATCAGCCATGAAACCTTTTTGCTCGGCGTCACCGCCGCCGCGCCCGAACGCCGGGTGCTGGTGCTGATCACCTGTGGCCTGGTGGCCGGTGTGGGTTGGTGGTTGATCTACCGCTATGGCCGGCCACTGGTGAGCATCAAGCAAGCGGTCTCCGCCCAGGCACCGATCATGCCGCCCAAGACCACCCTCGCCCACGCCGTGCTGCAAATCATCACTGTGGCCCTCGGCTCGCCATTGGGCCGTGAAGTGGCGCCACGGGAAGTCGGCGCGCTGGCCGCCACCTGGTTGTCACAACGGGCGCGACTGGCGCCGGACATGCATCGGCTGATCGTCGCCTGCGGTGCGGGCGCCGGGCTGGCGGCGGTGTACAACGTGCCGTTGGGCGGCGCGGTGTTTGTGCTCGAAGTGTTGGTGGGTGTGTTCAGTTGGCCGGCGGCAGTGATTGCGTTGGCCACCTCGGCCATCGGCGCGTCGGTGGCCTGGATTGGCTTGGGCGCAGAGGCGCAATACGTGGTGCCGCACTTTGTGCTCAGCCCTGGTTTGATCGCCTGGGCGCTGGCCTGCGGGCCGGTGTTTGGCCTGGCCGCCTACGGATTCAACCGGCTGACCGGCGCGGCCCGCAGCAACGCCGCCCGTGGCTGGCGGTTGCCGGTACTGTCGTTGATCAACTTCACGATCATCGGGGGCCTGGCGATTTTCCTGCCGCAGATCCTCGGCAACGGCAAGGGCCCGGCGCAACTGGGCTTTGACAATGAGCTGACCATCGGCCTTGCCGCGGTGCTGCTGGTGGTCAAGGTACTGATCACTGCGAGCAGCCTGCGCGCCGGTGCCGAAGGCGGTTTGCTGACCCCGGCGCTGGCCAACGGCGCCCTGCTCGCCATCATCCTCGGCGGCGCCTGGAGCCTGTTGTGGCCCGGCGTGCCGCTGGGGGCGTTCGCGATCATCGGTGCGGCGGCGTTCCTGGCATCGAGCATGAGCATGCCGTTGACGGCAATCGTGCTGGTGGCGGAATTCACCCGCATCGACCATGACTTCCTGGTGCCGATCATTCTCGCGGTGGCAGGTTCGATGTGCATGAGCAAGCTGTGCGTCCTGTGGGAAAAGCGTTGAAGAAGCTGGATTAAAACCCCGACACGCGCCATCCTCCGCGCTTTAAGCCGCCCCATCAGCGGCGTTCCACGCACAAAGGATATGCCCATGCACGACCACCCCCTCGCCCCCGCCGATTTCGAGTTCATCGACGACACCCTGCTCAAGTACGGCGACGACCACTCGGTGCTGAACCTGGCCGAGCTCGACGGTTACTTCACCGCCCTGGTTTCAAGCCCCGCGCAGGTGGAGGTTGCCGAATGGTTTCCCGGTATCTTTGGTGGGCAGAACCCGGATTGGGAAAGCCCGGAAGAAGCTGGCCAGTTCCTTGAACTGTGCGTGCGCCATATGAACGCCATTGCCACGCAACTGGCGACCGACGCCAAGGGTTTCAAGGCACGTTTCGAGGAAACCGAGCATCAGGACCAGCCACTGACCCTGGCGGAAGAATGGTGCTTTGGTTATATCCGTGGCGCCGCTATCGGCAACTGGCCAGAGCTGCCTGCCGAACAGGCCGGGCAACTGGAAAAGATTTCCTGGTGCGCCGAGCAGGACAACTTTGAACTGCCGGCAGACCTGGATGTAAATGCCCATCAGCAACGGGTAGCCGCTATCGAACCGGCCGCCCGTGCGTTGCACGACTACTGGTTGGCCCAGCGCTGAACGCAACACCTGTGGCGAGGGAGCTTGCTCCCGCTGGGGTGCGAAGCGCCCCCGATTTTCAGGGCTGCTCCGCAGCCCAGCGGGAGCAAGCTCCCTCGCCACATTTTTTTGTTTTGCCTCCGGGTTCAGTTGCCGCTAGTTGAAATCGACGTCAAACGCCTGATAGAACGCATTGCCGGTGTTGGCCACGATCCACATCAACACCAGCACATGCCGGCCCTTCTTGCCCTTGGGCAATGTCACCTGATGTTCAACCTTGGCCTTCAGTTCAGCCGAGTGCTGGTAATACGGCACCTGGGTATAGAAGTCCTCGAAGAACGGTTTGGGCTCCAGTTGAGCGCGGCTGATGCGCTGCTTGGGGTCCCAACCGTCCTTGGTGATCAACCAGCGATAGCCACGGGTCACGTGCGCGGCGGTGTAAGCCCACTGCACCTTGAATACCTGGCCGGCTTCAACATTCAACAACGGCCAGTTAAACGGGGTGTTGAGCTTCTTACCCATTTCTTCGTCGGTGAAGTTCACGCAGTCGCGGGCATCGGTCTTGCCGCCGCTGAGGATGTGCCCGTCGGCGGGGGGCGTGACGCTCTGATCGTCAGTTTCGTAAGGTGCCGGAAACGGGCCGGCGTTGAGGGCCGGGAAGTTCTTGCCGCCTTCCATTTCGTTGACTTGCCAGTTTTCCAGCAGGCCACGCTCTACCGCCACCGAGCCACGACTGGCGGGTGTCACGACGCGACCATGCCTGAGTTGAGTCTGGGGTTTGTTCATTTCAGTCACTCCTTGATTGAAGACTTCCCCTCATGGGAAGCGCCTTGAACTTAGCCCACCTCGCCGGGTTGTCTACCCGACGTTTCTGTCAGACAAATCGCGTCAAGTCCTTGTTTTGCAGAGTTTTCGCACTGGTCTTGCACCAGAGTTATCGTCGGTCCTACCCTGCGACAGGCGATCGGACTACAGCCGCCGTCCATGAACGCCTGGCCTCAGGTGTTGAGGATCATCTCAAATCCGCCATAGATCATCCGTTGCCCATCAAACGGCATCGGATTGACGTCTGCCTTCAGGCGCGGGTCTTCCATCACCTTGCTCATCCCGGCGTCACGCACCTGCCGCGACGGCCAGACGATCCAGGAAAACACCACGGTTTCATCCTCCTTGAGCTTGACCGCCATGGGAAACGAGGTCACCTGCCCCTGAGGTACATCATCGCCCCAGCACTCGATGATATTCAGCGCACCATGTTCCTTGAACACCACGGCGGCGGCCTTGGCGTGCTGGATGAATTGTTCGCGGTTTGCGGTGGGCACTGCGATCACACAGCCATCTACGTAAGACATGATCACTCTCCTGATTCGACGGGTTGTTGTGCCTGTAGTCGATCCATCAGGCGCTCAATCGACATCAACGTGGGAAATGTCGACCAGTGGTGTGTTATCGATTGCGATGCCGGGCCGATTCTTGATATGACAGGCGCCTTCAACAACAAAGCCCACTCAAAGGACTGACCCGCCATGACCGCCCACGCTACCGCCTTCCACGCCCTGCACCATGCTCAACTGTTTATCCTGCCCAACGTCGCCGATGCCGGCGGCGCGCGCCTGGTGGCGCAACTGGGCAGCCAGGCCGTCGCCACCAGCAGCGCGGCCGTTGCCTGGACCCACGGCTACAAGGACGGCAATCAGCTGCCGCTGCCGCTGCTGGTCAGCACCGTGCAATCCATCGCCCGGGTGATTGACGTGCCGCTGAGCGTGGACATCGAGGCCGGTTATTCCGACGACCCGGAGCACGTGGGCCGGGTGATCAAGGCGGTGATCGACGCCGGTGCCGTCGGGATTAACATCGAGGACGGTGCCGGCACGCCTGAACTGCTGGCCCGCAAGATCGAAGTCGCCCGTCGTGTGGCGGACAACTGTGGCGTGAAGCTGTTTATCAATGCCCGCAGCGACGTGTATTTGAAAGGATTGGCCCCGGAGCCACAGCGCCTTGAAGAACTCCTCAAGCGCGCCGCGTTGTACCAGGGCGCAGGCGCCGACGGACTGTTTGCCGCCGGCATCCACCTGGAGCACGAAATCCAGCAGCTCTGCCAGGCGACCAACTTGCCAGTCAACGTGCTGGCCTGGGCCGGCCTGCCCGCGCCCGAGACGCTGCAAGCCTTGGGCATACGCCGCCTCACGGCCGGCTCGAGCATCGCCGAATTCCTGTATGGCGCCATGCACAGCCTGGCCGAAGGTTTCCTGCGAACCGGGAAGCTCGATACCCATGAGCTGAAGTCGTTCACCTACGGCGACTTGAATGGCCGCATGCCGGGTTAAGACGTCCCACGTACCAACGGCATATTGGCGACAATAAATTCGATAAACACCCGCAGCTTGGGCGGCACCTGCCGCCCCGACGGCCACAGCAGGTTGAACTGGCCGCCCTCACAGGTGTAATCCCCAAGCACCTCCACCAGATGCCCGGCCGCGAGTGCCTCGCGCACCACGAAGTCGGCCGCATAAGTCAGGCCCTGGCCTTGCACCGCCAGCTCCATGCGTCCTTCCACCGAATTGCAGATCATCGAGCGCGGCAGCTCAAGCTCCAGCGCTCGCTCGTCGCGGCGCATCTGCCAGGCCTGGAGTTTGCCGGAGGCGGGAAAGCGGAAATGGATGCAGCGATGTGCGTGCAGGTCTTCCGGGCAACGCGGCGTTCCGTTCCGAGCCAGATAATCCGGGGAGCCAACGACCAACATTCGATAGGTGCCCAGCGGACGCGCCGACAGCCCGGAATCCTTCGGCACGCCGCTGCGGATCACCGCGTCGAAACCTTCGGCAATCACGTCCGCCAGGCGGTCGTTGAAATCCAGGTCCAGCTGGATCTGCGGGTACAGCGCCTGGAACTCGCCGAACATCGCCAGGAACGGCCGCGCAATCATCGGCAGGCCAACCCGCAGCGGGCCCTGGGGCGCGACAAGGGTTTGCGACAGCTCTTCACCCGCCACTTCCAGCTCCGCCAGTACCCGCCGGCAGCGCTCGACAAACTGCGTGCCCTGGGCCGTGAGGGTGATGCTGCGGGTGCTGCGATGAAACAGCCGCACACCAAACTTTGCTTCCAGCCGGGCGATGCTCTTGCTCACCGCCGACGCCGAGATGCCCAGCGTCCTGCCAGCGCCGACAAAACTGCGGGCTTCAGCTGCCGCGACAAACACGCCGATGGCATTCAGGCTTTCCATACGCTTACCCATTAAGGACTCTGGAGTCCATTCTAAACAGAACTAAGGCCTGTTTTTCCGCTAATTGTTCACGCCTATGGTGGTGGCTCGTTCCCCAGCCACAGGCTTTTTCCCATGAAGATTTTCCTTACCGGTGCCAATGGTTTCGTCGGCGGCAGCGTTGCCCATCACTTGATCGCCCAAGGGCACAGCGTGCGCGGCCTGCTGCGCGACCCGCAGAAAGCCGGCCGCTTGCAGGCCCAGGGCATCACCCCGGTGATCGGCAGCCTGGATGACCGCCAATTACTGATCGACGAAGCACGCCAGGCCGACGCTGTGATTGATGCCGCCAACAGCGACCACGCCGGTGCCGTCGACGCGTTCATCGAGGCGCTGCGTGGCTCGGGCAAACTGCTGATCCACACCAGCGGCTCCAGCATCATCGGAGATGACGCGTTGGGCAATACCTTGTCCGAACACATCTTTGACGAAGACACCCCCTTCATCATCGAGGCCCCCAAGCAAGCCCGCTACGACATTGACCTGCGCATGATGGCTGCCGCCGACCAAGGTATTCGCAGCGTGGTGATCTGCCCGAGCAACATCTATGGCGTGGGCCATGGATTGACCGATCACAGCTTCCAACTGCCGTTCCTGATGGCCCGTGCCCGGGAAACCGGGGTGATGCGTATCGTCGGGGCCGGGGTCAATCGCTGGTCCAACGTGCACATTGATGACGTCGCGCAACTGTTCCTGCTGGCCGTGGAAAAAGCCCCGGCCGGCGCGTTTTACTTTCTGGAAAACGGTGAGGCGTCGTTTATCGATATGGCCGCCGCACTGGCCAAGCGCATGAACCTGGGCGCGGTGCAGTCATGGCCAGCCGAAGAAGCCGAGCAACATTGGGACCCGATGCATGTGCATTACACCTTCGGCACCAATAGCCGGGTCAAGGCCAAGCGCGCTCGCGCCGAGCTGGGTTGGGCGCCGCGTCACGCTTCGATCCTCGACTGGATCGGCAGCGAGATGCCGCTATGAGCCGAGTCTGGATGATTACCGGCAGCGCCGGCGGCCTGGGTGCCGGCATCGCCCGCGCGGCGCTGGTTAACGGCGACCAGGTGGTAGCCACCGACCTTGACCTGGCCCGTCTGGACCAGACCTACAGCAGCGACCAGGTGATGACCGCCGCGCTGGACATCCGCGATGAGCAACAGGCCCAAACGGTGGTGACCGCAGCAGTGGCGCGATTCGGACGCATCGATGTGCTGGTCAATAACGCAGGCTACGGACAGTTCGGGCCATTCGAGGAAGTCGAGCCCGAGGCCATCGAGCGTCAGTTCGCGACCAACGTATTCGGCACCTTCAACGTAACCCGCGCAGTGCTGCCGGTGATGCGCCGCCAGCGCAGCGGGCACCTGGTGATGATGTCGTCCAATGGCGGCTTCAAGGGCGTGCGTGGGGCCTCGATGTATTCGGCGTCGAAGTTTGCGATTGAAGGGTTTTCCGAAGCCCTGGCCGAGGAAGTCGCCGAGTTCGGCATCCGCCTGACGCTGTTGGAGCCCGGGGCGTTTCGTACTGACTTTCTCGACAGCCGCACGCTCAAGCTCGGCACCCGGGCACTTGAGGATTACGCCGAATTTCGCGCCCGCACGCTGGCGGTCTTCGAGGCTCGTAATCACCGGCAAATCGGCGACCCGTACCGACTCGGCCTGGCGGTTGTGCAATTGGCGGCTCTGGCAGCACCGCCGTTGCGCTTCGTCGCTGGCAGCGATGCGCTGAGTGTCGTCGAAGCCAAGCTGGACCAGGTTCGCGCCGATCTTGAACGCTGGCGCTCGCTGTCCACCTCCACCGATTTTCCTCAATAAAGGCCTCTGTCATGACTGACCTCATCACCCGCGTAGAACAGCTGGAAACCCGCTTCGCCCTGGAGCGCCTGATCAGTGAGTACGCCCACGCCTTCGACGCCCGCGACGAAACACTGCTGCGCAGCATCTGGCACGACGACGCACGGCTGGACCTGGGTGCCGCGTTTGGCTGCCATGACGGCGTCGCCGCGATCATAGCTTCCGCCCACCTCAACTGGGCAGCCATGCCGCATATGCATCACTGGATGGCCAACCCGCTGATCGACATCAGCGGCGATACCGCCAGCGCGAGGGTTGCGGTGGATTGCCTGTGCACCCATAACGAACTGGGGCAGGTGCAGATCAGCGGTCTTTATCACGATCGGTTCGAACGCCGGCAAGGGCAATGGGCGTTCAGCGAGCGGCGCTTTGAGCTGCATTTCCTGACACCACTGGCCGCCTGGAAGCCGGTGGCAGGGCTGGAGGCGTAGATCCATGCTCGACAAGGGTGGCGTGTTTGGCCGATTATTCGTGTCCGCCAAACGCCACCCGCCTTGAAGCAGGAGCCTTGTACCTTGAGTTCGCAGAAAACCGTGACCGTTACACCGCCCAACTTTCCTCTGAACGGCAAGGTAGCGCCCCCCGGCTCCAAATCCATTACCAACCGTGCCTTGCTGCTGGCGGCCCTGGCCAAGGGCACCAGCCGCTTGAGCGGCGCGCTGAAAAGCGATGACACCCGCCACATGTCGGTGGCCCTGCGGCAGATGGGTGTGGTGATCGATGAACCGGACGACACCACCTTCGTCGTCACCAGCATTGGCAAGCTGCAATTGCCGGCGCAGCCGTTGTTTCTCGGCAACGCCGGCACCGCGATGCGCTTTCTCACCGCCGCCGTGGCCACTGTACAAGGCACCGTGGTGCTGGACGGCGACGCCTACATGCAAAAACGCCCGATCGGCCCGCTGCTGGCGACCCTCGGCCAGAATGGCATCCAGGTCGACAGCCCTACCGGTTGCCCACCCGTGACCGTCCATGGCACTGGCCGCGTGCAAGCCAAGCGTTTCGAGATCGACGGCGGCCTGTCGAGCCAGTATGTGTCGGCGCTGCTGATGCTGGCGGCGTGCGGCGAAGCCCCGATTGAAGTAGCGCTGACCGGCAAGGACATCGGCGCCCGTGGCTATGTCGACCTGACCCTGGACTGCATGCGCGCCTTCGGTGCCCAGGTGGACATCGTCGATGAAAGCACCTGGCGCGTGGCCCCCACCGGCTACACCGCCCACGACTACCTGATCGAGCCTGACGCTTCCGCTGCCACCTATTTGTGGGCCGCCGAAGTGCTGACCGGTGGCCGCATCGACCTCGGTGTCGCCCCGCAGGATTTCACCCAGCCCGATGCCAAGGCCCAGGCAGTGATCGCGCAGTTCCCGCACATGCAACCGGTGGTTGTCGGTTCGCAGATGCAGGACGCAATCCCCACCCTCGCCGTGCTCGCCGCGTTCAACAACACACCGGTACGTTTCACGGAACTGGCCAACCTGCGGGTCAAGGAATGTGATCGGGTGCAGGCCCTGCATGACGGTCTGAATGAAATCCGTCCGGGCCTGGCGACCATTGAAGGTGATGACTTGCTGGTAGCCAGCGATCCGGCCTTGGCGGGTACCACCTGCAACGCGCTGATTGACACCCACGCCGACCACCGCATCGCGATGTGCTTTGCCCTGGCGGGCCTGAAGGTCTCGGGGATCAGGATCCAGGACCCGGACTGCGTCGGCAAGACCTATCCTGAGTACTGGAAAGAGCTGGAAAGCCTTGGGGTCCATCTGACCTGGTAAGCCGCCGGCGCCGGTAACGGGAGGGAGACTGCATGACAATTCGCCAACCCTGCCCACCCGGCGTCTGCGACTGCAATCGTGAGCAACTGCTCGACCTTCCCGGCGCCGATGTGCGCATCCTGCAACTGACCCGCCAGGAAGAAAAACGCCTGCTCGAACGCCTCGAAAACCTGCAAAGCCTGCCCGACCTTGAGCGCATGCAACAGCTGATGTACCAGCAACTGGGCATTCGCGTGCATATCGCGCCGGGTCATACGGAAGTGAAGACGATGCGCGGGATTCAGATCGTTATCGATGACTTGCCGGGGTTGTGTCGCAAGACCCGACAGTCGATTCCGGCAGCGATTCGCAAGGGAATGGAGAAACGGCCGGAGATTGCGTATCGGTTGCTGGATGCTCATGACTTGTTTCGCGAGGGTTGAGGGCAGCCTTCCATTTGCGGCGATTTTCACGCTTGAGTCTGCGGGCCTGTTGGTATTCGAGGCGAGCCTGGGCCATCTCCTGAGTACGCGGGGGCCGAAAACCGGCTTTGTAACGCTTGCGTTCGTGGCGAAGTAGAACGAGTTCTGCGCGCATTTGGCGGTGGCGGTGAGTATTGAGCAGGTAGAGGCTTAGCAGCGGGAACAGCAGCCCCGTTGTGTAGATAAAAACATGGGGCTGATAGCTGTAGGTGAACAGCACAATGAAAAAGCTCATCACACAACTGCCTGCCAGTATCCAGACGCCCCAGTCGCGACCTCGGAGGATAAGAAAGTTGCCCGCTGACAAGATAATGGAAGCGATGCCCACATCCAGCCCCGTGTAACTACGATAAGCAGGCACGCCTCGCATGTAGGTACTACCCATCGACGACCCCGCTACCGCAAGAGCAAAAAGCGCAAACATAAAAGCACAGACGAAAACCGGAAAATAGTGAGCCATAAAAGCTCTAGGGGAATTTCTCAGTTCCATTATTCAAACTCTTCATATAGGCCGATGGCCAGTGTCCGGATATTCCCGGAGACGCCGCTGCCTATGACACTCATGGTTGCACCCACTCCTGCCCCCGCAATCGCCGGGTCAGCATCGATCGCGGCAAACAACCGGCCGAGGTCGATACTGCCTTCGATCCGTTTGCGGGTGGTGCGATAGGCAGCTGGAAAACCGTCCTTCAAGACGCTGGAAGTCATTCCTTTACTCCTGGATTCCACAAGAGCGCAAAGAGTAAGACTGAGCCGCCTGAAAGGTTGTCAGAAAGGTCCTCCTTTCCAGACTGACATTTCCCGATCACCTCTCCATACCTTGTGGGCAATCATTCCAATTGGAAAAGTACGCCCGTGCTACTAATTCCCTCTTCCCCCCGCAAACGACCACTCATCCGCCGCCGTCGTCGTAATCACTACCATCACATCCTCAGGGCTCAGCCCAATCGCAGCCTCCAGCCGCTCCACCAACACCTGGTAAAACCGCCGTTTGGTCTCGGTATCACGAGGTTTACCGCCCGTGATCGCGATAAGTACATAGTCGTGGCTGCGCGGGCCGCCCAAATAGTTGGGGTCGATGATCATCTCGCCAATTTCGTGCTGGTGGATCACGTGGAAGCGATCCGCGTCAGGAATCTTGAAGCTCTCAACCAGGGCATCATGCAATCCCTGTGAAAGCGCTTGCAGATATTCAGGGGATTTCCCGCGGTGCAGGGAGATTCGAGCGTAAGGCATGGGGTTACTCCGCAGGATGGATGGCTGCCAACAGGTTCAGCGCCGACGCCGCTGTCGGCCAGCCGGAGTAAAACGCCAGGTGAGTGATGACTTCACCCAGTTCCTCGACGCTCAAGCCATTGCCAACCGCCCGCTGCAAGTGAAACGGTAGTTGCTCCAGACGGTACATCGCCACCAGTGCCGCCACGGTGATCAGGCTGCGCTCCCTGGGCGACAGGCCCTCGCGCTCCCAGATATCGGCGAACAGCACGTCGCGGGTCAGCTCGGTAAATTTGTTGCTCATGGACGCTCGCTCCGACAATTCAGTTGACGGGCAAAAACTAGCAAGCCAGGATCATTCCGAATATCAGATTTAATAGCATCCACCATCCCGTTTTAATGGACCATTCAATGCGCCGCCCCACCTTCGACCTTGATGTACTGCGCACCTTCGTCACCGGCGTCGAGCTGAACAGCTTTGCCAAGGCGGCGGATCGCCTGGGCCGTTCGACCTCAGCCGTCAGCGCGCAATTAAAGAAACTCGAAGAACAGGTCGGCACGCCGGTGCTGAGCAAATCCGGGCGTGGGCTGGTGCTGACGCCGGTGGGTGAAGCGCTGCTCGGCCACGCCAGGCGGTTGCTGGACCTCAATGACACTGTCTTCAGCAGCCTTAACGAAACCCAAACCGCAGGCACTTTGCGCCTCGGTTTGCAGGAGGATTTCGGCGAGCATGTGCTCAGTGACATCCTGCGGCGCTTCGCCAGGCTTTATCCGATGATCAGCCTTGAAGTGCGGATAGGCCGCAATGCCGAGCTGTTGACCCTGATCGACAGCGCGAGCCTGGACCTGGCGCTGACCTGGGAAACCGGTCAGACATCGTCCTGCCGCACCCGCCTGGGGCAAACACCCATGCACTGGATCGGGCCCCGGGACAAACCCCAACTACCGCGCGCCGAGGACGCGCCGCTGCCGCTGGTGATGTTCGAGGCACCCTGCGTATTGCGCAGCGCCGCCACCGAAGCCCTGGACCGCGCCGGCATTGCCTGGCGCATTGCCTTGACCAGCCCCAGCGTGGGTGGGATCTGGGCGGCGGTCGATGCCGGGTTGGGTGTGACCTTGCGCACCCGTATCGGTTTGCCTGCGCACCTGCGTGTACTCGACGGTCTGCCGCCGGTGCCGTCCCTTGGCTATGAATTGCATTGCAGCCATCCAGCGCCAGGCGCTGCGGTCGCACAGCTGGCAGCGCTCATACAGAGCAGCCTGGTTTAGGCGGTTTCGCAGGGTTGCAGGGTGACGAACAGTTGTCGCCCCAACTTCGCCGCCGTCTCCAGATGCTGTTCGGCAGCGCCGCTTTCCGAGTCCAGCAGCAGCTCGGATGTCAGCACTTTCGCACCGCAGTAATCAAAGATCCCATGGTCGATTTGCGTGCGCATGGCGTCGGCATAGCCGTGGCGTTCAAACACCCCTTTGTCCGCCCCGCCAACGCCCAGTAAGTGCACCTGCAAGTGGCCGAGTTTTTTCACCACCTTCGTCTCAAGGCTGTAGTCGATCGCCCAACCGTTGACGAATACCCGGTCGATCCAGCCCTTGAGCAAGGCCGGCATCGACCACCAGAAGATCGGGAACACCAGCACCAAGGCGTCGGCGCGGTCGAGTCGGGCCTGTTCGGCCAGTACGTCGGCCGGCGGCGTGGCGCGGGTGCGGTGCACTTTATGGTCGGCGGCGTTGTAACGCGGGTCGAAACCTTCAGCGGCGAGGTCGGCGATTTCAAAGGTGTGGCCGGCGGCGGTTATGCCGGCAGCCGCCTGTTTGGCGAGGCTGTGGGTCAGGGAGTGTGAGTCGTGGTGAGCAACAACGATCAGCGCGTGCATGGCAGTGACTCCGTCGGGGTAGCGATGAGAAGGCAAATTGAGTAGGCTTGAGCTAAGTTACCGTTGGTACGTTACTTTTGGTATATAAGCATGTCAAGCGATCAATCCCCTGCCCCTCGCCGCCGCTTGTCCCGGGATGACCGGTTGCGCCAGCTGCTCGACGTGGCCTGGCAACTGGTGCGAGAAGAAGGCACCGATGCCCTGACCCTGGGGCATCTGGCTGAGTTGGCCGGCGTTACAAAGCCGGTGGTGTATGACCATTTTGGCGATCGCGCGGGGCTGTTGGCCGCGCTGTATGAAGATTTCGACGCCCGTCAGAACCAGGTATTTGCCGCCGCAATCGAGGCCAGCGAACCCACCCTGGACGACCGCGCCTGGGTGATCGCCTCGTGCTACGTCGATTGTGTGTTGCTACAAGGGCGGGAAATTCCGGGAGTGATTGCGGCCCTGGCCGGCAGCCCGGAACTGGAGACCATCAAGCGTGAGTACGACGCAATTTTCCTTGGCAAGTGTCGCGATGCCCTCTCCCCCTTTGCCGTGGACGGTGTGATTGGCCAGCCCGGTTTACGCGCAATGCTGGGCGCGGCGGACGCCTTGTCCCATGCTGCGGCCAGCGGGGAGATCAGCCCGCTGGAGGCGCAACAGGAGCTGTTTGCGAGCATCAAGTCGATGGTGAGTCGAGGCGCGCGTTAGCCCAGCCTTGCGTGCACAAACATCCGAGCCTTGTGGGTCATCTGGTCGAAGTGACGATCACGCTGTTTTTCGGCATCGACCATCGCCCGCTTGCCGTGCTTTTGCAGGAGGTAGGTGTGGATCTGCCGCACCTCCAGCGAGCTGTAGATCGACGCCACATCCAGCAACCCCATCAAGCCGTCAGTGCTGTAGTCGCGGGTGTTCATCAACACCTGGGTACCGCGCACACCGCGCAGTTGAAAGCCCATGGACTCGAACGCCGGGACCTTCTCCACTGCGCAGGTCAGTTCGGCATGCGGGTAGCGAGCCAGCATGTCCTGCATCATCGCCCGCGCCACGCCTTTGCGCCGATGGCTGGCGTGCACCGCCATGTAAGCCACGCCGCACGCCTCGGGATCGTCCTTCACCGGCAGGTACAGCAGGAAGCCGATCACCTGCTCCTGCGCGTCCAGCGCGACGATCAATTCCACCGCAATGCCCTTGGACCCGTCCAGCGCTTCCAGGTACAGGTGCACCTCGTAGCCGATGGCGTACTGGTAGACGTTGTACAGCAGGTTGCTTGGCGGGATGGCGACCATGCTGATGTCCGTCAGGTAGTCGACCACCATCTGCAGGATCTGCGCGTTGATCGGCTCGGGGCATGGGGTTTCGTAATGGGTAAGGCTGAACATTTGAATTCCTGGTGTTTCATTTTAAGGCCCGGCGGATTGTACCTGCTGAAGGGCCGCCGTGGACCCGCAAGCCCCCATTGTGGCGAGGGAGCTTGCTCCCTCGCCACAAGGGGGCTGCTCGGCTCATTGCGCACATACCTCCCGCAGGCAACCGCGCAGCCAGCGATGGGCCAGGTCGGCGTCCAGGCGCGGGTGCCAGAGCATCGATACGGTGAAGTCCGGGAACACGAACGGCAGCGCAAAGCGGTAGAGGTCGCTGTGCAGGTTGGCGGTATGCCGCTCCGGCACGCTGGCGATCAGGTCGGTGCTGCGGGCCAGGGCCAGGGCGGTCGAGAAGCCGGCGACGATGGTCACCACGTCCCGGGTCAGCCCGAGCGCTTCAAGGGCTTGATGGATCTGGCCTTGATCACGGCCACGCCGGGACACGTAGATGTGCTGGCCTTCGGCGAAGCGCTGCGGCGTGACTTCGCCTTGGCTGAGCGGATGGCCCTTGCGCACCACGCCGATAAACCGGTCGCGGAACAGCGCCTGGGTCAGCACCTCGGGGCTGGCGCTGCTGTCGACCACGCCGGTTTCCAGGTCGACACTGCCATCGCGCAGCGGCGTACTGCCTTTGTCCGGCTTGTGCACGAAGCGCAACCGCACGCCAGGCGCTTCCCGGGCGATCCGCGTCAACAGCGCCGGGCCGAAGTTTTCAACAAATCCGTCGCTGGTGCGCAAGGTGAAGGTGCGTACCAGTTGGCTCACATCCAGCGTCGCAGCGGGTCGCAACACCGCTTCGGCGTCCTGCACCAGCTGGCTGACCTGTTCGCGCAACGCCAAAGCGCGCGGCGTGGGTACCAGGCCGCGGCCGGCACGGACCAATAACGGATCGCCGGTGGTTTCCCGAAGTCGCGCCAGCGCCCGGCTCATCGCCGACGGGCTCAGGCGCAAGCGTTGAGCGGCACGGGCGACGCTGCCTTCGGCGAGCAACACATCCAGGGTGACCAGCAGATTGAAATCAGGTGTCGACACGGCAAACCTCATAGGGCGTTTGGCGCACGTATAAAGTGCAACTGCTGCGCCTTCCGCCATGTTAGGTGACGGCGTAGATTTCTGACAGCGGTCAAACCCTGGAGCCTCTTGATGAAATCACCTGCACCCCGTGGCGATCTCGTCGCCCTGTCACTGTCCATGTTGCTGGCGTCCTTGGGCACCAGCATCGCCAACGTCGGCCTGCCGAGCCTGGTGCAGGCGTTTGATGCATCGTTCCAGGCGGCGCAGTGGGTGGTGCTCGCCTACTTGGTGGCGATTACCGCGGTGATCGTCAGCGTCGGGCGACTGGGCGACCTGATGGGCCGCAGCCGCCTGCTCTTGGCCGGGTTGTTGCTTTTCACCGTTGCCTCGGCCCTGTGCGGCATGGCTCCGTCCCTCGGGCTGTTGATTGCGGCCCGCGCCCTGCAAGGCCTGGGCGCGGCGGTCATGATGGCGATGACCATGGCGCTGGTGGGCGAGACCGTGGCCAAGGAACGCACCGGCCGCGCCATGGGGTTGCTGGGCACGATGTCGGCCATGGGTACCGCGCTGGGGCCAAGCCTTGGCGGGGTGTTGATCGCGGGGTTTGGCTGGCGCGCGCTGTTTTTCATCACCGTGCCGCTGGGTTTGCTGACATTTGCCCTCGCCCGGCGTTATCTGCGCGTCGACCGCCATGGGCAACAGCCCGCGCAATCCGGGTTCAGTTTCTTGTCGACTTTACGGGATTCAAGGCTAAGCGCTGGCCTGGCCATGAGCGCGCTGGTATCGGCGGTGATGATGGCGACCTTGGTGGTCGGGCCCTTCTACCTGACCCACGGTGCAGGCCTCGACCCCGCCTGGATGGGCCTGACAATGGCAGTCGGGCCCTGCGTTTCGGCATTGACGGGCATCCCTGCGGGACGTTTGACCGACCGTTTCGGCAGCGGCCCGATGACCATCGCCGGGCTGCTGGCGATGCTGGCGGGCTGCATGCTGCTCTCCCTGGCGCCGCTGAACCTTGGGGTTGCCGGGTATATCGCCCCGCTGATCATCCTCACCCTCGGCTACGCCCAGTTTCAGGCCGCCAACAACACCGCGGTGATGAGCGACGTACTGCCAGACCGCCGTGGCGTAGTCGCCGGCTTGCTCAACCTGTCGCGCAATGTGGGGCTGATCGCGGGCGCCTCGGCATTGGGTGCTGTCTTTGCGCACGTTTCAGGTGACCTCTCCACGGCCAGTCCCGCCGACGTGGGAAATGGGATGCAAGCCACGTTCGGCGTGGCATTGGCACTGATTGGTGTAGGTCTTTTCCTGGCCCTACGCGCCCGGTTCCGCGTAACACCTGTCTTGACAAGGTAAAATCGTAACGACTATTGTCTGACAACCTGATTACCAAGGTTTTCCCATGCTTGAGCTCCAGCGCCCTGATTCGCTCGTTATGCGCGTTGTCAGCGCCATTCGTGCAGAAATCGATTCCGGCCAACTGGCGCCCGAAGCGCGCCTGCCCACCGAACAGCAACTGGCTGAACAACTCAATGTCAGCCGTTCGGTGGTGCGCGAAGCGATTGCCCAGCTCAAGGCCGATGGCGTACTGACTGCGCGGCGTGGCCTGGGCTCATTTATCTCGCAAACCCCGGCCGGCACCGTGTTCCGCTTCCCGGAAAAAAACGGTCGCCGCCCGGACCTGGCGCAAATGTTCGAAGTGCGCCTGTGGATCGAAACCCAGGCCGCCTCGATTGCCGCCCAACGCCGCGACGCCGCCGACCTGCAGCGCATGAAGACCGCCCTGCAGGAAATGCACGACAAGCGCGCCGACTTCGACGCCGCCGCCCTGGCCGATGTGGAATTCCATCGCGCCATCGCCGAGGCCAGCAAGAACGACTATTTCGTGGCCTTCCATGACTTCCTCAGAAGCCAACTGGCCAGCGCCCGCAAGACCGCCTGGGAAAACTCCGCCACCCGCTTTGTCAGCGGCTCGGCCGATGCCACCCAGGAACACACTGCGCTCTACCAGGCCATCGTCGACGGTGATGCCCAAGGCGCTGCCGCCTGTGCCGAGGCTCACTTGCGCGCCGCAGCAAGGCGCCTGCATCTGGAATTGCCCGCTATCAATTGACCGATCCGAACCCGTTTAAAGCGTGCCGATGGCGCGCTGTTTTTTTAACAGAACCATTAGTCTGACAACCTGATAAGCAGACTGAAATGCGTAGGTACCCAAAACAATGATTTATGACTTTTGCATCATCGGCGGCGGCATCGTCGGTTTGGCCACCGCGATGGAGTTGCTCAAGCGCCAGCCCAACGCCTCGCTGGTGATCCTGGAGAAGGAAAGCCTGTTGGCCAAACACCAGACCGGCCATAACAGCGGCGTGATCCATGCCGGCATCTACTACGCGCCGGGCAGCCTCAAGGCCGACTTGTGCAAACGTGGCGCCGAAGCCACCAAGCAGTTTTGCACCGAGCACGGGATCAAGTTCGAGGTGTGCGGCAAGTTGCTGGTGGCTTCGACTGATCTGGAAGTACAACGGATGGAAGCGCTGTACGCCCGCTCGCAGCTCAACGGCATGAAAGTCGAACGCCTGGACGCCGACCAGTTGCGCCAGCGCGAACCGAACATCGTCGGGCTGGGCGGGCTGTTTCTCGACGCCACCGGCATTGTCGATTACCGCGAAGTCTGCGAAACCATGGCCCGGGTGATTCGTCGCGCCGGCGGGGAAATCTGCCTGGAACGCACCGTCACTGCGATCGTCGAGGACACCGACAAAGTCACCGTCAGCACCCGGGGCGAAAGCTGGCAGGCCAGGCATCTGGTGGTGTGTGCAGGTTTGCAATCGGACCGCCTGGCCGTGATGGCCGGCGTCAAGATCGACCACCAGATCATCCCGTTCCGTGGCGAATACTTCCGCTTGCCGGAATCGAAGAACACCATCGTCAACCACCTGATCTACCCGATTCCCGACCCGGAGCTGCCCTTCCTCGGCGTGCACCTGACCCGCATGATCGACGGCAGCGTCACCGTTGGCCCGAATGCCGTACTCGGCCTGGGTCGCGAGAACTACCGCAAATTCTCGGTGAACTGGCGCGACGTGGCGCAGTACGCGAGCTTCCCGGGCTTCTGGAAAACCATCTGGCAGAACCTCGGTTCGGGCAGCGTCGAGATGAAGAACTCGCTGTTCAAGTCCGGCTACCTGGAGCAGTGCCGCAAGTACTGCCCATCGCTCAACATCGAAGACCTGCTGCCTTATGAAGCCGGCATCCGCGCCCAGGCCGTGATGCGCGACGGCACCCTGGTGCACGACTTCCTGTTCGCCCAGACCCCGCGAATGCTCCACGTGTGCAATGCGCCCTCACCCGCTGCCACCTCCGCGATTCCCATCGGTTCGATGATCGCCGACCGCATGTTCAAGCCCCACTGACGCACCGCACCACGCCTCACTTTGACAATAAATATAATGACTCATAAGGAAGTACAGAATGACGGCTACAGCCCGCACCCCGGACGTTGAAACCCCCGAGCAAACCAGGAAACGCCTGCGCAAAGTCGCGGCCGCGACGATCTTCGGTTCGATGCTGGAGTGGTATGACTTTTACCTGTACGCCACCATGGCGGCGATTGTGTTCTCGAAGATTTTCTTCGATAACAGCGACCCGAAAGCCGCTACGCTGATGGCGTTTTCCACCTTTGCCATCGGCTTCATCGCGCGCCCGTTCGGCGGCATTCTGTTTGGCTACCTGGGCGACAAGTTCGGGCGTAAACAAGTGCTGGTGCTGACCTTCTGCATGATGGGCGTGTGCACCACACTGATCGGGCTGATCCCGAGCTACGCCTCCATCGGCATCTGGGCGCCGATCGTGCTGGTGTTTATCCGCATCATCCAGGGCCTGGGGGCCGGTGCCGAATTGTCCGGCGCGGCGGTTACCTCTTACGAGCACGCCTCAGAAGGCAAGCGCGGCAGCCAGGGTGCATGGCCGGCGCTCGGGCTGAACCTGGGCTTGCTGCTGTCTTCGCTGACCGTGTACCTGCTGACCATCAACGGCAATGAATTCCTGCTGGCCGGCGGCTGGCGGATTCCGTTCATTTGCAGCATCGCGCTGGTGGGTGTGGGCCTGTGGGTGCGCAACAGCATCCCGGAAACCCCGGAATTTAAGGAACTGAGCAAGGAAACCGCAAAGGCCAAGGCGTCGCCGCTCAAGGCGCTGTTCAAGAACGACCTCAAGGGCCTGGCCGTGGTGTTCTTCGTGGCGATTGGCTACAACGCGCTGAGCTACATCTTCAAGACCTTCTCCCTGGCTTACCTCACCCAGTTCAAGGGTGTCGATGTGCACGTCACGTCGCTGTCGGTGACCATTGCCAGCCTGATCGCCATCGTCGCCGTGCCATGCTTCGGCTGGTTGTGCGACAAGTGGAGCAGCAAGACCGTGCTGATGCTCGGCGGCCTGCTGTCGCTGCTGTTTGCCTACCCGTTCCTTGCGCTGCTCAATACCGGTGAAAGCCTGATGATCTACGTCGCCATTGGCGTGGGCACCGGCATCCTCGCGCCGATGATGTTTGCGCCGCAGGGTTCGTTCCTGAGCCGCCAGTTCCCGACCCAGACCCGCTCCTCGGGCTTTGGCACCGGGCGGGAAATCGGCACCGCGATCGCAGGTGGCCTGGCGCCATTAGGGGCGTTGTCGATGGTGGCGGCGTCGGCCACTCACTCCACTGATGGCGTTGTGATAATCCTCGCGATCTCGTCCCTGCTGGTGGTGGTGTTCGCCTTGTGCGATCAGGGCCGTAAACACTCGGCATTCAAGAACTGAGGCAAAAAGTTCGGACCAACGGGTGCATGGATGCCCCTTCATCGCGCATCATGGGCACTTTCAAGCTCAAGGGAAACGTCCATGCGCGTTCTGTCATTGATGATGGGTCTTACGACGCTGGCCGCCAGTCTGGTGTTTACCGCCCAGGCGCAGGCGGGTGAAGAAAGCCTGTTGGTCGACTCGATCAATCAATACCGCAGCCAGGTCCAGCGCTGCGGCAACCAGGGTTCCCAGGAATTGCCACCGCTGGCCAGCGACACGCGGCTGGTGTTGCCGGTCAACAGTGTCGGCGACTTGCAGCAGGCGCTGGCGCGGGCGGCGTACCCGATGGTCAACGTCCAGGCCATCAGCCTGTCCGGGCCCAGGAACGCCGAAGCCGCGATGAAAGCCGTGCGCGAAAGTTTTTGCCGGGTGGTGCTCGACCCGCAGTTCATTGATATCGGCGTGAGCAACAGCGGCCAGGACTGGCGCATCGTGCTGGCCCGCCCGCTGCTGACCAGCGGCCTGGGCGAGACCCAGACCGAAGGCAAGAAGGTGCTCGACCTGATCAACACCGCCCGCCAGCAACCACGCCAATGTGGCGCCCAGGCCTTTGCCGCCACCACACCCCTGAGCTGGAACGAAGCACTCGCCAACGCCGCCGCCGGCCACGCGCGCAACATGGCCAACGGCAACTTCTTCGATCACCTGGACCACGATGGCCGCACCCCGGGTGACCGGGCTGAACTGGCAGGCTACATCGGCCAGCAGATCGGCGAGAACATCGCCGCCGGCATGGACACCCCACGCAAGGTGGTCGACGGCTGGCTGGCCAGCCCCGGGCACTGTGCCAACCTGATGAACCCGCAGTTCCGCGAAATGGGCGCCGCCTACGCCATGGACCCGAAAAGTGATGCCGGCATCTACTGGACCGGTTTGTTTGGCGTGCAGCAGCAATAACGGTTTGTATCCCAACGTATCTTCCCGGCGAGGCGACACACTGCGAGGTGCAGGGCCCCGGCGATGACACATTGCGGATACGCCGGCGCGGTTTCCTGTGCACACCGGCCCACCCCGGGCCACTTGCGAGGAAACCGTCATGTCCCAGAACAGCACCGTGCTCTACACCGGCAAAACCCACACCACCGGCGGGCGTGAAGGCGCGTCCCACAGCGATGACCTGCACCTGGACATCAAGCTGTCGCCGCCCGGCTCCAAGGCGCCCGGCACCAACCCCGAGCAACTGTTTGGTGCCGGCTGGTCCGCCTGCTTTATCGGCGCAATGGGCAAAGCCGCACAAACCCTTCACATCCGCCTGCCCGCCGACACGGCGGTGAGTGCCGAAGTGGACCTGGTGAACAGCCCGGAAGATGGCTATTACCTGCAAGCGCGCCTGCGGGTCAGCCTGCCGGGTATCGAACACTCGGCGGCGCAGGCACTGGTGGACCGTGCCCACCAGACGTGCCCGTATTCCAAGGCCACCCGCGGCAATATCGCGGTAACGATTACGGTGGCCTGAAGGGAGCTCAGCAAAGCATTATCCGGCCGAGACACTAAAGTGCCATCTAGTGGATAATCCCGCTGAACTGGCTGAGTCCCGGGATGTCTGTAGCTTGGCATCCCTACCTCAGCGAACCGTGGCAAGAAGGCGTTCACCGAATGACAAACTGGCTGCAAGGCGGCGGCGAAATGGCCGAACGGGTCCGGCATCACAACTGGGCCAATACGCCATTGGGGCCTTTGGAACACTGGCCGGACGTACTGAAGACCACCGTCGCCCTGTGCCTTGCCTCCAGTTTCCCCCAGGCGATCGTCTGGGGGCCTGCGCTGATCACGCTTTACAACGACGGGTTTATCCCGATTCTCGGCGACAAGCCTGATGCCCTCGGGCGACCATTCAACGAGATCTGGCAGGAAGCCTGGCCCGAGATCAGTCCGATCGCGGATGCCGCCTTCGCAGGTGAAGCCACCTTTATCGAAAACTTCCCGCTGACGATCGAACGCGGCGGCGCGCCGGAGCAGGCGTACTTCACCTTCTGCTACAGCCCGATCCGCGACGTACAGGGCAAGGTGGTCGGCATGCTCGACACCGTGACCGAAACCACCGCCACCGTGGTTTTGTCCCAGCGCCTGGCCGAGCTGAATGCAAGCCTGGAGCAGCGCGTCACCGAAAGGACCACCCTGCTGACCCAGACCGAAGCCGCCTTGCGTCAATCGCAAAAGCTTGAAGCCATCGGCCAGTTGACCGGTGGCGTGGCCCACGACTTCAACAACCTGCTGACCATCATTCGCTCATCCGTCGACTTCCTGCGGATGCCGAGCCTGTCCGAAGAGCGTCGCCAGCGCTACATGAGCGCGGTCACCGACACCGTGGACCGGGCCGGCAAATTGACCAGCCAGTTGCTCGCATTTGCCCGGCGCCAGCCGCTGAACCCGGAAGTGTTCGATGCAGGCCTGCGGGTGAAAAACATCGGCGAGATGCTCGATACGGTGACTGGCGCGCGGATTCATGTGCACGTCGAACTGCCCGGGCAGCCGTGCTACATCCGCGCCGACTCCAGCCAGTTTGAAACCGCCCTGATCAACATCGCCCTCAACGCCCGGGACGCGATGAACGGCCAGGGTAGCCTGACCCTGCGACTGGACGCCGATCAAGCACTGCCGAGCATCCGTGGTGACGCCGGTTCACGCCAGGCGTTCATCGCCATTTCACTCACCGACACCGGCAGCGGGATTCCCGGGGAGACGTTCGAGCGCATCTTCGAACCCTTCTTCACCACCAAGGAAGTCGGCAAGGGCACCGGCCTGGGACTGTCCCAGGTGTTCGGCTTCGCCAAGCAATCGGGCGGCAACGTCGATGTGGCCAGCCAGGTTGGCCAGGGCACGGTGTTTACCCTGTACTTGCCGCAAGTGGTACCTGAAGAGAGCTTCCAACGTGACACCCCGGACACCTGCGGGCTGATCACCGAATGCGCCCAGCGCCATATCCTGGTGGTGGAAGACAACCTGGAAGTGGGCCGCTTTGCCAATCAGATCCTCCAGGACCTCGGCTACCAGACCACCTGGGCAACCAATGCCGAACAGGCGCTGGAACTGGCCGGCGCAGACGCGTTGGGGTTCGATGCGGTGTTTTCCGACGTGGTGATGCCCGGCATCACCGGGGTGGCCCTGGCCAGGGAACTGCGACGCCGCCGGCCCGGCCTGCCGGTGGTACTGACCTCGGGCTACAGCGAGGAGCTGGCGGAAAGCGGCTATGAAGGCCTGGTGTTCCTGCCCAAGCCCTACTCGGCCGACCAGGTCTCACAGGTGCTGGCCAAGGCGCTGCTCAAGGGCTGAGGCCTATTCCGCGACGGCCACCTGGTTACGCCCGAGGGCCTTGGCGCGGTACAGCGCCTTGTCTGCGGTGTTCATCAGGCCGTGCAGGTCCTGGTCCACCGCGCGAGCCCAGGCCACGCCGAGGCTGGCGGTCAACCCCTTGACCGGCTCGCTGGTCAGCCCGGCAATGGCCTTGATCAACTGCTCGGCGATGTCCCGCCCGGTCTCCAGCGACGTATCCGGCAGCAGCACCGCAAACTCCTCGCCCCCCAGCCGCCCATACACATCGGCCTGGCGAAACGACGCGCTGATCACCCCGCCGATCTGGCGCAGCACCTGGTCCCCGGCCTGGTGGCCGTAGGTGTCATTGATGTCCTTGAAGTGGTCCATGTCCATCATCAGCGCGCACAACGGCTGCTGGTTATGCCGGCACTGTTCGTAGAGCAACTGCGCATGCTCGAAAAACGCCCGGCGGTTCATCAGGCCGGTGAGTTCGTCGGTTTGCGCGGCGCGGGCGGAGATGTTGTGGGCTCGTTCCATTTGCCGGGTCAGGCGAAAGGCTTTTTCCAGGGCATCCGACAGCTTGCGCGTGGCGCCACCGACAAACGAAGAGAACACCAGCACCGCCAGGGCCATGCCGACTTGCATCGACGACGGTTGAAACAGCAGCCACAGGGTGCACGGCAGCAGCACCAGGCCCATGGAGACCAGGGTCATGTAGCGATAGGCTGAATAACACGAGACTGCGCTGACCGACATGCCCACGGTGAACAACATCACCAGGGCCTGGGACAGGCGGTCGTCGGTGGGCATCAGGGCGAATGCGCCGATGCCCCAGACCCCGGCCGACAACATCAGCGTTACCCAGTAGCGCCGCTCCCAGCGCGCGGGGGTGCGTTCACTGTTGGGGCAGCGAAACCAGTCCATGAACATCCACACCCGCAGCAACGACGTCCCCGCCAATACCACCAGCCAGACCAGCATTACCCGGTGATCAAAACGTTCCCAGCACAGCCAGCACAGCATGGCGGCCGCCATATAACTGCCGAACACTGCAGAGAATGACTGGCGAAACAGCTGGTGCAATCGATCTGTTCGTACCTGCTCCTCGATGAAGCAATCCTGGTCCTGCCCACGCCCAAGGCCATTCATTTGGTCCGCCTGATCTTACTGCCGCGACAAAGTGCCATTGTGGCATCCTGCCAGTAGCCCTAACAACTGAATCAAGCGTGCTAGAGCGCCGAAAGCAGGATAAATATAGGTGAACACCTTCTCGCTCGCTCCAAGGATCAGAGTCCACCCATGAATACCCACCCGATTACCACCGAACGCCTGATTCTCAGGCCCGCAGCGGCCGACGATGTGGCCAGTGTATTTGCCATTTATGGCGATCCCGAGACCAACCGCTACAACCCGGCGGGCCCCTTGACGGACCTGGGCCAAGCCGAGGCCGCCCTGGCTCGCTGGCTGCTGCACTGGGCAGAACATGGTTTCGGCCAATGGGCGATTGCCACACAAGAGGCGCCGGACCGCGTGATCGGCTTTGGTGGCATCACCTTGTACCCCTACAACGACGTTGAGCGGATCAACCTGGGCTACCGCTTTGCGGTCAGCGCCTGGGGCCAGGGCTTTGCAACCGAGATTGCCAGGGCGGCGTTGCAGTTTGCCTTTGTCGAACTGGACCAGCCGCAGGTGTACGGCGTGGTGCGTCCGGCGCATACAGCGTCGATCAAGGTGCTGGAGAAAATCGGCATGCAGTACATCGATGAGCTGGACGATGTACCCGGTCAGGCGCCGAGCCTGGTGTATGTGGCCCGGCGGGCCCTCTGACCTTTGTATCGCAGTGTGTCCAAACACCGCTGCGATACAAAACCTTTAACCCACGGGTTTTCTCGAAACAGACGGGATACACAACTACGTTCAACTGTGAGCCAGGCACACCACCCGCCGCCGGAGACTCACCATGCACACACAGTTGAACATCCCACCCCGCCGCCTGATGGGCGCGTCGCTGCTGGCCTTTGCGCTGTTGCAGTTCGGTGCCCTCGGCGTCGCCAGTGCACAGGACGCGCAAGCACCTGCGGCTGCCAGCGCAACTGCCCACAGCGCGCTCGGCCCGTTGAAGCATGTGAAAGCCGGCTTGCTGGATGTGGCCTACGCCGAAGTCGGCCCGGCCGATGGCCCGGTGGTGATCCTGCTGCATGGCTGGCCCTACGACATTGACAGCTACTCCGAGGTAGCGCCGCTGCTGGCTGCCCAGGGCTACCGGGTGCTGGTGCCTTACGCCCGCGGCTATGGCGATACCCATTTCCTGTCGGCAAAGACCCTGCGCAACGGCCAGCCGGCCGCCCTCGCCGTCGACCTGATCGACTTCATGGACGCGCTGAAGATCAAGCAGGCCGTGCTCGGCGGCTATGATTGGGGTGCGCGCACCGCCGACATCGTCTCGGCGTTGTGGCCTGAGCGGGTCAAGGCGCTGGTATCGGTCAGCGGCTACCTGATCGGCAACCAGGCCGCGGGCAAGAACCCATTGCCGCCCAAGGCCGAGTTGCAATGGTGGTACCAGTTCTACTTCGCCACCGATCGCGGCGCCGCCGGCTATGCGAAAAACACCCACGACTTTGCCAAGTTGATCTGGCAGATCGCCTCGCCAAAATGGGCATTCGACGACGCCACCTTCGACCGCAGCGCCAAAGGCCTGGACAACCCCGACCACGTCGCCGTATCGATCTTCAACTACCGCTGGCGCCTGGGGCTGGTGCAGGGAGAGAAAAAATACGCTGCGCTGGAGCAGAAACTCGCCACTGCACCCTCCATCAACGTGCCCACCATCACCATGGAAGGCGACGCCAACGGCGCGCCGCACCCGGCCGCAGAGGACTATGCCAAACGCTTTACCGGCAAATACGAATACCGGCTGATCACCGGCGGCATCGGCCACAACCTGCCGCAGGAAGCACCGCAAGCCTTTGCCAAGGCTGTGATCGATGCGGACCACCTGTGATGAAGCGCCTGCATCTTGCTGCACTCGTCGCTGCAACAGCTGCCGTGGTGGCCACCGCTACCGGGTTCGCCTTTGGCGGCCCGGCCACCAGCGAGCCTTCGCCGATCTACGGCGTGACCATTCCCGACGGCTACCGTCAATGGGAGCTGATCGCGCCGGCCCAGGAAGCCGACCCGCTGAATGAACTGCGGGTGGTGCTGGGCAATAAAGTGGCGCTCAAGGCGTACCGCGACGGCACGCTGCCCTTCCCCGACGGCACCGTGCTGGCGAAACTGGCCTGGAAGCACGTGCAATCGCCCGAGTTCAAGACCGCGTCGATTCCCGGCGCGGCAACCACCGTGCAGTTCATGGTCAAGGACTCGAAGAAATACGCAGCGACCGGAGGCTGGGGCTTTGGACGGTTCATCAATGGCAAGCCGGTGGACCAGGCGCAGCATGAGACCTGCTTTGCCTGCCATCAGGCGCTGGTGAAGAACCACGATTATGTGTTCACCCGGCTGGCGCCTTAGCGCAATAGCCCTTTTCAACAACAAACGCCGTGGCGCTCACGCCCGGCTTCAGGCCCAACTCGGCCACCGCGTCGCGGGTCACGATGGAAAACACCTTCGAACCGCCCGCCAACTGCTCGCCGCCGGGCAGGGTCAACACCACTTCGGCATTGACCGCGCCGTGCTGGACCTGGCTGACCTGGCCTTTGAATACGTTGCGTGCACTGACTTTCATGGAAACGGTTCTTGTCTTGACTTGTAGGTTGGGAATTGCCGCGCATGATTAAACGTTGCCTTGTGTAAAAACAACTGTAGCGCCCTGCTCTGGCTGGAACCCCACGCCAATAAAGAAGGCCGCCCAATGGGCGGCCTTCATCTGGAGCAGTTACCGACGACTGATTAAAACAGCGCGTAGGTGTAGTTGAAGATCAGGCGGGTCTGATCCTGGTCGGCGGTGCCGGTGTTATGGCCGTGGTAGCTGCCGGTACGGAACGTAGTACCGAAGCCTTTCAGCGGGCCTTCCTGCACGACGTAATCAAGACGGAAATCGGTTTCGCGTTCCGACTGATCGCTGCCACCGGCAACCTTGGCCTTGATGTCGCTGCCGTTCAGGTAGGCAATCGAGGCTTTCAGGCCCGGCACCAGGGTTCTGAAGTCATACAGGTACTGACCGAAATTGACCTGCTCGCCCGCACGGGAGAACTGGCCAACCACCGCGTCGGTGAACAGGTAGAAGTCGGAACCGGCCGCGCCTTGGGCGGTTGGATCGGCGATGCTGCCCTGGTTGACCCAGACGAAGCCACCGTCATCACTCACGCCGATATGGCCGAACATCAACTGGCTGCCGCCCAACTGATAGGTGAAGGCAGCACTGTAGGTTTTGTTGTCGACTTCACCGGCGTGCTTGGCATAGCCGCCGTTGTTGTTGAACGCATAGCCGGCCGAACCGTTTTTGCCGTCGCTGGTGCTGTCGAAATAACGCAGGTCGGTCTTGAACGACTGGTCATTGCCCAACGGCAATACGTGGACCAGGCCGAAATAGTTCTGTTTGTAGAAGTCTTCCAGGTTGGCGTAGTAGTACTGCAACGTCAGGTTTTTAGCGATGACGTTGTCAGAAGAACCAAACGGCTGGTAGTCGACACCACCGAAACGGAAGCTGTCGCTGTCGCGAGTGGCACCGGCCACGCTCAAGCCCGTGGAGTTGCTCGATGCACGACCTTCAGCCTTGTTCAGCTCGCCGCCGGTGAAGGTGACGTTGGGAATGTCCTTGGAAGTCAGGATGCCGCCGTCAAAGGTCTGCGGTGCGGCACGGCTGTCGTTGGACACCAGGATCGGCAGGATCGGCGCCAAACCACCGCCCACGTGCAATTCAGTCTGGGAAATACGGAATTTAACGTTGCCGGCTGCGCGACCGAAGCTGTCAGCAGGCTCGGTGCCGTTGTTCTTCACCGGGAAGAAGCTGTTACCGTTACCCGACAGGCCATTGCCCGCTGCGTGGCCATCGCCACCGTCCAGACGCAACGCGCCGAAAGCCATCACGTCGAAACCTACGCCGACGGTGCCCTGGGTGTAACCGGATTTATAGTCGAAACGCAGTACTTGAGCCGCTTCCCGCAGGTCGTTCGCCGTGCCGGAGTGAACGTCGGCGTTGTAGTACATGGTGCGCGAACTGATCGAAGAATGACTGTCTTCGAGGAAGCCGCTATGGCCGTCACCCGTGCCGAGTGAGCCAAGACCAAAGCCGTCTGCGCTGGCGTGTTGTGCAAGGACAGCCGCCGTGATGGCCAACGCTAATGTAGAGAGTTTCATTTACTGCGCCCCTGTGAACATTATTTTTTTACTGTCCTTCGAGCGAATACCGTTGCGGCCCTGCAAACGCTGCGGATTGTGGCATGGGGCCGATGGCGCAGATTGTGAAATTTTTGTCATGTGCCGATGAAAAAACCGTCATGAAAAGGCCGTACAAGCCGGCCTTTTTCGAGGGTTGAATGGCCTGCGGTTGTACGACAACCGCTACTGCGCCGTGCGCTGATCAGGCTGGAGTCGGTGGCGAAAATGCGAGAAATGGTAGGCAACCGCCAGCCACATAAACCATGCAGGCATCACGCAAAGGGCCAGGCGGGTATCTGGGCGAAGTGCCAGCAGGCAAAGTACGAACGCCATGAAGCCAAGTGAAACCCACGCCAACGGCACGCCACCGGGCATTTTGTAGAGGGATTTTTCATGTAGCTCCGGGCACTTTTTCCGATAGGCGATGTAGGACGCCAGGATGGTCGACCAGGTAAAGATCACCAGGATCGCCGAAACGGTGGAGACGATGGTAAAGGCCGTCATCACTTCCGGGACTATAAACAGCAGCAACAAGCCCAGCAGCATCAGGAAGGTGGTAAACGCCAGGCTGATAAACGGCACGCTGTTTTTCGACAGTCGTCGGAATATCCCGGGTGCGTCTCCCAGGTCCGCCAGGCCGAACAACATGCGACTCGCCGAAAACACCCCGCTGTTGGCCGAAGAAGCCGCTGAGGTCAGTACCACGAAATTCACAATCCCGGCGGCGGCGGGAAAGCCGGCCACCAGGAACAGCTCGACAAAGGGGCTCTTGCTGGGCGACACCTGCTCCCAGGATGTCACCGCAATGATGCAGGCCAAGGCCAGCACGTAGAACAGGATGATCCGCAGCGGAATCGAGTTGATTGCCTTGGGCAGTGTCTTCTCCGGCGAACGGGTTTCGGCCGCCGCCGTGCCGATCAACTCGGTACCGGCAAACGAGAAGATCGCCATCTGGAACCCGGCAAAGAAGCCGAACACGCCATTGGGAAACGCCGCCTGTTTATCCAGCAAATGATTCAGGGAAGCCGTGACGCCGGTGGGCGACACAAACGAGCTGGCAATCAACACCACGCTCACACTGATCAGGGTCACCACGGCGATGATCTTGATGATCGCAAACCAGAACTCCACCTCGCCGAACAGCCGCACCGTCAGCACATTCAAGGCAAACAGGGTCAGCAGCATTGCAATCGCCGGTATCCAGGCCGGCACGTGCGGGAACCAGTACTGGAAAAAGCCCCCGACCACCACCGCATCCCCCACCACCGCCACGCTCCAGCTCAGCCAGTACGACCAGCCAAGAAAAAACGCCGCACGCGGCCCCAGGTAGGCACCGGCAAAGTCGGCGAAGCTCTTGAAGTTCAGGTTGGACAGCAGCAGCTCACCCATGGCGCGCATCACGAAATACACAAACAGCCCGATGATCATGTAGATCAGGATGATCGAGGTGCCGGACAGCGCGATGATCTTGCCCGAGCCCATGAACAGGCCGGTGCCGATCGCACCGCCCATGGCCATCAGTTGGATATGGCGGTTGTTGAGGGTGCGTTGCAAAGCGGGCTTTTCAATCAGCCCGGGCACGGTTGTTTTCATCACAAAACCTCTTGTTATGTTTTTGAGTTTTGGCAGAAAAAAGTCAGGCGTTGTTTATTGTTGGAATGGCATCGGGATCAGGCGTGTTTGTTCTCGAAACCGTGCAGCACGTTGACCGCGTTGATGCCGATTTCATCGACCATGTAGCCGCCTTCCATCACAAACAGCGTCGGCACGCCGACGCTGGCGATGATCTCGCCGATGCCGAGGAAGTCGCGGCTTTCCAGCAGGAAATGGCTGATGGGGTCGTCCTTGAAGGTGTCGACGCCGAGGGAAATCACCAGCACTTGCGGCGAGAACTTTCTGAGTTGATTGCAGGCGTCGAGCAACGCTTCTTTGTAGGTGGCCCAACCGGTGTTTTTCGCCAGCGGGTAATTCAGGTTGAACCCCTCGCCCGCCCCGGCACCGCGCTCGGCACTGAAGCCCGAATAGTAGGGATACGACACGGACGGATCGCCATGCAGCGAGACGAACATCACGTCGCTGCGGTTGTAGAAGATGTTCTGCGTGCCGTTGCCGTGGTGGAAATCCACGTCCAGCACCGCGACCCGTTTGGCGCCTTGGGTGATCGCCTGTTGCGCGGCAATGGCTGCGTTATTCAGGTAGCAATAACCGCCCATGTATTCCCGCGCCGCATGGTGGCCCGGTGGCCGGCACAGGGCGAAGGCGCTGTTGTGGCCTTCATCAATCAATGCCAGGCCGGTGAGTGCGATATCGGCGCTGGTCTTCACCGCTTCCCAGGTGGTGCTGGTGATCGGTGAACCGGCATCCATCGCGAAAAACCCGAGCTTGCCGTCGATGAATTCCGGCACCTGCTCATTGGCCAGGTCCCGCACCGGCCACACCAGCGGCAAGGCGTCATGGGCACGGCCAATCGCCGTCCATTCGGCCCAGGCAGTTTCCAGGAAGGACACGTAGCGTTCGCTGTGGGCATTGACGTAACAGGCCCGGTCGAACGTGCGCGGCACGATGATATCGCCCAGCCCAACGTGCTTGACCCGATCACGCACCGTGTCGGCGCGGCTGGGTTGTTCGAAGGACGGCTTGAGCACGCCATCCTTGAGTTCGGTGCCATGGTGCAAACGATGAGAGTCGCTGAAAACAGTCAACATGAAAGACATCCACCCGTGAAAGACAGGTGATTATTTTGTTCTGGCTGCGGTGGGCTTTCTTTGCTTTTACGTGCGCCGATGCTAGCGTAATCGGGATTTTTTACCCCAAAGAGCCGCCATGAAGAAAAATAAAACCAGACAGGTCGCACTTGACGACACCGATCTCGCCATCCTCGCCTTGCTGCAGGAAGACGCGAGTATTTCCAACGCCGAACTCAGCGAGCGGCTGTCATTGAGCCTCACTCCATGCTGGCGACGGCGCAAGCGGCTGGAGGAAGAAGGCGTGATCAAGGACTACCAGGCCAACCTCGATCGCAAGATGCTGGGCCTGGAGATCATGGCGTTTGTGCATGTGCGGTTTGCCGTGCATTCCGACCATACGCCAGAGGACTTTGAGGCCGTGATCAAGGAGCTGCCGCAGGTGCAGTCCTGCCACAAGATCACCGGGGATGCGGATTATCTGCTGCAGGTGCTGGCGGAGGATCTGGACGCCTACAGCGATTTTGTGGAGAGCGTGTTGCGGCGGCAGTTGGGGATTGCGTCGATTCAGTCGAGCCTGGCGTTGCGGGAGGTGAAGGCGACAAGTCGGGTGGCGATTCCGGGGCGGGTGGGGAAGTGATCCAATGCAAATACCATTGTGGCGAGGGAGCTTGCTCCCGTTGGACTGCGTAGCGGTCCTGTCGTTGGAGGCGCTTCGCACCCCCAGCGGGAGCAAGCTCCCTCGCCACAGGCTGTGTGTTGTCCGAAGACATCTGACGGCTAGTGCAGGGACTGCTGCAGGAACTCGCTGATCAGGCTGAGTACCTGCTGCTGGATCTGCGGCTTGGGACGAGCACCCTTGGCATCCAGGCAAATGAAGCCTTCGCCGGGGTCGCTCTGTTCAATCCGCTCCACCGCGCCCGGCTTGCAGATAGGCAGGAAGCTGAAGTGCGTGGCGTCGCTGATTTCCACGTAGCGTGAAGTCTTCTGCGGCAGGCGCTTGGCCAAGTCGGCCGACTCGAGTGCGGCGGGCAATTCCGGCGACGGCGTGCCCGCCGCAATCACCAGCGTGGGGCGGTTCAGCGCCGCGAGGCTGGCATCGCTGAAGCCGCGGGCGAAGCCCAGGTCCAGCGAAACGATGGCCGCCACGCGCTTGTCGCTCAAGTCCTCGGCCAGGCGCTGTTTGGCCTGCTCCGTGCGACCCACCTCGATCAGGTCGTACGCTTTGCAAGGGGCAATCTCGGGATGCACTTTGCAATCCTCGGTGAAGCGCTGCGGGTCGAAGCGTGCGCCGCCAACTTCCATCGCGGTCCAGCCGCCGAGTGAGTGCCCCACTACCGCGATCCTGTGGTCGGCCACCGCGCCAAAACGCTTGGGCTGGGCAATCACGGCATCAATCACCCGATGGATATCCAGGGGCCGTTTCCACAGCTCGGAAGCGGCCGGCTGTGTGCGGTCCTTGCTGGTGGTGCCGGGGTGGTTGGGCGAGGCGACGATATAACCCTGCCCGGCCAACGCACTGGCGAGCCAGGACTGGTTGATCCAGTTGCCGAAGATGCCGTGGGAGATCACCACCAACGGATGCTCGCCGGCGGCCGGTGCGGCGTCCTTCAAGGCCGGCGCGCCGACAAACACCGGATTGTCAGCAATCAGTTCTGGTGTGCCGGAAGCATGGGTCGGGTACCACACCGCCACCTGCAACGGCCTGCCGTGCTCCGCGTCGGGAATCACTATTTCCTGGAACCCGGTCCTCATCTCACTGGCCTGAGCCAGCCCGGTGACAACCATCAACAACAGAGCAGCACACAGCGTTTTCATCCTTGAGTTCCCTAAGTGGCTAAGCGCCATATTCTGGCATGGCCGTCATGGGAAAGCAGGTGGGAAATCAATGCGCGTATAAATCATCAGGCTATGGCAACTATCCGAATGGTACGTCTACCATGTAGTCACACTCCTTTCAGATAGCCCCCAATGATCAAAGCCAGCCTGCGTAGTCACCTGACCCTCTGGTTTGCCGGTTTGTCGCTGCTCACCCTGGTGAGCGTAGGGTTCTACGTTGGGCACATCGCTACCGAGCAACTGAAACTGGCCAGTGGCAATGCCTTGTTGAGCACTGCCCGCTCCACCGCCGCGCTACTGGCGGTGCAGCTGCGTGAACGCCAGCTCGAAGTGTCGCTGCTCAGCCGCGCACCGCTGTTCAGACGGGGCAACCTGGACGATCCGGACATACTGACCTCCATGGAACAACGCACCCAGTCCCGCGCCGAGTACGCGTGGATGGGCGTCGCCGACACAGACGGGCGTGTGCGCCAGGCGGTGAATGGGCTGCTGGTCAACCAATCCGTAACGGCACGGCCCTGGTTCCAGGCCGGTTTGCAGGGCAACTACACCGGCGATCCCCACGAGGCGGTATTGCTTGCCAAGCTGCTGCCGGGCTCCAACGGTGAGCCCTGGCGCTTCATCGACTTTGCCGCACCGATTCGCAATGCCGGGGGCCAGGTGATCGGCGTACTGGGGGCTCACGCCCACTGGACGTGGGTGACACAAATTGTCGAAGCGGCCAAAGGCAATACGCCGGACATCGAGGCGCTGATCATCGACAACGACGGCAAGGTGCTCTACCCGGAACAACTGGCCGGCCAGCAACTGCCCCAGGACCGCCTGGCCAATGACACCGGCTGGTCGGTCGACAACGGCTACGTGACCAGCGCCGTGGCGGTGCCCAGCCCGTCGAATTCCAGCCTGACCTGGTACATCGTGATGCGCCAGCCGCTGGAAATCGCCCTGCACCCTGCCCGCGTATTGCTCTACAAACTGCTGCTGTTGGGCGTCATTGCCGCGGTGATTTTCGGCTTCGTGGCGTATTACCTGGCGTCGTACCTCAGCCGGCCCATCGAAGAACTCGCGCGTTCAGCCAAGCAGGTCCAAAACCAACAGCCTGGCGCGTATTTCCCTCAAGACCATTTCGTACTGGAAATCGCCCAGCTCGGGCGCTCCATCAAGGGCATGACCCAATCGCTGCTTGGCAAAGAGCGCGAACTGCAGGACACCAATGCGTCCCTGGAAGCCACCGTCGCCCAGCGTACTGCCGCCCTCACCCAGGCCAATGCCGAGCTGTTGAACCTGGCCAGCCATGACGCCCTGACCGGCGTCTACAACCGTCGGCGCTTCGATGAAAAACTGGCGGAGTACAGCCTGCTGTTCCAGCGCAGCGGGCGCGCATTTGCCTTGCTGCTGATCGACGTTGATCATTTCAAGCGGATCAACGATACCCATGGGCATGCCGTCGGGGACGATGTACTGCGCCAGCTCGCGCAGTTGATTCAGGACGCCACCCGCGCCACTGACTTCGTCGCCCGTTACGGCGGTGAAGAGTTTGCGGTGCTGTTGCCGGAAATCGAAGCGCCGGACAGCCCGGATGTGGTGGCCGAGAAGATTCGCGCGGCAATTTCCGGAGCGTATTTCGAGACCGCTGGGCAGGTCACGGTGAGTATTGGCGTCGGGCTCGTTGAAGCGTCGGACAGCGACACCACAGTGCTGATCAAGCGTGCGGATCAGCAGTTGTATCGGGCCAAGTCGTCGGGGCGTAACCAGGTGGCGTGAGTCACTTTGACTGAACGTTTGCCTTCAAGAACGCGAGAAAGGTCTTGAAGGCGAACGAGCGATTTTTGGTGCTGGGGTAATACAGGAAAAAACCGGGCCGCTCCGGGAGCCAGTCCTCCAACAACCGCACCAGCTTGCCGGCTTGAACGAGCGCTTGGATCTGCTCCTCATGGAAGTAGCCAATACCGGCGCTGTTCAACACGGCGTCCAGCGCCACGTCCATGTCATCGACGGCCATATTGCTGTTGACGTCGATCCGTATCACATCGGCGTTCTTCTCGAACTCCCACGAGTAGGCGCGCTCGGATGTCGGAAAACGAAAGGCAACGCAGTCATGCTTCAGTAAGTCCTGGGGCTTACGCGGCGCGGAGTGCCCGGATCGTTGCAAGTAGTCAGGGCTGGCAACGACGGCAAACCTGAGGCTCGGGCTGACCGGCACCGCGATCATATTTTCCGAGACAACATGACCGAGTCTCACCCCAGCGTCCATCCCATCCTGGGTGATGTTCAGCAGACGGTCTTCAGCAAACAGTTCGACACTGATATTCGGATACTCGCGCACGAAGTCAGTACATAGCTTCGATAAAAACAGCCTGGCGGCCTGGCGTGCTGCGGTTATTTTCAACGACCCGGTCGGGGACTCCCGAAAGGGCATAATTCCCTCAACCGCTTCATCGATGCCCTTGATGGCCGGTGCAAGATTTTCAAACAGCTTAAGCCCCACTTGCGTCAATGAAACGCTGCGGGTAGTGCGGTTGACCAGACGTAATTGCAGTTGCTCCTCCAACTGACGAATCGAATGACTGATGGCCGATGGCGAGACGCCCAGTTCGACGCTGGCCTTCTTGAAACTCTGGTGCCTGGCCACGGCAGAGAACGTAATGAGGTCGGCAAGCCTTGGTTTCATTGATGAATACTCTTCAATACTGAGTTATTTTTACAGCCATTATCAGAACAATAATCTTGCATTAGTCTCTGCACTTCAGCAACTTGAACAGAGGCGACATCATGAAAACAGCACACATTATCTGGGCTCACCCACGGGAAAATTCACTCACCTCGCAAGTCGTGACCGCACTTAAAGCCGCCGCTGCCGAAAAGGAAATCAACGTGCGCGAACTGGACCTGTACCGCGCCGGTTTCGACCCGGTACTGCGCGAGGAAGACGAACCCGACTTCAGCAACTCGGATAAGCCATACAGCGAGCAGGTTTATCAGTTGTTTGACCAGATGGCCGGATCAGACATGGCCTTTGTCGTGTTTCCGGTCTGGTGGTATTCCATGCCAGCGATTTTGAAAGGCTACGTTGACCGGGTCTGGAACTACGGTTTGACCTACGGCAACGGCAAGCAACTGCCCTACTCTTCCATCCGCTGGATTGCCCTTGTGGGCGGCGCGCAGGGCAAGTTCGAGTCGCATAAAAAAGATGCCTACATGCAAGACCTGCTCAACGATGGCATCGCCAAATACTCCGGCGTGGAAGACTCCAGGGTCACGTTCTTGTACAACACCCTGGCGTTTGAGGAGAGTATCGAAGACATGAACCATCATCATCATGGCTTGATCCAGCAGGCGAAACACGAGTTGTATCTGCTGGCTGCATAACGCTGAGGGCGCCTCACAGGAATCGAGCGTCGATGGCACGCCACTGCTTCCGTGGCGACTTGTTGAATCATCTCGTTGACGGCTTAAAGTTTCAAGCGACCTGGCCGACCTACTACAGACACGTATCGGGACGCTTATGCTCTATGAAAAAAACAACTGGTTTGATCGGATTGACATGTATTGCTGTTGTTACCACCTGCCTGGGGGGCGAAACAAGTACATCTGACCTGAACGATAAAAAGATCAAGTTAATAACCGACACAGCCGCCACGATTTGCGCTAGCTTTTCGGACAAAGGCGAAAGCAGCGAGTTGAAGGTGGCAGGCGGAGTTAATGCGCAGCTGTCAAAACTATCACGCGCACTGGCTGACCTCGGGCTGAACCTCAAGGCTGACTACGACACACAACAGCATCAAGGCGTTTTAAAAGACCAAGTCCTTGATGCAATCAAAGAGTCCAACTCGTGCCGGCTCGACGTGTTCCACTCATTATTAAACGATACTAATCAGTCGCGCACACGCGCCAAACAGCCGCCCACTACGAGCAATAACCAAACCACCCACGGAAACGGCAGTCATAATATTCAAAACGTATCCGGAGGCGTAGTAAATATAAATGCGAAATAAAACCAGGCGGTATGCCGGAGTATTGGTTCTGGGCATTTTCTCTAACGCCTATGCTGACCAGACCACCCATAGAGACTGCAGTTCGAATATCGAAAACATCCAACAGGGAGGCACCGTAAACATCAGCTGTTACTTCAACAAAAACTCTCCGCAGGACGTGTACCTGATCGCAACTCACCCCACGCTTGTCGAAGCAGAAAAGGTCCACTTTCTGAATATGTTTGAGGATAACGGCAGATCTTATCTTTCGCTCGCGCTAAAAAACATATCTGAAATCCCCGCTCGTGACGTGACAGTTGATTTGATGGATCCATCCTCCGCCGGTACTTACTCAGCGCTCAAGCCGTTCAAATTGAGCCAAAGCAAAGTGGCCGCCCAGCTGGGGACTCGAAAATGGACAATCCCAAGGCATTCAAGCATGGACTTTCCTTTTGTCTCGCTAGAGCAACTTGTTGCAAAAGTCCACTCCAGCGTCGATATCGAGCACTTCTGCCCTTTTGATGGAAGCTTGGTTGCACAAGAAGCGCCGGACAAGCCTTCCACACCGAACAGCCCTGATGCAGGCACCTACTCACACATAGTAAGAGTCCCGATAGTCATTAAAGTCCACTACAAGACAATCTTTGAAGAGACCATCACGAAGTACCTGACCGCATTCGTGCTCTACGCAGATCGCCGTAGCACCCGCGATGTGTGGTACCCCAGCGTTGGCAAGCCGTTACCGTTGAAGTGTGCGAAGTATTAGTCGGTCCGCCCTGTAAAGTTGTACACCACCTTAAAGCCTGGCAGGCTTATGCTAAGGCCCTTTCCTGTTTCGGCGTCGCCTGCCCATGCCCATCACCGACAACCTGCTCGCCTTCACCTTCGCCGCCACGTTGCTCACGTTGACGCCCGGACTGGACACGGCCCTGGTATTGCGCACTGCAACGGTGGAGGGCAAGCAACAAGCGTTGCGCGCCACCCTGGGTATCAATGCCGGCTGCCTGCTGTGGGGTGCAGCGGTGGCCTTTGGGCTGGGCGCGTTGATTGCCGTGTCCGAGGTGGCCTTCAACGTCTTGAAGTACTGCGGCGCGGCTTACCTGGCGTGGCTGGGCTTGAACATGCTGGTGCGTCCGCGCAGTTCGCTGGCGTCCGTCGAGGCCGATGGAAAACCCGGTGCCAACTGGTTCCTGAAAGGCATGATGGGCAACGTGCTCAACCCCAAGATCGGGATTTTCTACGTGTCTTTCCTGCCGCAGTTCATTCCCCAGGGGCATCCGCTGGTGGCGTGGACGTTCGGGCTGGTGAGCATCCACGTGGTGATCAGCCTGGCCTGGTCACTGATACTGATCGGTGCCACGCAGCCATTGGCCGGTGTGCTGCGGCGTGAAAAGGTGATCAAGTGGATGGACCGCACCACCGGCATGATATTCGTGCTGTTCGCGGCCCGGCTGGCCTTCAGCAAGCGCTGAAGTCAGCGCCGGTCCCGATGCCGTACCAGGCCTTCCAGGGTAAACCGCGCCTGCATCAGCACCACATCCCGCACCAGTTCCATTTCCTTCTGGCTCACTTCGGTCCAGTTCAAGGCGGAGAGCAGCTTGGGTTTCTGCACCCGAAACGCCAGGCCCTGGGTGAACAGCGCCATCGAGTGGATCACCGTGCGCTCGTCGTCAACGGCAAGGCCGGCAACGCGCGCGATCAGCAGGCGGATCACGTTGGCGATGCGCGCCTTGAAGCGTTCCTCGAACGCCATGGTCGCGCTTTCAGGGCAGAGCCCGGCCTGATGGCGATCAAGAAACGCCCGCCACGCGGTTGTCTGGGGACTGTCCTGGATCGTTGAAACCACCGCGCCGAGAATGCCCAGTGAGGCGTCGATCAACCTCTGATCGTCGACCCCGGGATCGGCCAGTGCACCTTCCGCAGCTTCAACGGTGGGCGCCATCTTCTGCCACAACAGCGCGATCAAGTGCTCGACGCATTCCAGGTACACGCCTTCCTTGCCATCGAAGTAGTACTGGATCGCGGGCGCATTGACGCCGGCAGCATTCGCGATGTCTCGCGTGGACGCGCCGTCGTAGCCACGCTCGCCAAATACCTCGACAGCCGCCTCGATAATGCGTGCGCGGGTTTCTTCACCCCGCTGATAACCCCCTTCGGCGGCCGGTTTGTGTCGTGCCATGTGCCACTCCATTTTTTTAACGTAACCAAAATATACCAGTTGACAAAAATTCGCGAAAAAACGAATTTATTCCAACTGATATAAAACTGGAGTGACTTGATGTCCGCTGCACCTCCCTCTCCTCAGGTCATTCCTGAAACCACCGTCAACGGCCAACGTGGCAAAGCCCGACGGATTCTACTGTCACTCGCCGGCGTGGCGCTGTTGGCCGGGCTGGCGTGGGGCGCCTGGTGGTGGCTCACCGGGCGCTTTATCGAGACCACCGACGACGCCTATCTGCAAGCCGACAGCATCAGCGTGGCGCCGAAAATCAACGGCTACGTCGCCGAGGTGCTGGTGGCCGACAACCAGAACGTGAAGCGTGGCGACGTGCTGGTGCGCCTGGATGCGCGCAAATACCAGGCAGTCAGTGACGAAGCCTCGGCGACGATTGCGGCCCGCGAGGCTGACTTTGCCAAGGCCCAGGCCGACCTGGTACAACAGGACTCGACCATCGCCGAAGCACGGGCCCAACTGCAAGGCGCCCAGGCCGACGCCCAGCACGCGCAAACCGAAGTCGCACGTTATGCGCCGCTGGCGCGTTCCGGGGCCGAGCCGGAAGAACGCCTGGCGCAGCTCAACAACCAACTCGCCCAGGCCCGCAGCACCGTGGCCGCCAAGCAGGCCGCGTTGCGCTCCAGCCAGACCCGCTACGGCACCCTCGAAGCCCAACTCAAGCAAGCCCAGGCGCAACTCGGCGTGGCCAAGGCCAGCGAAGCCCAGAGCCAGCTGGATGTGGACGACGCGGTGATTCGCAGCCCGCTCGATGGCCGCGTCGCTGATCGCGGTGTACGCGTCGGCCAATACGTGCAGCCAGGCACACGCTTGTTGACCGTGGTGCCGGTGAGCGCGATCTACCTGACCGCCAACTACAAGGAAACCCAGATCGGCGAGATGCGCGCCGGGCAGACCGTCACCGTGCATGTGGACGCACTGCCAGGCCATGATATTCAGGGCCATATCGACAGCCTGTCCCCCGGCACCGGCGCACAGTTCGCGTTGCTGCCGCCGTCCAACGCCACCGGCAACTTCACCAAGATCGTGCAGCGCGTGCCGGTGCGGATTTCCCTGGATGTACCGGATGACGACGTGCGCCAGGCACTGGTGCCCGGCTTGTCCGCCACCGTGGAAGTCGACACCCGCACCCACAAGGCAGACGCCAACCATGGCTGAAGCCATCTTGACCGAAGTGCCCGCGGACAAACCGCGCAACGCTTCGCTGACCGACTGGATCGCAGTCGCCGCCGGCTCGCTGGGCGCCTTGCTGGCGACTCTGGACATCTCGATCACCAACTCGGCGCTGCCGCAGATCCAGGGCCAGATCGGCGCGACCGGTACCGAGGGCACGTGGATCGCCACCGGTTACCTGATGTCGGAAATCGTCATGATTCCCCTCGCCGCCTGGCTGACCCGGGTATTCGGCCTGCGCCGGTTCCTGATCGGCACCGCGTTGATGTTCACGTTTTTCTCGATGTTCTGCGGGTTGTCTTCCAGCCTCGGCGCGATGATCGCCGGGCGCATCGGCCAGGGTTTTGCCGGCGGCGCGATGATCCCGACCGCACAGACCATCGTACGCACCCGCCTGCCTGCCCAACAGTTGGCAATCGGCACCACGATGTTCGGCATGACGGTGATCCTCGGCCCGCTGCTGGGCCCGGTGATTGGCGGCTGGCTCACGGAAAATATCAACTGGCGCTGGTGCTTCTTCATCAACTTGCCCGTCAGCATCACCTTGATCACCTTGCTGATCACCGGCCTGCCCAGCGACCGCATGAACCTCCAGCAATTCATCAAGGCCGACTGGCTGGGCATCATTGGCCTGGCCATGGGCCTGAGTTCGCTCACCGTGGTGCTGGAAGAAGGCCAGCGCGAACACTGGTTCGACTCGCAGTTGATCATCTGGTTGAGTATCACGATGGTGATCGGCTTTTTCCTGATTGCCGTCGGGCAAGTCCGCTCGAGTACGCCGATCCTGCGCCTGCAACTGGTGCTCAACCGCAGCTTTGGCAGCGTGCTGCTGATCGCCACGGCGGTCGGCGCCGGGCTCTATGGCACGGCGTACCTGGTGCCGCAGTTCCTCGGCATCCTGTCGGGCTATAACGCGCAACAGTCGGGTTCGATCATGTTGCTGTCGGGGATCCCGGCGTTCCTGCTGATGCCGATCCTGCCGCGAATGCTTGGCCGCCTGGACCTGCGGATGATGGTCGGCGTGGGTTTGTTGATGTACTGGGCCAGCTGCTTTCTCGACACCCAGCTCACCGCCCAGAGTGTCGGCCATGATTTCTACTGGTCGCAGATCCTGCGGGGCTTCGGGCAGATCCTGGTGATGATGCCCCTCAGCCAACTGTCGATGCGCTCGGTGGAAACCCGCGATGCGGGTGACGCGGCCGGGCTCTACAACATGTCACGCAACCTCGGCGGTACCTTGGGGCTTGCGCTGCTCGGCGTACTGATGGACCGGCGCAGCCACTTCCACGACGATATGTTGCGCGAAGGCATCCAGGCCAACACCCAGTTGACCCAGGATCAAATGGCGAGCGATACCGCCAGCTACCTGGCGCAAACCGGCGACCCGTCCACCGCCTCGCTGCAGGCCCTCAGTCATCTGGCCAACGACATCGCCCAACAAGCGGCGGTGATGGCCTACAACGACGCGTTCTACGTGTTGGGACTCGCCATGCTGGCGTGCCTTCCCCTGATCTTCATCCTGAAAAAGCGCGCGGCGCAGGCAGGCCAACGAACATGATTTATCGCTCACTTCCCTTGCTCTTCACCGTCGGCCTGCTGACGGCGTGTACCGTGGGGCCGGACTACCAGGGCGCGCCGGATGCCGCGCCAAAGACCCTCGCGGCCGGGCGCTTGCCCCACGCCGACATAGGCTTGCCGCGCACACCTGCGGTCGCCCAGTGGTGGCAAGCCCTGGGCGATCCGCAGCTCAACCAATTGGTGGCCCAAGCCCTGCAAAACAGTCCGGACATGGCGACCGCCCAGGCGCGCCTCAAGCAATCGCGAGCCAGCCTGAGTGGCGCCAACGCCAACGCCCTGCCCAAGATCACCGGCGATGCAGCGATGCTGAAGCTGCGCTCCCCCGACACCTCGGCGCTGGGTGGCAGCAGTGGCGGTGGGCGCGGGCCATTGAGCCTTTACCTCGCCGGCTTTGATGCCAGCTGGGAGGCCGACCTGTTCGGCGGCACCCGGCGTGCAATCGAGGCGGCCCAGGCGGAGAACGACGCCTCGCAGGCGCAACTGGCCGATGCCCAGGTGCAACTGGCAGCCGAGGTGGTGCAGACCTATGCCGACGTGCGTGACCAGCAGGCGCGACTGGCACTGGTGGACGCCAGTGTCGAGATTGAGGAACAGGCGCTGGACCTGACCCAGCAGCGACGCAGCCGTGGCGTGGCCTCGCAGTTGCAACTGGAGCAGGTCCTGACACAGGCCGAAAACACCCGGGCCCAACGCCTGCCGCTGCAAGCGTCAATCGTCGAGGCGATTGACCAGTTGAACCTGCTCTGCGGCCTGGAACCGGGCGAGTTGGACGCGAGCCTCAACACTCCCCGCGCCCTGCCCGCTATCCCTAGCCAGGTACCCTTTGCCGACCCGGCGGCGATCCTGAAAGCACGCCCGGATATCCGGGTGGCCGAGCGCCAACTGGCTTCCAGCAACGCGCAGATCGGCGAGAAAACCGCCGACTGGTTTCCCAAGCTCAGCCTGATGGGCGACTTGTCGTTCTCGGCGGCCGATCCCGGGCACCTGGCGCGCAAGGACAGCGGCACCTGGCTGCTGTTGCCGCGGCTGACCTGGAACGCATTGGATTTCGGCCGGGTGGCGGCCAGTGTCAAAGGTGCGCAAGCCGGGCGCGACGAGGCCCTGGCCCATTACAAAAGCGTGGTGTTGAGTGCGTTGCGTGATGCGGATGTGGCCCTGGCGCGGTATGGCAACCAGCGGCAGAACGTGGTGCTGCTGCGTAACGTGGAATCTTCGGCGGTACGGGCTGCGGACCTGACGCGCCAGCGTTATAAGGCAGGTACGGCGAGCACGCTGGATTGGCTGGACGCGGAACGTACGCGGTACCAGGCGCAGGAAAGCCGGATTTCCGGGGATGCGCTGTTGCTCAAGGACTTTGCGTCATTGCACAAGGCGCTGGGGTTGGGATGGACGTTGTGACAAATAACCCGAGTGACCACTGACCTGTGGCGAGGGGGCTTGTCCCCCGTTGGGCTGCGCAGCGGCCCCAAAAAAGAGGGACTGCTACGCAGTCCAACGGGGGACAAGCCCCCTCGCCACAACAAGCCCTCTCACCACAGGTACGGTGTCAGCTTTTAATTGGCCGTATTGGCCCGCGCCGCGTGCAGCTTCTTGTAGCTGTCGATCAACCGCAGGTGCCGGTCCAGCCCTTCCAGCTTCATGCTCGTCGGCGTCAAACCATAGAACCGCACACTGCCATTCACCGACCCAATCGCCGCGTCCATCCGCTCGTTGCCAAACATCCGGCGGAAATTCACTTCGTAGTCCGCCAGTTCCAGGTCTTCGTCCAGCTCCATCTCCAGCACCGCATTCACGGCCTGATAGAACAAGCCGCGCTCGACGGTGTTGTCGTTGTACTGCTGGAACATCTCCACCAGTTCCTTGGCTTCTTCGAACTGCTGCAGGGCCAGATAAATCAGCAGCTTCAATTCCAGGATGGTCAGCTGACCCCACGCCGTATTGTCATCGAACTCGATGCCGATCAAGGTGGTGATGTCGGTGTAGTCGTCCAGCTCGCTTTCCACCAGACGCTCAACCAACCCCTTCAATTCCGCTTCGTCGAGGCGATGCAGGTTCAGGATGTCTTCGCGGAAAAACAGCGCCTTGTTGGTGTTGTCCCAGATCAGGTCGTCGATCGGGTAGATCTCCGAATAGTCGGGCACCAGGATGCGGCAGGCGGTCGCGCCGATGTGCTCGTACACCGCCATGTAGACTTCCTTGCCCATGCCTTCGAGGATGCCGAACAAGGTGGCGGCTTCCTCGGCATTGGAGTTTTCACCCTGGCCGGAGAAGTCCCATTCGACGAACTCGTAATCCGACTTCGAGCTGAAGAAGCGCCACGACACCACGCCGCTGGAGTCGATGAAGTGCTCGACAAAGTTGTTCGGTTCGGTCACCGCATGGCCTTCAAACGTCGGCTGCGGCAGATCGTTCAGGCCTTCAAAGCTGCGGCCTTGCAGCAGTTCGGTGAGGCTGCGTTCCAACGCCACTTCCAGGCTGGGGTGCGCGCCGAACGAGGCGAATACGCCGCCGGTGCGTGGGTTCATCAACGTCACGCACATCACCGGGAATTCACCGCCCAGGGACGCATCCTTCACCAGTACCGGAAAGCCCTGGGCTTCCAGGCCCTGGATACCGGCCAGGATACCGGGGAATTTCGCCAGCACTTCCTGAGGTACATCCGGCAGCGCGAATTCACCTTCGATGATTTCGCGTTTTACCGCGCGTTCGAAGATTTCCGACAGGCACTGCACTTGCGCTTCAGCCAGGGTGTTACCGGCACTCATGCCGTTGCTGAGGTACAGGTTCTCGATCAGGTTGGACGGGAAATACACCACCTCGCCATCGGACTGGCGCACGAACGGCAGCGAAACAATGCCGCGCTCTTCGTTGCCGGAGTTGGTGTCGTAGAGGTGTGAGCCGCGCAGCTCGCCGTCACGGTTGTAGATGTGCAGGCAATGCGCGTCGAGTATCTCCGGTGGCAGTTCGTCCTTGCGGCCAGGCTTGAACCAGCGCTCGTCCGGGTAATGCACAAACGCCGCATTGGCGATGTCTTCGCCCCAGAACTGGTCGTTGTAGAAGAAGTTGCAGTTCAGCCGCTCGATAAACTCGCCCAATGCCGACGCCAATGCGCCTTCCTTGGTCGCGCCCTTGCCGTTGGTAAAGCACATCGGCGAGTGCGCGTCGCGGATATGCAGCGACCATACGTTGGGCACGATATTGCGCCACGAAGCGATCTCGATCTTCATGCCCAGGCCCGCGAGAATGGCCGACATGTTGGCGATGGTTGTTTCCAGCGGCAGGTCCTTGCCCGCGATGTAGGTGCCCGCGTCGGACGCCGCGCTCGGCATCAGCAATGCCTGGGCATCGGCATCCAGGTTTTCCACTTCCTCGATGACAAACTCCGGCCCGGCCTGCACGACTTTTTTCACGGTGCAGCGGTCGATGGAACGCAGGATGCCCTGGCGGTCTTTATCGGAGATGTCCGCCGGCAATTCGACCTGGATCTTGAAGATCTGGTTGTAGCGGTTTTCCGGGTCGACAATGTTGTTCTGGGACAGGCGAATATTGTCGGTAGGGATGTTGCGGGTTTCGCAGTACAACTTCACAAAGTAAGCCGCACACAACGCCGACGACGCCAGGAAGTAATCGAACGGACCGGGGGCCGAGCCATCGCCCTTGTAGCGAATAGGCTGGTCGGCCACCACGGTGAAGTCGTCGAACTTGGCTTCAAGTCGAAGGTTGTCGAGAAAATTGACTTTGATTTCCATGCGGGATTACCAGAATAGCGAGCAAAATATGGCCGCCATTATCCGGGTTTCGAAGCGTAAGTCTTGTGCTTTCGGGCCTGGCCGATCGTTGGCGATGGGTATCAGCCGTGTTGAAAGTCCGCAATCTGCTGCCACATCGCGATCGGGTTGGAGTACATCGGGAAGTGCCCGCACCGGGCAATCGGCGCCAACCGCACGCCTTGCGCCTGGATATGCGCCAGGTACGACAAATGGGCATTCTGCTCGCCGTACATGAACATGCGCGGGCATTCCAGGCCGAGGAACTTGCCCATCAAGTCGGCGTTATCCGACAGTTCGACCATCGACTGGAAGATCCCCCGCACCGCCCCGGCACGCACCTTGTGCCGCAGGCTCGCCGAATACAGCGCGCTGGCGTAGGCCGGTGCCTGCCGGGTGCGCTCGATAAAGGCGCTGAAAAACGCCTCGGGATCGTCCGCCGGGTAGTCGACGATCTGCCGGCTGAGAAAGCAGTCTTCCGGGGCGATATTGCCTTCGATATCGACAAAGCTCAGCACCCGGCCCGGCAACCGGTGCGCTAACATCAGCGCGGTAAGCCCGCCCATGGAGTGGCCTACCAGATGGAAGCGCTCGATGTTGAAATGCTCCAGCACCTGCAAGGCGGTTTGCAGCAGGAACGGGATGGAGATCTTCGACAGGTCATCGCAATGGCTCTCACCGCAACCCGGGGCGTCATAAGCCAAAAATGGATGACCGTCGAAGGCAGGTTGCTGGACGATGTCGGCGTAATCTTCCTTGGTCGAGCCAAAGCCATGCAGGAACACGATTGGCGCCAGGGTACCCGCGCGGTGGATCGCGGCGATGTTCAACGGCACATCGGCGACGACGATGGGGAGTTGTGTGTGGGTGAATGGCATGGTGAAGACTCCCTGAAAAACCGATTGGCGGCTCAAAAGCCGTTAATTTCAACCGTATTCAGGTTTCTGTAAATTCCTGATTCGGGAAGGTATTCATAGGCTGATCGTATGAGTCGTTCCATAACGCCCTACCCCGCACTCAATCCCCACAACACGTCCAACACATGTTGCGTAGGCCGCTCAACCTCCCCGGCGCGATGGGCGATCCCCAATTGGCGCCACAGCAACGGTTGCAACGGCCGCATCGCAATCCGGGTGTCGTGCAAGGGTGTGGACGCTTCATGGGGCAACAACGTGGCCCCGTAACCGGCGGCCACCAGGCTTTTGATTGCGTCGTTGTAATTCAGCTGAATACGCGCCGTCGGCTGGTAGCCGTCATTGGCAAACCACTCCGAGGTCAGGCGCGAAAGCCGGGTGGTGCCGTCATTCAGTATCAACGGTTGTGCGGCCAGCCAGGCGGGGGTCACCACTTCCGGGCATTCCCGACGCGCCGGCAAAAATGCCATGACCGGGTCGCGCCGCCAGGGCTCGATCCGCAAGCCCTTCACCGGTGCCTGGGGCAGCGCCACCAGGCCAATCTCCAGGGCGCCCTCGGCCAGCTTCTTCAATGTGTCCTGCGACGTGAGCACCGCCACCTGCACATCAATGGCGGGATGATGTTGGCTCAAGGTTTCCAGGGCTTGCGGCAGCAACTGTGCGATGGCTCCGGTTGAGGCTCCCAGACGCACCCGCCCCGCCAGCCCCTGCACCTGTCGCTCCACGTCTTCAAGCGCCTGCTCGGCATCCGCCAACAAGCGGCGCGCGCGCTCCACCAGGGTTTCGCCAATCGCTGAAGGCTGCACCCGCCCACGGGTACGCGATAGCAGCTTGCCGCCCACTCGCGCCTCCAGGTCGGCGATGTGCAGGCTGACGGTGGGTGGCGCCAGGTTAAGCATGCGGGCGGCCTCGGCGAACGAACCGAGGTCGGCAATCGCCACCAACGTACGCAGGCGGTCCAGGCTGATTTCGCGCATCGGTCAATCCTCGTTCATAAAAACTGAACTTCATCGTTTGGAAATTCAACTTTTCCTATCCTAGCGGCTGGCCGAAGATTGGAACACCTGATTTCCTATCCGAGTGCATCCCATGGCAAATCCTCTTGTATTCATCGACGGCGACCAAGGCACCACCGGGCTGCAGATCCATCAACGCCTGCGCGACCGCACCGATCTGCAACTGATCACCCTCAGCCCTGAACACCGCAAGGATCCGCAGCAGCGCGCCGAGATGATCAACGCCTGCGACATCGCGATTCTCTGCCTGCCCGACGACGCCGCACGGGACGCCGTCGCCAGCATCCACAATCCGGCCGTGCGGGTGATCGACGCGAGTTCGGCACACCGCACTCATCCCGACTGGACCTACGGTTTCGCCGAGATGAACCCGCAACAGGCGCAACGCATTGCCACGGCGCAGCGGGTGAGCAATCCCGGTTGCTATCCCACCGGCGCGATTGGTCTGTTGCGCCCGTTGCTTGAGGCCGGGCTGCTGCCCGGGGACTACCCGACGACCATTCATGCGGTCTCGGGCTATTCCGGCAAGGGCCGCGCCGGGGTGCAGGAACATGAGGGCACCGACGCCTCGCAGGCGCCCGCGTTCCTGGTGTATGGGCTGGGAATGGCACACAAGCATGTGCCGGAGATTCAGCAGCAAAGCGGGCTGACGGAAAGGCCGACCTTTGTGCCGGCCTACGGGGCTTTTCGCCAGGGGATCGTATTGACCATCCCCCTGCAACTTCGGTTATTGGCGCCGGGTGTGAATGGCTCGCGGTTGCATGACTGTTTGACTCAGCACTACCGCGATACGAATCACGTCCAGGTGCTGTCGATGCAGGCCGCCAAGGAGCTGACCTACCTTGACCCTCAAGCGCTGAACGGCACGGACGATGTGCGCCTGATCGTGTGTGAAAACCACGAGACGGGCCAGGTCCTGCTGGCGGCGATATTCGACAACCTCGGCAAGGGCGCCGCAGGTGCCGCCGTGCAGAACCTGGATTTGATGATCAAGCCGAGACCGTAGCGATAAAGGCGCGCAGGTCCGCCAGCATCAACGCCGGCTGCTCCCAGGCCGGGAAGTGACCGCCGGCGGGCATCTCGCTCCAGTGCACGATGTTGAAGGTCTTTTCGGCAAATGAGCGCGGCGGCGGCACGAACACCGGGTCACGAAAGGCGGCAAATCCGGTCGGCACCTGGATGCGGGTGCCGGCCGGGAATTTTGACGATCCCTCAAGGCGCTTGCCGTGATACATCCACGTCGCGGTGACCATGGAAGATGGCGCGAGATACAACATGATGTTGGTCAGCAGTTGCTCCTCGGTAAAGGTGCCCCAGAGATCCGGACTGCCATCGGCGGTAGTGGGCAGATCGGCCCATGTGCCGATTTTTTCGAGGATCCATCCCGCGGCCCCCACCGGGCTGTCGGCCAGCGCGACACCCAGGGTCTGCGGGCGGGTTTCCTGCTGGTGGTTGTAGCCGGTTTCCCAGTCGATCAGCACGTCACGCCGGGCGACGAAAGCCTCCTCCTCCGGCGTGGTCGCAACGGTGCCCTGGGCCAGCAGGTCGGCCATGTTCAGGTGAATCCCCAGTAACGCTTCGGGCCGATCATGGGCCATCCACCCGGCGATGCCCGAACCCCAGTCACCGCCCTGAACGATGAAGCGGGTTGGCCCGAACAGCCGGGCCATCAGCCCATGCATGAGTTCGGCCGCCCGACGTGGACCAATCACTCCGGTGATCGGCCTGGAGAATGCAAACCCCGGAAGCGACGGCACGATCACATCGTGTCCGTCAGCCGCCAACGGTTCCAGCAGCGCCTCGAACTCCAGGTACGAACCTGGCCAGCCATGGAGCAGCAGGATCGGCGGCCTGGAACCGTCGCCCCGCACATGGACGAAGTGCAGGTGCTCGCCCTCAATCTCGGTGATGAAGTTGGGCAGTTGGTTGAGGTGTTTTTCGACCCGGCGCCAATCATAGGATTCCAGCCAGTAAGCGACCAGGCGCTGAAGGTCGCGCACGCCAACGCCCGACTTCCACCCTCCCAAATCGGGAAGCTGGGTCCAATCGTAGGCGGCGACTTTGTCGCGGATGGCCACAAGACGTTCGTCGGGGATATTGATGGTGTAGGGCAAGATCATGGGATTCTCCCGGTGAGTTTCCGTATTACATTGCTTTACGCAATACTGAACCCGACAAAAACCGATTTGAACCCCATTACGCCGCTCAAGGCCTTTGCGAAAAACGCACAAGTGAGTTTCCCGTGGACATAACGGACGAACTGGAAATCTTTACCCTCGTGGCCGAGACCGCGAGTTTCTCGGCGGCCGCGCGTCGCTTGAACCTTGCCCCCTCCTCCATCGCGCGGGTGCTGGACCGCATGGAAGCCCGGCTGGGCGTACGCCTGTTGCTGCGAACCACGCGCTCACTGACCGTGACCCCGGAGGGCGCCGCCTATCTGTCGTGCGCCCGGCGGATCCTCACGGACCTGCGGGAAACCGAACAGCAGATTACCGACCAGAGTTCACCCCGCGGACGCCTGCGGGTCAGCAGTTCGCTGCTGTATGGCAGGACCTTCGTGATCCCGTTGTTGGGCGAGTTCATTCAGCGTTACCCGGACATCCTGGTGGACATCAACCTGACCGATACCGTGGTCGACATCGCCGCCGGGCAAGCCGACGTCGCAGTGCGATTGGGCCCGCTGCCCGACAGCAGCCTGACGTCCCGCCGGCTGGGCGCCACCCACAAGGTCATCATTGCTGCGCCGAGCTATCTGGCACGACGCGGCACGCCGCAGGTGCCGGAAGACCTGCTGGATCACGACTGCATCGGTTTCAACTTCAAGCGTGCGGCGCCCACCTGGCCGTTTCGCAAGGATGGCCACGACTATTCACTGACGATCAAGGGCCATGTCGAAACCAATAACGGTGACACCCAGGGCCAATTGGCGGCCGAGGGCATCGGCATCGCGCGGGTCTGCGCCGAGACCGTGGCGGACGCCATTCAGGCGGGTCGGCTGGTGCCGCTGCTGGAGGCATTCAATCCAGGCGATGGCGAAGAGATCCATGCCGTGTTCCTCGGCGGTACCCACACGCCGGCGCGGGTCCGGTGTTTTGTCGACTACCTGGTTGAGCGGTTCCAGTAGGCGCGAAATTGCATGATTACTCGGCAACGAGTTCGACGTAGTTCGACTCCCCGCCTCCCGTCGCGCCCGACAACCAGCCCCAGACGAAGGCCAGGGTGGTACGCCCGGCGTCATCCACGCCTAGCGTGCCCCGGGACCAGCCGGCAAGAATCTCGCCCTCGGTGGTCAGGCACTGGTACAGCAACTCGATGGTATCGGGGCCTGTGGCGCGCCCGACTTGATTGCCCATGCGAATCCGGCCGCCCTGGTAGGTGCCCCATATGGCGTTTTCATCGACGTGGTAATGAAACACGGTGCCTGTACCGGACACACCATGGGTGTTGCCCGCGACGATAAACCGGCGGTTGTCCAGGCGTTCGCTGATTTGGCAAAAGGCATTTGGCATTGACAGGCGCTTCCTTGGTCGAGAGGGTCCATTCCGGGGCGCCCAACCTACCTCATATGGCTTTTGTCGGTCATGTAAAACCTGCACAATTGTGGGCTGTCCCGCGACAGGACGTCCCTTCATGCAACGCATCGTGATTCTCGGTAATGCGGGCAGCGGAAAATCCACCCTCGCCCGCGCCCTCGGACAACGCCTGGGCTTGCCCGTGGTGCACTTGCGCGGTGGCCGGCAGCTTGCCGAGTTTCTCGAGCGCTTGCCCGCAGCCTCTGCAGGCTGCCTTGAATAAATGGAGCAGGATATGAAAGAGCAAGGAGAAAAGCGCGTCGTGGTCATTGGCGCAGGCATCGTCGGCGCTTCACTGGCGTATCACCTGGCCGTCAAAGGCGCGAGCGTGACCTTGGTCGAGGCTGCAGAAGTCGCCTCCGGCGTGACGGCCACTTCATTTGCCTGGATCACCACTTCACACCGAGGGCCGGACCCGATCGCCGCCTTGCGTGGCGAGGCCATCAACGACTATCACCGTCTTGAAACCCAACTGCCGGGCCTGAACATTCGTTGGACAGGCGCCCTGTCTTACGGCGCGAACTCAAGGGCGTTGCAGCAGCCTTCGGCGCACCGGTTGTCACGCTCGCAGATTCTCGACCTTGAGCCCAACCTGAAAAACCCTCCTGAGCATGCCCTGTATGTCGCGGAAGAAGGCGCCCTGGATGCGGTGCACGCCACCCATACGTTGGTCGGTGGCGCCCAGACGCTAGGGGCGAAGGTACTCACGCAGACCCAGGTTCTCGGCTTCAAAACCGCGAACGGCCGGGTGACGGGCGTCGAAACCGCCAAGGGCATCATCGATGCCGACGTTGTGGTAATGGCCGCCGGGACGGGCATCTCGACGCTGGCAGACATGCTTGGGGCGCCCCTTCCCATACACGCGTCGCCCTCCATTTTCATCCGCTACACCGCGCAATCCAACCTGGTGCAGACACTTATCTCCAGCCCGGAAATGGAAGTCAGGCAAGCGGCCGACGGTACGTTGCTGGCGGCAGAGGATTACCTGGGCGATGCCGTGGAAAACCAGCCGATGGCAATCGCGCTACGCACGGCCAACACCATTCGGCACGAGCTCCATGGCGTTGATTCGATTGAGCCGGAGTTGGCATGTATCGGACTCAGGCCCATTCCCGCAGACAACCTCCCCATCATTGGTTATCTACCCAACGTGGAGGGCGTGTACATATGTGTGATGCACCCTGGGGTTGCGTTGGCCGCAATAGTGGGACGTCTTGCCAGTGAAGAAATCAATGATGGCAAGACTTCCACCGCTTTCGGGCCATGCCGTCCTGACAGGTTTTTTCAACTGTAGGATCTTGTTGGCAGCCGCTCCCTCGTGCAACCTGAAGAAGCCCCTATCTGGATCTCAGGTACCGATAGAGCGTCTGCCGACTGATTTCAAAATCACGCGCCAATTTGGATCTACTTTCTCCAGCAGCGGCCCGGTCAATTAAGTTTACAACCTGATTGTCAGACAGCTTTTTCTTGCGACCTCTATAAGTCCCACGATTCTTTGCACTGGCAATTCCCGCCGCCTGTCTTTCCCTCATCGCAGCGCGCTCGAACTCTGCAATCAGCTCCATTACCGCAATGATCGACTCCACGACTTCAAGACAGTCATGCCGGAAAACCAGGTTTTCGTTCAAACACTCCAACGTGACCTGCTTTTCAATCAACCGGCGAATGATGGCGCACAGCTGCTCCGTGCTTGAAGTCAGCGCTGCCATGCTGTCCACCACCACGGTATCCCCGCACTGCAGGTAGCGGAGTAGCCTTTCCAGGCCTGCAGGATTCGCGGCATTGTCTGCCGGCTCATCGCAAAACACGGCATCAAATACATCGTCGCTTGTTATTTTCTCTACGCCACCCTCGGGCTCTTTTAGAGCGCGCCGAAAATATTTGATGCGATGCAATCTCATGGTGCCTCCTTGGCAATACTTGTACAGCGTCATTTTATACTTGTACAAACTGTAACTAAATCATCAATTCCTTACACCGCACTTGTAACACTGAACCCACCCAAAATACACAGTTGCAAAGAGTTGAACTTCCCTTATCATTTTGAAGCATGGAATTCTAACAAGCTTTTCGCAAAAAAGTCGATTTCGTATTCCTTGAATGCCCCGTGCAACTCAAGCAACCCATATGAGTATCTACTGTTTTACAGCTCAAACAATTGACATGACCGGCTTGACGCGGCTGTTAATTTCTCGATTGCAATCAGAGGATGAATGGATGAATGTCTTGGAAGGCGCCATCGAAATTGATCGCCCAACTACCGATCAGGAAAAGATTGATAAGGTAACCCGCAGTATTACCGATCATGGGAACTACCTGCGAAAGCGTTATCCGATCCTGCAGCACCAGGATGCTCTGGGCGCGAGTGTCATGGCGTTTTCCCTGATAGGGATGGTCATTACGGGAGGGCTCTATCTAAAGGGTTTTATCCCCGCATGGATGTGTATTCTGGTCAATGCGCTGCTGACTTCGTTCATTCATGAAATCGAACATGACCTGATTCATCGCCTTTATTTTAGAAAACAGCCGCTGGCCCATAATGCCATGATGCTCTTCTGCTGGCTGGCACGCCCGGGTATGCCCAGCCCGTGGCTAAGACGCAGTCTGCACTTTCATCACCATAAGGAGTCCGGAACTGATTCTGATGTTGAAGCCTGGATCACCACGAGCGGCAGTCCTTGGGGAATACTGCGATTACTGAAACTGGTGGACGGATTTGTATTTGGTTTTCTTAATGCGGTGTTTGCCCCGGGATGGCGGCAAAAGGTAAAATTGTTAGGCAAGATCATTCGGCTCAATACACCATTCGGGCTTCTGTATTGGGGGTGCTGGTATGTGTTCCTCGGCTACCACCTGTATGTCTGGCTTGGGTCAATTACCGGGATAGAGGTTCACAGCTCTGCTACGACGCTGGAACTAATGGATATCGTCAATACTGCAGTGGTTATTCTTATAGCGCCCAATATGATACGGCAGTTCTGCCTGTTCTTTATAAGTTCAAATATGCACTATTACGGCGATGTTGCCCCGCGTAACGCATTACAACAAACCCAGGTGATGAACCCTTGGTGGCTGTGGCCGTTCCAGTTGTTCTGTTTTAACTTTGGCAGCACTCACAGCATCCATCACTTCGTGGTGAGAGACCCGTTTTATCTGCGTCAGATGACGGCACCTCATGCTCATAAAGTCATGGCCCAGGCCGGTGTCAGGTTCAATGACTTCGGCACCTACAAACGAGCCAATCGCTTTTCCATGGAGCACTCCCAAACTCGGTCTCGTGGGTGAATTCCTCCACAACCATTATCGGTGTTCGGCAAGTATCAAGGGCCGCACTTCAAATACGAGGACGTTGAGGTATGAAAGCGCAAGGGATATGTGCGAAGCAGTTTGAAGCGGTCAAGCAGGCCTTCGAGGACATGTTCGATGATCCGCAGGAACGTGGGGCCGGCCTGTGCGTGCAGGTAGGCGCAGAGATCGTTGTCGACCTGTGGGCCGGCATGGCAGACCAGGCGGGCACGAAACCCTGGACCCGCGATACGCTGGCCAATACCTTCTGCGTAATAAAACCCTATGTCGCGGTGGCCGTCCTGATGTTGGTTGAGGCGGGCAAGCTGGAGCTGGATGCACCCGTGGCCCGTTACTGGCCCGAGTTCGCCCGGAGCGGGAAAGCAAAGGTCACCCTGCGCCAGGTGATGAACCATACCGCAGGCCTGCCGGCGCTGCGGGGGCCCGACCATAACCCCATGATGTATGACTGGGAGCACATGCTGCGACTCCTGGAGGCCGAGCCGCTGTGGTGGGAACCGGGAACAGACCTGGGCTACGGCACCACCACGTTTGGCTGGATCCTCGGCGAGTTGATTCGCCGGGTGGACGGACGAGATCCCTGTGTGTTTATCCACGAAGAGATTCTCGATCCCCATGAGTTGGACGTGCACCTTGGCGTGAACGAAGAACACTTTCACCGTATCGCGCGTTTCGACAGTGCCACGGGACGAGTCGGTGACCCTTACTCGCAGGCGTTGCGAACCGTGGTGAAAAACGAGCCGTCGCATATCGCGACGCTCGCCTTCACCAACCCCGGAATGGTGCCCAGACGAACCAGTGACCCTCGCTGGTGGGCCTACCGGCAACCCGCCGTGTGTGGACACGGTTCGGCTCACGGCCTGGCCGGTTTCTACAGTGCATTGATGGCAGGAAACTTTATCGGTCCCGAGCTGCTTACTGAATTCAGCCGTGAGCACAGTCATGGCATGGATCGAGTATGGATGCGCCCCATGCGTTATGGATTGGGTTGCATGCTCGAGCAGCAACGCGACCCGACGGCTTCCCATGCAATGGGCCCGAACACCTTTGGCCATATCGGGCTTGGTGGCCCGATCAGTTTCGCTGATCCCGAAAAACAAGTGAGCTTCGGTTTTGTCACCACGACTTCGGGCAGCCATTCGATGATTGATCCACGCCCACGCCGACTTTCATCCCTTGTCTATGCGGCGCTTTGAGAGGCAAGGGGCGGATCTGTTCATCTGAGGCTTTCAAGGGGGCGCACTACTGCCGAATGCAACGCAGCAAGTTTGTGGCAAGACACAAGTGGCTGATGGCAAACCGAAACCTTCCCCTCCCGGCCAACAATGAGTCATTGGCTTATGAACGAAGGCTGGTACAACGACGACATGATTTATTTATAAATAAATTCATACGCCTCGATATAAGAACCTATCTTGTTTGAATGAGCAGTCACCCACACTGCATTCATGCCTGTCTTTCTTTGATCGTTGAATTCCGACTGAGTGGTACAAAGCGCAACCCAGCGCTCAGTCTTTAAATCCTTAATCCGCAGACCCGCCTCACAACGACTGAACTTTCCAACGTAGGGCCCCGGAGTCACCAGCTCGTAAGGTGACGCATACTGAACAATGTCGCCGGGCAACAGGTACGTAACGACGTCATAACTGTGCAAGGACAAAATCAGACCCACGCAAAAACCACCAAAAAAAGATTCTCCAACACGGTTCGGGTTTCTTACAGCCGGACGATAGTAGGTGGCCCTTGCAGCAAAAAAGAGTCCAACCAGACAACCAATGACTATATAGGTCGTCCACTCGGGAATCGATGGCATTAAAACCGTTCGCATTACAATGCGACCGGCCCAGAGCGTATAAGCAATCCATGCTCCAAATAACAGACACACCACCAACAACAAGGTTCTTTTCTTTGATTTGTTTTCAAATGAAGGATATTCCATTCCCTGCCTACTCTATTTTTAATTCCCGGGAAAAGCGCTTCGTGCTTCACGCCAACTTCCTTTACCCGATTGGCATGCCGGGCATATTAACGATATGAGCGTCATGGTGACCGATCTATTTACCCACGACTCACAGACATGGCCAGAGCGCCATCGGTTCTACCCATTAGCGCAAATTGTTCAACCGCCTCACATCCCTTATCCTCGTGGCCTTACCTGCCAGCGCCCGCCGGAGCCCCCCATGGACCTCGCCACCCTCACCCTCTTCCTCCCGGCCTGCTTCGCCCTGAACATGGCGCCAGGCCCGAACAACCTGCTGTCCGTGAGCAACTCCACCCGCTACGGCTACCGCAATTCGTGCCTGGCAGGCGTCGGGCGACTGCTGGCCTTTGCCGGGATGATCGCCCTCGCGTCCGCCGGGCTGGCGGTGGTGCTGCAAACCTCGGAGTTGTTGTTCTACGGGATCAAGATCCTGGGGGCGGCGTATCTATTTTATCTGGCGTATCAACTGTGGCGGTCCAATCCGCATGCGGAGGCTGAGTCGACGGCGCCCAAGGCGGGCTTGTGGGCCTTGGCGCGACAGGAGTTCCTGGTGGCCGCCGGCAATCCCAAGGCAATCCTGATTTTTACCGCCTTCCTGCCGCAATTCGTCGACCCGGCACGTCCGATCACGCCGCAATTCGCCCTGCTGGGAGCGATGTTTCTGGCGCTGGAATGGTTCGCCATCAGCGCCTACGCCTATATGGGTTTGCATATGCGCCGCTGGTTCGCGCAGCCTCGGGGCAAGCGGATTTTCAACCGCTGCTGTGCGGGGTTGTTGTCGGCTGCCGCGACGGTATTGCTGATGGCGCGCAGGGCCTGAGCACTGCGAAAAACCGGCGAAAACGCTTACAATCGCCGTCTCACCGCAACTCAGGCAGGCCAGTTCGCCCATGGCGCTCGACCCCATCACCATACTGGTCCTCACCATCGCCCTGGCAGGCGCCGCCGCGCTGTACCTGGCGGTCGAGTGGCGCAACGTTCGCGAACCGTCGCTGCTGTACTGGACCGCCGGTTTCGCCATCATCAGCGTGGGCAGCACCCTGGCGCTGTTGCGGGCCAGCGGCCTGCTGTTGATCGGCATCTGGTTCGCCAACGGGTTGCTGATCACCGCCCACTGGCTGTTCCTGCTGGGCGTTGCGCGTTTCACCCAGGTGCGCCTGTCTCGCGCCTGGTACCTGATGTTCGTGGCCTGGTTTGCCATGCTGCTGTTGCCGGAAGGACAGTCGTGGTCCAGGGCCATGCTGCTGGCCAACTCGCTGCTGGTTGCCCTGCCGACCCTGCGGGCCAGTTTCCTGTTACGCCCCCATGGCCGATCACTCAGCGTGGGCGCGGTGCAACTGCGCTATGTGCTGCTGGCCCACGGGCTGTTCTATCTGGCCAAGTCGCTGGTGGCGATCGTGCCGGGGACACTGATCGACCTGACAGCGTTTCGTGGCGAGATCATTCAGGTGTCGCTGGTGGAAGGCGCCATGGCGATCATGCTGATTGCATTGTCGATGACCGGCACCGAGCGCTACCGCCGTGAGGAACAGATTGCACGGTTGGCCGCCCGCGACCCGTTGACCGCGCTGTATAACCGCCGCGCCCTTGAAATGCGGGCACCGAGTCTGCTGAACGAAGTCTCGCAGGCCCGGCCAGGTGCCCTGCTGTTGATCGACATCGACAATTTCAAGCTGATCAACGACCTGTACGGCCATACCGCGGGCGACCGGCTGCTGGTGGCCCTGAGCGAGATGATTCGCGCGCAGTTGCCCGATGATTCGCTGGCGGCGCGGTTGGGTGGCGACGAGTTCGTGATCCTGCTTAATGACACCTCGAACGCGCGCATTGTCGCGCTGGGCAGCGCCCTGCGCGAACAGTTTCATCAGGCTGCCTCGCAGGCGTTCGCTACGCCCGAAGCGGTGACATTGAGCATCGGCGCCAGCCTGTTCGACACGCCGCCCGCCAGCCTCGCGGCCTTGATCGAGCAAGGCGACGCGGCGCTGTATGAATCCAAGCGTGGCGGACGCAACCGTATTCGTCTGGTGGACCGGACTGCGGTGGGCGCCGATTGACTCAATCGGTGCATCAACCTTTAAGCGCCGCTTCAATCCCCGCAATATCAATCCTGGTCATCCCCATCATCGCATCAAACGCCCGCTTGGCCGCTGCCGGGTCGGGATGGGTGATCGCCGCGCTCAGTACACGCGGGGTAATCTGCCATCTCACCCCCCATTTATCCTGGCACCAGCCGCAGACGTTTTCCTGGCCGCCATGGCTGACAATCGCGTGCCACAAGCGGTCGGTTTCCGCCTGGTCGTCGGTGGCCACCTGGAACGAAAACGCCTCGTTGTGCTGCACGCCGGAGCCTCCGTTCAGCCCCAGGCAAGGAATACCCATGACGGTGAATTCCACGGTCAACACATCGCCCTGTTTGCCCGCCGGATAATCCCCGGGGGCGTGATGGACCGCGGTCACTGCGCTGTCCGGGAAGGTCCTGGCGTAGAAGTTGGCAGCGTCCAGTGCACTGCCGTCGTACCAAAGGCACACCGTGTTTTTGCTGAGCATGAGTGTTCTCCAGCGTGGAGGTTCGGACTTGCAGTGTAGTACCGCTACCGACAAGAATGCGTTCGCGTCCTGACATGAACCCAAACGGTGCAGAGAATGAGTAATGGTGTAAGGATCGACCCGCGAATCATCCCGGTTCCGCGGTCCATCAGCCCCGAGGCCCAGGCGATGCTGCAACGCATGGTGAACGCCGATGGCGTGCCGCTGAACAGCCTGTACACCCTGCCCGCACCCGATGACTACGCTGGCTGGCGCCGCATGCAGGCCGCAGTTGCCCAACAGTACGCGGCGTCCCAGGCGGGACAGACGGCAGACCACGTTGAGACATTCACCGTGGAAGACGCCACCGTGTACCGGGCGACGCCGGCATACGGGGCCGAGTTCGCCTATATCGACCTGCACGGCGGCGCCCTGGTGTTCGGCGGCGGCGAAAACGCCCGCCTCGCCGCCGGCAAGCACGCCGACCTGCACAACCTGACCTGCTACGGCGTGGACTACCGCATGCCGCCTGACCATCCGTACCCGGCGGCACTCGATGACTGTATGGCCACCTACCGGCATGTGCTGAAGCACCACACCCCGGACAAGATCGTGATCGGCGGACGCTCGGCCGGAGGCAACCTCGCCGCTGCCATGGTGCTGCGCGCCCGCGACGAAGGCTTGCCGCTGCCGGCCGCGCTGGTATTGCTGTCACCTGAAGTGGACCTGACCGAATCGGGCGACAGCTTCCAGGTCAACCGCACCGTCGACGTGGTGTTGCCCAACCCGCTGATGAGCACCAACCTGCTGTACGCCGCTGGCGCGGATTTGTCTCACCCGTACCTGTCGCCGCTGTTCGGGGATTTCGCACCAGGCTTCCCGCCGACGTTCGTGCAAAGCGGCACCCGCGACCTGTTCCTGTCCAACGCCGTACGCCTGCACCGGGCGCTGCGCCGGGCCGAGGTACCGGTGGAACTGCACATCTTTGAAGCAATGCCCCACGGCGGTTTCATGGGCGCGCCGGAAGACGCAGAACTGTCGGCAGAGCAGGTGCGTTTCGTGCGCCACTGGTTGAACCGCGACTGATCGCCGTGAGTTGACACACCCTGTAATAATCCATAAAGATAAGCGCCTTCTTCAGGGTGTGTCCTCAATGTCTGCAACGACCTTCAACTTTTCCGTCATTGGCTTGATTGCCAAGGCGCAAGGTTGCGTTGCGCACGCCCTCAAATCGAAGAAACAGTCGCTCATGTGACCGGGGCGCGCTGTCCCGTCAGATGAGCTGACAGGACATTGAGCGCGAAGGCCCCCTCCTCTTGCTTACTTCCCTCTGCCCTTCTGACGGTGACGAAATCGGTCAACCATCAGGAGAAAGCGCATGTCATCGTTTCAAGGTATCTGGGTTCCCGTCGTTACACCGTTTCATAACGGCGTTATCGACTTCATCGGCTTGCGCCGCCTGGTCTGCCATCTGCTGGAACAAGGCGCGGCCGGGATCATGGTCTGTACCACCACCGGCGAAGCCGCAGCACTGAGCCGCCGTGAGCAGTTGGCGATGCTGGATGCCGTACTGGAACTGGTACCGCCGCAGCAGGTGGTAATGGGCCTGGCGGGGTATAACCAGATTGAGCTGCTGCAGTTCCAGAGTGAAATCCTGCAACGCGCGGTGGCCGGTTTGCTGGTACCGCCGCCGAGCTACATCCGCCCGTCCCAGGCGGGCCTTGAGGCGTTCTTCCGCACCGTGGCCGATGCGTCCAGTGTGCCGATCATTCTGTATGACATTCCCTACCGCACCGGTATCGCCTTCGAACAGGCGACGTTGCTGAACATCGTCGCCCATGAACGGATCGTCGCGATCAAGGATTGTGGCGGCAACCTGGCCAATACCCTGGCGCTGCTGGCCAGCGGGAATGTGGATGTGTTGTGTGGCGAGGATGTGCAGATATTCAACGCGCTGTGCCTGGGAGCGACCGGCGCGATTGCCGCGTCGGCGCATGTGCGTACCGCAGATTTTGTGGCGCTGCATCGACAGGTTCGCGACAACCGGTTGCTGGCGGCTCGCGAGACGTTTTTCGGGCTGCTGCCGTTGATTCACACACTGTTCGTGGAGCCCAATCCGGCACCGGTGAAGGCCGCGCTGGCGATGGAGGGTTTGATCGGCAGTGAGTTGCGGGCGCCGATGTTGGGGGCGAGTGAGACGGTGACAAATCGGTTGCAGCAAGTATTAGGCGTGCGGCAATGACCCGTGGCGAGGGAGCTTGCTCCCGCTGGGCTGCGCAGCAGCCCCAATTCAGGCACCGCGTTTTCGCCAGGTAAAATGGGGTGACCGGTTTTGGGGGCGCTTCGCACCCCAGCGGGAGCAAGCTCCCTCGCCACAGGGCACGGGCTGCTTATCCTCTCGCCACCGCCAACCGATGCAACGTGATCTTGCGCACCTCCTGCTTGCTCACCTCGATGTGAGTCTTGAGCAGTTGCTGCGCCAGATCGCTGTGCCGTGCCGAGATCGCATCGAGGATGCTTGCGTGTTCCTCATAGGTCGCTGCAATACGTGATTGCTGAGTGAAATCCAGCCGCCGAATGATGCGGATTTTCTCGGTTATCTCGTAATGCATGCGCGCCATTTCAGCGTTGCCCGTGGCCTGCACCAACCCGCAGTGGAATTCCTCATCCAGCGCGCAGACGACCTGTGCGTCATCCAGCCGGGCACTTTCGTCCACCCGCCAGATCGCCTCGAGCCCTTCAAGCCCCTGCTCCGCGATGCCACACAAGCGGCTGACGGCGGCCAACTCCAGTACGATCCGAACGTCGTAAAGCTCTTCGAAATAGTTGAAGTCGAACGGCCGCACCTGCCAGCCACTCCTGAAAAACACCTCCAGGTACCCTTCCCGCTCCAGCCGATACAGCGCCTGGCGCACCGGCGTGCGGCTGGCCTGCATGCGCTCGGCCACATCGCCTTCGCTGAAGCGATCACCCGGCAGCAGGCGAAAGCCGAAGATGTCGTCCTTCACCTGCTGGTAGACCCGTTCCGCCAGGCTGTCCGGCCGTTCGCCGGGTTTTCTCATGGTTGAGAGCTGCATGCCTAGTTCCTGCTCGCCATGTAGGCGCGCCAGCCGCCGAATTCGGTGATGTCAGTGGCGCCTGCCAGGGCCCAGGGCTCGCAGATAAAACCCTTCACGCTGCGCCCGTCCGCCAGGGTGAGGTTGCCGATGCCCAGCGGCGCAGGGATCTCGGCGACGAACTCACCAAAGCGGGCGACAGGCATGTCCCACAGCTCGACGATGATCGAGCGGCCCGAGTCATCCCTGGCCAGCCCCGGCTTGGGCGGAACCGTGCCCGGCAGTGCATGCAGGCGGTAGTTGCCCGCTGTCAGGGTTTGCTCCACCAGCACGGCGTTGCGGCTGGTCAGCTGGAAGTTCAGCGGCATCCCGGTGAGATGCGCCCCAACCACCGCCACCCGCACGCTGCCGGGCGCCTGTCGCACCGGTGCCGGTTGCGGCAGATTGCGTTGGGTAGCGCCCAGCGGAAGATCAAGGCCGGCCTGCCAACGCTTGCCCAGATGCGCCAGGGCGGCGTCGTGCCAGGCCGGCGCGATAAGGGTGATGCCGCACGGCAGGCCGTCGCTGCGCAGCCCGGCGGGCACGGCCAGTGCCGAGAGGTCGGCCAGGTTGGTGAAGTTGGTGTAGAAGCCAAACTGCGAGTTGTAGAGCACCGGCTCCACGGCCATTTCCGCCAGGGTGCGGATCGTCGGCGATGTCGGCACCAGCAAGGCGTCGAAACCGGCCAGGGTGTCGTTGATGCGGCGGCTCAGTTCGGCGCGCAGGTATTCGGCTTTATAGGCATCGCAGGCGCTGTACGTGTGGCCGTTTTCCACAATGCCACGCACCACCGGGTTGATCGCTTCGGCGTTGCTGGCGAGCATGCCTTCCAGTGCCACCGTGCGCTCCGCAACCCAGGAGCCGTAATAGAGCTGCTCGGCGAGTTGCTGAAACGGGCTGAAATCCACCGCCGTGATTTCGGCGCCGAGGGACTGGAACCTGAGCAGCGCCTGTTCAAATACGGCCTGGTTCTGCGCGTCGCCAAAAAACTCCAGGCTGGCCGGAACCGCCAGCTTGATTGTGGCGCCGACCGCTACGGGAGCAGTGTTGGGATTGACGCGTGAATAGGCGTCGCTGGCGTCGTAAGCAGCAGCGAGGCCCGCAACCGTCTCGGCATCTTCAACCGTCAGCGCAAATACCGAAATACAGTCCACGGTACGACAGGCCGGCACCAGTCCGGTGTTGGACAAGCGCCCCTTGGTCGGCTTCAACCCGACGATATTGTTGAAGCCCGCCGGCACCCGCCCGGAACCGGCGGTGTCGGTGCCCAGGGAAAACGCCACCAGCCCGCGGGCAACCACCGAGGCCGAACCCGAGCTGGAACCGCCGCTGACATAGTCCGGGTTAAAACTGTTGCCCACCGCGCCGTAGGGCGAGCGTGTACCCACCAGGCCGGTGGCGAACTGATCGAGGTTGGTCTTGCCCATCAGGATCGCCCCGGCCGCCCGCAACCGCGCCACCACCGAGGCATCCGCCGCGGCGGTATAGGCAAACTCAGGACACGCCGCCGTGGTTTCCCAACCCGCCGCATCAATATTGTCCTTGATGGCAAACGGCACGCCATACAACGGCAACTGGTCGATATCGCCGTCGACCGCCGCAAGCCGCTCGGCCAACTGCGCCAGCTGGTCACGCAATTGCTGCGGTTGCACCTGGCTGATCCAGGCATTGTCCTCGGAGGGAAACGTGCTCGCCAGGGTCAACAGGATATCGGGAGTCAGCGCCTGGCTGCGGTAGGCAGCTTGCCATTCACCCAGGGTCCAGCCGAGTTGTTCGTTGCGCATTGAGGATTCCATCTTGTATCCAAGTTTGGATTTCTTTTAGCAATCCCTGGGCCAATCAGCTGCAAGCCAATGAATACGTGAGGTTGACAGAAAACCCGCCGATGGATCGCCTCCAGCCGTGCTCCGTCATGAAGCAGCAATGCGCCAAAAAAAGACATTCTGGCGGCCGCGCGGTTGCGAGCGGCCCGATACCGGCCTATGTTCGAAACCATGTTGTAAACGCTGCTGTCCATCCCATACGCCCTTTCCGTAGCCAGGTGACGACATGCCCACCGCTTCCCGCCCCGCCGTGCTCGAACTGATTGGCAATACCCCGCTGGTGCGGGTCAGCCGCTTCGATACCGGCCCGTGCACGCTGTTCCTCAAGCTTGAATCCCAGAACCCCGGCGGCTCCATCAAGGACCGCATTGGCCTGGCCATGATCGACGCCGCCGAGCGGGATGGCCGCCTGCGCCCCGGCGGCACCATCATCGAAGCCACCGCCGGCAATACCGGCCTCGGCCTGGCCCTGGTGGGACGCGCCAAAGGCTACCGGGTGGTACTGGTGGTGCCGGACAAGATGTCCACCGAGAAAGTCTTGCACCTGAAAGCCATGGGCGCCGAGGTGCACATCACCCGCTCGGATGTCGGCAAGGGCCACCCCGAGTATTACCAGGATGTGGCGGCGCGACTGGCCAAGGACATTCCCGATTCGTTCTTCGCCGACCAGTTCAACAACCCGGCCAACCCCCTGGCCCATGAGACCAGCACCGCCCCGGAAATCTGGGCCCAGACCCAACATGACCTGGATGCCATCGTGGTTGGCGTTGGCTCGGCCGGCACCCTCACCGGCCTGACGCGCTTCTTCAAGCGCGTGCAACCTGACCTGGCCATGGTGCTGGCCGACCCGGTGGGCTCGGTAATGGCCGAATACAGCCGCAGCGGCACCATGACCGAACCCGGCTCGTGGGCCGTGGAAGGTATCGGCGAAGACTTCATCCCCTCCATCGCCGACCTCTCCAGCGTGCGCCACGCCTATTCCATCAGCGACGAAGAAAGCTTCGACCACGCCCGCCAACTGCTGCGGGCCGAAGGCATTCTCGGTGGCTCCTCCACCGGCACCCTGCTGGCCGCCGCCCTGCGTTATTGCCGCGAACAGACCGAGCCCAAGCGCGTGGTCACCTTCGTCTGCGACACCGGCACGCGCTACCTGTCGAAGGTCTACAACGACCAATGGATGAACGACGCCGGCCTGCTGCAATACAAACACTACGGCGACCTGCGCGACCTGATCGCCCGTCGTTTCGAGGACGGCCGGGTGATCAGCGTCGGCCCCGACGACAGCCTGCTCACCGCCTTCCAGCGCATGCGCCTGGCCGACGTCTCACAGCTGCCGGTGCTGGTGGACGGCAAGCAACTGGTGGGGGTGCTCGACGAGTCGGATGTATTGCTCGGCCTGCATCAGAACGCCGCGCACTTTTCCATGACCGTGGGCAGCGCCATGACCAACGCCCTTCACACCCTCGCACCCAGCGCCAGCCTTGCGCAATTGCAGGCCGAGCTGGATCGCGGGCTGGTGGCAATCATTGCCGACGCCTCGGGCTTTCACGGCCTGATCACCCGCGTCGACCTGCTCAATCACCTACGGAGATCCCTTGCATGACCCAGCACGATAAAAGCGCCTTCGCCACCCGCGTGATCCATGCCGGGCAATCCCCGGACCCGACCACCGGGGCGCTGATGCCGCCGATCTACGCCAACTCCACCTACCTGCAAGACAGCCCCGGCGTTCACAAGGGCTTCGACTACGGGCGCTCCCACAACCCGACGCGCTTTGCCCTGGAACGCTGCGTGGCCGACCTGGAAGGCGGCACCCAGGCGTTCGCGTTCGCCTCCGGGCTGGCGGCGATTTCCACCGTGCTGGAACTGCTCGACGCCGGTTCCCACGTGGTTTCCGGCAATGACTTGTACGGCGGCACCTTCCGCCTGTTCGACAAAGTGCGCCAGCGCAGCGCCGGGCATCGCTTCAGCTTCGTCGACCTGACCGACCTGTCGGCCTTCGAAGCCGCGCTGCAGGACGACACGCGGATGGTCTGGGTCGAAACCCCGAGCAACCCGCTGCTGAGCCTGACCGATCTCAGTGCCATCTCCCGCATCTGCAAGGCCCGGGGCATCATCTGCGTGGCCGACAACACCTTCGCCAGCCCGTGGATCCAGCGCCCGCTGGAGCTGGGTTTCGACATCGTGGTGCACTCCACCACCAAGTACCTCAACGGCCACTCCGATGTGATCGGCGGCATTGCGGTGGTCGGCCAGAATCCTGAACTGGCCGAGCGCCTGGGCTTCCTGCAAAACTCCGTGGGCGCGATTGCCGGGCCGTTTGACGCGTTCCTGACCCTGCGCGGCGTGAAGACATTGGCGCTGCGCATGGAGCGCCATTGCAGCAACGCGCTGGAACTGGCGACATGGCTGGAGCAACAGCCGCAGGTGGCACGGGTTTACTACCCCGGCCTGGCATCGCATCCGCAGCATGAGCTGGCACGCCGGCAGATGCGCGGGTTTGGCGGGATGATCTCGGTGGACCTGAAAAGTGACCTGGCGGGTGCGACACGCTTCCTGGAAAACGTGAAGATCTTTGCGTTGGCTGAAAGCCTGGGGGGCGTTGAAAGTTTGATCGAACACCCGGCGATCATGACCCATGCGAGCATTCCGGCAGCGACGCGGGCGCAGTTGGGGATTGGTGACGGGTTGGTGCGGTTGTCGGTGGGGGTTGAGGACGTGGAAGACTTGCGGGCGGATCTGGCGCAGGCGTTGGCAAAAATCTAACGCGCAATCTGCCGGAGCGAGCATGCCCGCTCCGGCAACACCTTAAATAGCGTAATTGACCTCAACCATTCGCCCGGTCTTGATGGACTCCAGCGCACAGTCCGCCAAGTGCAACGCATACAGCCCATCGCGCATGTTGGTGGGCAGCGCGCGCCCCGCGCTCAGTGCCTGGATAAACTGGCCCAACTCATTGCGGTAGGCATCCGCATAACGCTCCAGGAAGAAATGCTGCAACGGCTCCAACGCCTCGGTGTGCTCGTGGTTCCAATGGCGCAAGGTGCTGGGTCGATGGTTATCCGTGAGCAGCACCCCCTTGGCCCCGGATACCTCAAGTCGCTGGTCATACCCGTAGACCGCCTCCCGACAGCAGTTGATATGGCACTGTTTCCCGGATGCGGTGCGCAGCAGCACCATCACGCTGTCGAAGTCGTCAATCTGCGCCAGGCTCGGATCTACCAGCCGGCTGGCTATCGCGCCGACTTCAATGGGCTCTTCACCCAGCAGGTGCCGCGCCATGTCGAAGTCATGAATGGTCATGTCCCGCAGGATGCCGCCGGAATGTGCCAGGTAATCCCGTGGCGCCAACCCCGGGTCGCGGCTGGTGATGATCACCTGCCGCACAGCACCAATTTGCCCCGCGTCGATGGCCTGGCGCAGGCGCAGCGTGTCGGGATCGAAGCGGCGGTTGAAGCCCAGCATGACTTTGCCGCCCTCGCGCTCCACAGCTTGCGCCGCCGCCCGCGCCTTGGCGAAATTCAGGTCAATGGGCTTCTCGCACAGCACGGCCTTGCCCTGGGACACGGCCGCCAGCAGCAAATCGATATGAGTGTCGGTGGGTGTGCCAATCACCACCGCGTCGATATCGTCCCGACTTAGCACTGCTGCGCAGTCATAGGCCGCCTCGCAACCCAGCTGCGCAGCCAAGCCATCGACGCCCTCCCGCCAGGGGTCGGCGACCACCACCAGAGTGGCATCAGGATGGGCCGCGACATTGGCCGCGTGAATGTTGGCGATGCGCCCTGCACCAAGGACAGCGATACGTAGCATGGTCGAACTCCTGGGATTGTTATTGGGTGTGGAGATTCAGTCCGGCAGGTTGAACGGTGTGACGATCTGTACCTGTGACGGCGCAATCGGCCCAGCCTTCCACAGCCGATGAAATTGCAGGATGTGCAGAAACACATGGCGCGCATCGATCTGCAGGTTGTGATCGATAATCGCGGCGACTTTTTCTTCAGCCAACAGCTGGCGATTCTCTTCGTCGAGGTCGTGAGCAATAAACACGTCCAACGGGCGATCCAGAGCCGCAAAGGCGTCGACAATTGCCCGGTTGCCACCGCCGACGCTGTACACCGCCTTCAGTTCGGGATGCTGCTTCAACGCATCGGTGACCCGGGCAAACGTTCGGTCATACACGCCGTACCCACCGCTGATATCCAGTACCCGCAGGTGCGTCGCACGGCCGCGCAGCCACATGCGAAAACCCATTTCGCGTTCTTCCTCGCCCCGGAACAATTCACTGCCAATCACCACCGCCACTTCCTGGGGTTGGGGTGACAGCCAGCGGGACAGAAGGTACGCGGCGGTTTGTCCGGCGGTGCGGTTATCCATGCCTACGTAGCCGATGCGCTCGCTGTGGGGCAGATCGGTGACTAGGGTCACCACCGGAATACCTGCGGCCGCCAGGTGCTTGACCGCCAGATTCACCGCCGGCTCGTCCGCGGCCTTGAGCACCACACCCTGGCTGCCGGTCTCGAGGCAGCGCAGCAATTGGTCGTGCATCGCCTGAGGCTCGATCTCTTCGAACACATGAAACCGCGGGGCGATACGAAACGGTGCCAGGCTGCCCAGTTGGGCGGTGATGGCGGCCTGCACCGCCGCACTGAAGCGCTTGGGCGTGTGCATGATCACATCGACATGAAAGGTACGGCCTACTGCCAGGCCATTTTTTTCCTGGGATTCCAGCTCATCCAGAGCCTGTTCGATACGCCGCCGGGTTTGGGCGTGCACGCTGCCGCGCTCATGCAAGACGCGATCGACTGTCGCCTTGCTGACGCCCGCCTGGGTGGCCAGTTGCTTGATGGAAAAGTGTTTAGCGCGTTCGAGCATGCTGTTGAACCTGAGGTCTTTTTGAGGTCTTTTTGAGACTCATTGAGGTGACCGCAATGCTAGTCTCAGTTTTGCCCGGCGTCGAGCCCGGCCTTCAAAACAACAAAAACCCAGGAGACCCCGATGCCTTCAACCGACCTCAGCCATACCTTCAAAGGCCAATACTTTGTCGTCACCGGCAGCACCCAGGGGTTGGGTGCTGCCGTCGCCCATACCCTGGCGCGGCGCGGTGCTGCCGGCCTGATCATCTGCGGACGCCGCCCGGACCTGGGCCAGGAGCAAGTACGGCAGTTGGCAGCGCTCGATTGCCGCGCGGTGTTTGTCCAGGCGGACCTGGAACAGATCGGCGACTGCCGCGCCGTGATCGAGGCGGCCCGTGCCCACTTCGGCACCCTCCACGGGCTGATCAACTGCGCCGGGATGTCGGATCGCGGCACCATTCTCGACACCTCCCCCGAACTGTTTGACCGACTGTTTGCGGTCAATGTGAGGGCGCCGTTTTTCCTGATGCAGGAAGCCTTGAAGCTGATGATCAGCCAGAGGGTTGAAGGTGCAGTGGTCAATATCCAGAGTGTCACCGGCCACGGCGGGCAATCGTTCTTGAGTGCCTACGCGGCGTCCAAGGGCGCTCTCGCGATTCTGACCAAAAACGTGGCGTTCAGCGCCCTGCGCAACCGGATTCGGGTCAACGGCTTGAACATCGGCTGGATGGACACACCTCACGAGGATGAAATCCAGCGGCACTACCACGGTGCCGGGGATGCCTGGTTGGAAGCCGCCGAAGCCGCACAGCCCTTCGGCCGCCTGCTCAAACCTGAAGAGGTGGCCCGGAGCGTGGCATTTCTATTGTCACGCGAGTCGGGAATGATGACCGGCACGGTGATCGACCTGGAGCAAGGCGTCATCGGCTGTGGCGACGGCGGCACCCCACGCCCCGATCAGGCCTTGAGCCTGGTGGAGGGTGCGTGATGCCTGCCTTTGTCAGCGCCGATGCGGTGCAACTGGAAGATTTTCACTCGATCTGTGCCCAGCACGCTGCTGCCGAGGACTACCCGCACTGCGCCGAAGTGTGCAGCAACATCCCGATCTATCAGGCCCAGGCACTGCGCAACGGCGATCGTCACGCCGTGCTGGACGAACTGCATCGCCTGTTCAGCCAGGGGCCGGGAGTGATGGTGGTGCGCCAGGGCTACGCCGACCTGGACGTGGTCGACCGTCACAGCCAGGTATTCGAAGCGATCTTTGCCCAAGAGGCTGCGCAAGGTGTGGCCGCCGACCACTTCGCCAAGGCCGGCAGTAACGGACGTATCTGGAACTCATTACAGAAGGCCGCACTGCAGTCGCCGGCATCCTTTGTCGAATATTACGCCAACCCACTGCTGGGGTTGATCGCACAAGCCTGGCTCGGTCCGGGCTACCAAGTCACGGCCCAGGTCAACGTGGTGCACCCCGGTGGCCAAGCCCAGCAACCGCACCGTGATTATCACCTCGGGTTCCAGACCATCGACGTGGTGGAGCGCTTTCCGTTGCCCCTGCACACGCTGTCCCAATACCTCACGCTGCAAGGGGCCGTGGCCCACAGCGACATGCCCCTGGAAACCGGCCCGACCCAACTGCTGCCGTTTTCCCAGCAATACCCACTGGGCTACCTGGCCTGGAGGCGCACTGAATTCATCGAGTACTTCCAGCAGCATGCCGTGCAATTGCCGCTGAACAAAGGTGACCTGCTGTTCTTCAACCCGGCCCTGTTTCACGCCGCTGGCACCAATCGCACACCGGACCGCCAGCGCATGGCCAACCTGCTGCAAATCTCCTCGGCGTTCGGCAAAACGATGGAGGCTGTGGACCGCGACCGGATGATGCTGGCGCTGTACCCCTGCCTGTTGGAGCGCCTGGCGGACAACGTCATGGATGGCGAGGCGCTGCACGCGGTGATCGCCTGCACCGCCGATGGCTATTCCTTTCCCACCAACCTGGATACCGACCCACCCTTACAGGGCCTGGCTCCGCAAACCGGGCAGCAACTGATGTTGCAGGCACTGAACGAACGCTGGCCCTGCGAGACCTTTGCCGAACGCGTTGCGCAACTACACGCCAAACGCCAAGGCTGAGGAATGTTTTCAACGTCTTTCAAAACAACAAAAAAACGGACTGACACCATGAAAAAACAGCTGCTGACCTTGCTCCTGACCCTCATCGTTACCCCGCTCGCCCTCGCCGAGACACGCATCGGCGTCAGCATCGCCCAGGTGGACGACGTGTTCCTCGCCCAGATGCGTGACTACATGGCGGCCCACGCCAGGGACCTCACCGACGTGACCCTGCAATTCGAAGACGCCCAAGGCGATGTGGTGCGCCAACTGAACCAGGTGCAGAGCTTTTCTGCCCAAGGCATGGACGCGATTATCGTCAACGCGGTCGACACCGCCGCTACCCAGAAAATGACTGTGAATGCCCAGCAGGCGGGTATCCCGCTGGTGTACGTCAACCGTCGCCCGGACATCCCCGGCTTACCGGCCGGGGTGGGTTATGTCGGCTCGGACGAGATCAAAGCGGGCGAGATTCAGATGCGCTACCTCGCGGAAAAAATGAACGGCAAGGGCAACCTCGCAATCATGCTCGGCTTGCTCTCCAACAACGCCACCCACAACCGCACACAGGGCGTGAAAAACGTACTGAAGGATTACCCCAACATCCATATCGTCGAAGAACAAAGCGCCGACTGGCAGCGCAGCAAGGCCATGGACCTGATGAACAACTGGATCGTCTCGGGCAAGAAAATCGACGCCGTGGCGGCCAATGCCGATGAAATGGCTATCGGTGCCGCGATGGCGATTACCCAGGCCGGCATGCACCCTGGCAAGGACATCCTGGTGGGCGGCAGCGACGGCGGACCCGCCGGCCTGGATGCGATCAAAAAAGATCTATTGGTAGTCACGGCCTATCAGGACAACAAGGGCCAGGCCGTCGGCTCGATTGACCTGGCGCTGAAGATGATCAGGAAGCAGCCCTACACGGCGGAGCTGACCATTCCCTATCAACAGATCACCAAGGACAACTATCAGGCCTTTCTCACCCCTTGATTGTTATCAGCCCAGCGCCAAGCAGACCGGCCAGCCCCGACAAACAGAGCACTCCCACTCCATAAGCGAGGGTGCGCCAGGGCTGGCGGCCGCTCAGATACATCACCGTATGCATCACACGGGCAGCGGTGAACAGACAGAACAACCCCACGGTAGCGGTGCCTGGCGTTTCCATCGCCAGGCACAGGCCACCCAAAATGAAGAACAACGGAATATTTTCCAGATCATTGGCCCAAGCCTTTTCGGCCCGGGAGACTTGCGGTAACTCCTGGGGATTCGCATCGCGATGGAAGAAAGCTGCATCCTCGTGGTTAGTGAATGCACGGAATCTGAGTCGAAAGAAACCCTGGTAACAGGAGATCGCCAGCATCTTCAAGAACAGCACCAGTACGCACAACGCATAAACCTCCATCACCGGCCCCCTGAAGGTTCGCGGAACCCGTTGACCACGATATACAGCAGCGGACCGATGGATACGAAAACCGCCGTTACCAGTAAATAGGGCAACACCGACGCCAGGGATTTGCCCCTGGCCCGCGCATCCCGGTACATCCATACGCCCGCCAAGGCCGCCATCAGATACAAGTCAATCACCACCTGGGCAGTATCCGGCCTCGATATCAATTCACGTCCGAACGCCATGAGCGATTGTTCGGCGATCAGCATCGTGATCAATGTGTACAGGGCAAAAGCCAACAGCCCGGCCAGGGCAATCCAGGGTCTGCGCATGTTCTCCTCCTTGGAGACAACGGTTCGGGAAGCTGCACATTAGTGATAACGTCGTTCCCCTCTCAATGACCTCGAAGGTCATCGACACCACCGACCCGCACGGCCAGAGTCAACCCATGAGCAGCCAACCTTTCCCCCGCGCCAACCCCGACACTACCGCCGGCACGCAACTGCGCGTGCTGCGTCGGCACGCCAGATTGAGCCAGCTGGAACTGGCGCTGATCACCGGGGTTTCCCAACGCCACCTGAGCTGCATCGAGACCGGGCGCGCCAAGCCGAGCCCGGGCACCTTGCATAATTTGCTGATGGCGCTGGAGGTTCCGCTGGAGCAATGCAACAGCGTGTTCCTCGCTGCCGGCTTCGCCCCGCGCTATGAGGCAACCCCGCTCTCCTCGCCCTCCATGGAGGCTATTCGCGAGGCAATCAGCCATGTGCTCCACGCGAACAATCCTGCACCGGCGATCGTGCTGGGCAGCCACTGGGAAGTGCTCGCCGCCAACGCCAGTACCCAGGTGCTGTTCGAGCTGGTGGGGATCAAACCGGAGGCGGCTGATGGGCTGAATTTGCTGGTCACCCTGCTACAGCCTGGCGGCCTGGGTGATCATTTGATCAACGCTGACGAAATCCGCACCATCGCCTGGCAACGGGCGACGCGCGAGGCGTTGGGCAACTCCGAACTTGCCAGGCTTCTGGACAGCCTGCCGGCCCCGCAAAGTACCGAAGCCTTGGTCAATGAACCGCCGCCACTGGTGCTGACACGCGTCAACTCCCGTGAAGGTGAGCTGAACTTCATGTCGACCTTCACCACCTTCGGCATGCCTCAGGACATCACGGTAACGTCGTTGCGCATCGAGCATTTGATTCCGGCGGATGCGCAGACGTGGCAGGTGATGACCGCGGCGTATGAGCGGTCATTGGTGAGGTAGAAAGCCGCGGCGGGGCCATTAGTTATTTGTCGTATTTTGCCCGCCATAGCTATTGGCGCGGCTCTTGGAGGAGGAGCCGTTGCTGTATTGGGTGTCTTGCCCGCCGTAGCTATTGGAGCGGCTCTTGGCTGAGGTGCCGTCGCTGTATTGAGTGTCTTGCCCACCATAGCTGTTGGAACGGGTCTTGGCCGAGGTGCCGTCACCGTATTGGATATCCTGCCCGCCATAACTATTGGAGCGGCTCTTGGAGGAAGTACCATCGCTGTATTGGGTGTCTTGCCCACCGTAGCTATTGGCGCGACTCTTGGAAGAGGTGCCATTGTCGTATTCGCAATCGGACCCACCATAACTGTTCGCCCTGCACGTCTCGGCAACCGCTTGGTAAAGCGGCGCAGCCAACAAAACCGTGCCCAGCAAAACGACCTTAAGCTTCATGTTAATTCCTTGTAGAGGTGGCGATACGCTATTACAGACTGGAGATTCTGAACTTAGTTTCCAACGTTCTGAAATGCGCTCGCGCGAGCCGACGTGGCAACCCTTTGCCAGCCCCGGCAACTCCTGGCCTGCGCCCTGCCCCGGCAATACCACCCAGCCCGCGCCGCACAAGGCATGCAGCACATGGCCCGGGTTTTGCTCTGTTGCTGCTACCAATAAGGGAGCGGCACCATGATAGGAAGCACGACAAGTCTGTTAGCGCTGGGACAGAAGACTTTTACACAATCCATGGAAAACGGCACCCTGCGGGCCGGGAGGATTGAAGTCACCAACGCCACGCCCGAGATCAAGACCAAGCTGGAAGCCAGCTATCAGGAGCAAGTGCGCTCGACCGCGCAAACCGTTGCCACCGCCAGGGCCAACCCTTCATGGGCGACCTTCGACGATAAAGGCAACGCCGTCGAACTGCCCGATGTTCAGTCACTCAGCAAAAGCGACGCCACCCATGTGGCCAACGGTCTTCAGTACCTGCTCGATATCGGGCGCCTGGACGGCAAGACTGTCACCGCGAAAAATGGCGACCAGTCGACCGATAACATCGCGGTCTACAAAGACTGGCTCCAGGCCCACATCGGCGTTGATGTACAGGCCTGAGACGGTTCACACCATCGGCACGGCAATCAGCAAGATCGCCGTGCCATGGGTGGCCGTCGCCGCCACCACACCGTAGCGCATCCGCACCAGCCCGCAGGCCACGCCTTCAATCAGGGTAAAGGCCAACACTGGCCAGCCCAGTTGCGTCACGCTCAACGCCAGAAATGAATGGCACGCGGCGAACGCCAACCCGCTGAGCAACGCCGCGCGCAGCGGCGTAACGTGCTGTTCGAGATAGCCCTGCAGGAAGCCGCGAAACAATACCTCTTCCAGCGCATTGGCGCAGTAGGCAAGCACCAGCATGCCCATCAGCCAGGCCCAGTAAACCGGCTCAATGCCTTGATACAGCCGCAATGGCAGGCCGATCAGACACCCGGCCCCGAGTCCCACCGCCAGGCCCGCCCAACGATTGCCCTTGAACAGCACCGTCAGTTGCCACAACTCCGGTGCCAGGCGCGCGAGCAGGGCAATCAGCCCAAGGGATAACCCGCCCAGCGCGGCCAGCACCCACGGGTTGGCCGTGAACTCGATCTGCACCTCGCGGCTCAGCGACCACATGCCCAGCGGCGTCATCGCATCGCGCATCAGCACGAAGGCCAGCAGCAGGATAACGATGCGCAAGCCCGGCAATGTTTTTGGCGTGAGACCGAACCACAGGCCAAACAGGATCAGTCCTGGGAGCAGGTAGATTCCATAATGGACCAGTACCGCAAACGCCTCGGCGATCACCCGGTTTCAGTCCCGTGCCACGGCGATCATGTCGATTTCCACGGCCGCGCCCTTGGGCAATTGCAGCACGCCCACCGAGGTGCGCGTATGGGATCCTGCGGCCCCCAGGATCTCGTTCAACAGGTCCGACGCACCGTTGGCCACTTCGCTTTGCAGGTCGAAGTCATCCGCGCTGCGCACGTACACGTTGATCTTGAGGATCGCCTTGACCTTGTCCAGCGAACCCAGTGCCTGCTTGAGCAACCCCAGGCAACGCAGTGCGCTGACGCCCGCGGCAATCTGTGCGTCGGCCAGGCTGAGGCTTTCGCCGACCTTGCCGGGCAACACGATGGCGTCACCCACCCGCGGAATCTGGCCGCTGATGTAGACGTGATTGCCGTCCCTCAGCAGCGGCGTGTAGTTGCCGCCGATCTTGAACTCGTTGAGTTGATAACCCAGGCGCACCATGGCCGCCGCATACTTTTGATCCGGTGTCATTTTTTTGTTTTCCTCAGTCGTTGCGAATCCACGCCATGAAGTCGCCGGCCACAGCATAGCTATGTGCCATTTCCACGGGAAGTGCCGACCGCTATTTCGCAAGTGATACGACAACCAATACTGGCAAACAGCGCTTATCTTCTAGCCAAGAACAAATTTCACTTTCCTTGATCCCGGTAAATACGGCATGGTTGTACGACGACTTAAAAACACAATCCGAGTCGTCCCGGTACCCACAACAACAAGGAAACACCCATGCAAAACGTCAAGGTTCTGATTGGTTTTCTGTGCCTGTTCAGCGGCTACGCGGCCGCCGCGCCCGCCGCAAGTGACAAGGATGTAGCCGCTGCGGTCGATCATCTGACCCAGGCCATGTTGCACAAGGACATCCCGCAACTGCAGGCCCTCACCGCGAACAACCTCACCTACGGCCACTCCAGCGGCAAGGTCCAGAACAAGCAGGAATTTATCGCTGACATTGAAACCGGCAGAAGTGGTTTCAAGACCCTGGAAATGCAGAAACAGACCATCACCCTCAATGGCGACACCGCCCTGGTGCGCAACCACTTTTCCGCACAGGCGGTGAACAGTGGCGTCGAGGTGCCCACCGAAATTGAAAACTTCCAGGTCTGGCAGAAGCAGAAAGGCAAATGGCTGCTGATCGGGCGCCAGGCCTACAAGTTCTGAGTCCCGCCTGGATCGTTCCCACGCTCTGCGTGGGAATGCATCCGGTGACGCTCTGCGTCACTATCGCGCAAATCTACAGCGGGACGCGGAGCGTCCAAGGCGGCGTTCCCACGCAGAGCGTGGGAACGATCCGGCCCCCTAGCACGCCTCCACCGCCCAGCGCACTTTCACCAACGCCTCGCGCAGCACCTCCCGGTCCACCGACCCCAGCGCCACTCGCAAGGCATGGGGCACGTGGGCCGAAACGGCAAACGGCTCGGCGGTGGACACCGAGATATTCTCCCGGGCCAGCGCCATGGTGATCTGGTCGGCGCGGGCATCCTCCGGCAACGGCAACCACAAGAAATACGAAGACGGATGGCGGATCACAGTGAGCCCCGCCAACACCTCATCGGCCACCGCCTGGCGCGCCTGGGCGTCTTCACGCTTTTGCGCTTCCAGTTGCAGCACCGTGCCGTCATCGATCCACGCGACGGCGACGGCGGTCATCACCCCCGGCGTGTTCCAGGTGGTGGCCATGACCGTACGTTCCAGCGCCGCCATCCACGGCAACGGCGCAGCCACGTAACCCACCCGCAGGCCGGTGGCGACGCTCTTGGACAGCCCCGACACGTAAACCGTGCGTTCCGGCGCCAGTTCGGCCACGGGCGGTGGCGCGTCCTCGGCTAAAAACGCGTAGGCAGCATCCTCGATCAGGATCAGGTCATGCCGACGGGCAATCGCCACCAGGTGCTCGCGCTGCGCCATGCTCATCACCCAGCCCAACGGGTTATGCAGGGTCGGCATGCTGTACACGGCGCGTACCGGGCGCCGGGCGCAGAGTTGTTCAAGAAAGGCCAAGTCAGGGCCCGTCGCGGTCACCGGGGTCGCGACGATTTCCAGGTGCAGCGTCTCGGCCAGCACCTTGAACCCGGAATAGGTCAGCGCATCCACCGCCACCACATCGCCGGGCTTGAGCAGCGACATCATGGTCACCGCCAGCCCATGCTGGGCACCGCTGACGATCAGCACCTGCTCGGCCTGCACCGTCAACCCACGACTCAGCAGATGACGCGCCACCGCTGCCCGCTCATGCAGCCGACCGGCGTGAGGCTGATAGCGCAGCAGCGCCGCCAGGTCGCCGGACAACGCCAACTGGCGCAATGCGGTGCGCAGCAGGTCGGTCTGGCCCGGCAGCGACGGGTAGTTGAAGTTGAGATCGATCATTCCCGCCGCCACCGCGATCTGGCCGACGCCCTGCCCTGGCGACAACGCGATTTCCCGCACAAAGGTTCCGCGCCCGGTTTCACCACTGACCAGGCCCATAGCCTCAAGCTCGGTGTACACCCGGCTGGCGGTGACCAGCGCCAGGCCATGGCTGGCGGCCAACTGGCGGTGCGTCGGCAACCGGGTGCCCGCCGCCAGCGCGCCCGAACGGATATCCCTGGCGAAGGTGTCCACCAATGTCTTGTAGCGGGCGCGGGGCATAGGCGATGTATCCATGACAATTTTTTGATTGTCTTGATAGTGAATCATAGGATGCGCAGGACGCAACTTATCCCTACCGAGCCCTACACCCATGGAACGAACCACCCACCTCAACACCCGGGAAAACAACGCCAGCGGCTGGATCAACGGTTTGATCGGCGTGGTGATCTTCAGCGGCTCGCTGCCGGCCACGCGCCTGGCGGTGCTGGAGTTCGATCCGGTGTTCCTGACCGTCGCACGCGCCACCATCGCCGCCCTGCTGGGCCTGTGCCTGCTGTGGCTGTTCAAGGAAAAAACCCCGGCCCGCAGTCAGTTGCTGCCCCTGGCAATCGTCGCGCTGGGCGTGGTGATCGGCTTTCCTTTGCTCACCGCACTGGCCTTGCAGTACGTCACCAGTGCCCATTCCATCGTATTTGTCGGCCTGTTGCCGTTAGCCACTGCGGTCTTCGGCGTATGGCGCGGCGGCGAGCGGCCCAAGTTGGTGTTCTGGCTGTTTTCGATCCTGGGCAGCCTGCTGGTGGTGGGCTACGCGGTTGCCCAAGGCCTGAGCGCCGCGCCCGCCGGGGATTTGCTGATGCTGTTGGCAATCCTGGTGTGCGGCCTCGGTTATGCCGAAGGGGCCAGGCTCTCACGCACCCTGGGTGGCTGGCAGGTGATCTGCTGGGCGCTGGTGATCTCGCTGCCGATTGTGGCCCCGCTGACGGCGATCCTCGCCCCGGGCACTTTCGTGAGCATCAGCCTGCCGGCCTGGCTGAGCCTGGCCTATGTGTCGCTGTTCAGCATGCTGATCGGGTTTGTGTTCTGGTACCGCGGGCTGGCCCAGGGCGGCATTGCCGCCGTCGGGCAATTGCAGTTGCTGCAACCGTTTTTCGGCCTGGCACTGGCGGCCACGCTGCTGCATGAGCAGGTGAGCCTGGGCATGCTGGGGGTGACCGTCGCGGTGATTGCGTGCGTGGCGGGGGCCAAGAAGTTCGCCCGCTAGCCATCAGCGCTCAGGCGCAACCATCTTGAACTTGATGACAATCGCATTGGACACCACGCTGTCCGCCCACTCCCCCGCGCCGATCCTGAAGTCATCGCGCCTGAGCACGAATTCGCCGTCGAACACGCCAATGCCGCTCTGCTCCTTGAGGGCCACCTTGACCTCCACCGGCCGGGTCTGGCCCTTGAGGGTCAGGTTGCCGCTGAACAGGTAACGGTTGTCGCCCAGGTCAGTGATGTGGGTCGAGGTGAAGGTGCCCACCGGGTAGGTCGTCATGTCGAACCAGCCGGGCTTGGGCAGCTCGGTGTTGGCGTCGTCGCTGCCGGCATTGATGCTCGGCAGCTGGATGGTCAGTACGGTGCTCGCGGCAGCCGGGTTTTGCGTGTCGAAATTCAGGGTCGCCGAATAGGTGCCAAACGTGCCGTACACCTCTTGGCCCATCTGGTCATAGGTGAAGCTGATGGTGCTGGCCGTCGGATTCACGTCGGTGTATTCCACGGCGTACGCGTTAGACAAGGTGGCGAAGGCAAGGAAGACCGCTGGCAATCGAGATTTCATGGGATTCTCAACCGGGAATGAACACGCTGTGCACTGCTAACAGCGTAGGCGCTGGATTTATTCACGCGCCTGGCATTAGGCTCGTGCCTCGACGGAACCCAAACAACAAGGAGCCACGATGCCCGCGCTTTCCCTGCAAGACACCACCGCCCCCGAAGGCGTCTGTTATGGCTGCGGCAGCAGCAACCCCCACGGGCTGCACATCAAGAGCCGCTGGGACGCCGACGGCATCCACGTGATCGCCGAGCACCAGCCCGACGCCCGATACAGCGGCTGGCCAGACCTGGTCTATGGCGGTCTGATCGCGATGCTGGTGGACTGCCACTCGAACTGGACCGCCATGGCCTACCACTACCGGGCCGAGCAACGCGAACCCGGCAGCCTGCCGCGTATCGACTGCGTCACCGGCAACCTGGGAATCAAATTCATCAAGCCGACACCCATGGGCGTGCCGCTGACCTTGCGCGCGAAAGTTGAAGGTGACGTGGGGCGCAAAAGCCGCGTGGTGTGCGAGGTGTACGCCGATGGCGTGCTGACGGCGATTGGCGATTCGGTCTTCGTGCGGGTCGACACCGGGCAACTGGCCGCCGCGGCCCATGGCCGGGAAGCCTGATACTGGTCTACATTCAGTCCCACCGCTAATCGAGGACGCTACCGATGACTCGTCTGACCGCCAAAGACTTCGCCCCTGAACTGCTGGAGCTTTACGACGGCTACGCCCACGGCAAGATCAACCGCCGGGAATTTCTCGACCGCGCAGCACTGTTCACCTTCGGCGGGCTGACGGCCTCCGCCCTGCTCGCCGCCCTGAGCCCCAACTACGCCCTGGCCGAGCAGGTGAAATTCACCGACCCGGATATCGTCGCCGACTACATCACCTACCCGTCACCCAAGGGCAACGGCACGGTGCGCGGCTACCTGGTGCGCCCGGCCAAGGCCAGCGGCAAGGTGCCGGCGGTGGTGGTGGTGCATGAGAACCGGGGGTTGAACCCGTATATCGAAGACGTCGCCCGTCGGTTGGCCAAGGCCGGATTCATTGCCCTGGCGCCGGATGGCCTGACCTCGGTGGGCGGCTATCCCGGCAACGATGAGAAAGGCGTGGAGTTGCAACAGAAAGTCGATCCCGAGAAGCTGATGAACGACTTTTTCGCGGCCATCGAATGGTTGATGCACCACGATGCAAGCACCGGCAAGGTGGGCATTACCGGGTTCTGTTATGGCGGCGGCGTGACGAATGCGGCGGCCGTGGCTTATCCGGAGCTGGGTGCGGCGGTGTCGTTTTATGGGCGCCAGCCGGAAGCCAAGGATGTGCCACGGATCAAGGCACCGATCATGTTGCATTACGGTGAGCTGGATACGCGGATCAATGAGGGCTGGCCGGCGTATGAGAAAGCGTTGAAGGCGGCCGGCACGACCTATGAGGCGTTTATCTACAAGGGCGCCAACCACGGCTTCCACAATGATTCGACGCCGAGGTATGACGAGGCGGCGGCGAATCTGGCGTGGGAGCGGACGTTGGGCTGGTTCAAGAACTACCTGGTGTAACCCGCCCTCCAAAACACCACCCAACTCATGTGGGAGCGGGCTTGCTCGCGAAAGCGGTGTGTCAGTCAGCAGATGTTTGACTGATCCACCGCTTTCGCGAGCAAGCCCGCTCCCACAGGGGACTTTCAGCTTTCTTGAGCTCAGTGCTCCAGCGCATACCGCCGGCAATGATTCAAATACCCTTCCTCATGGCTCCCCACCAACTGCACCACACTGGTCCACAGCCACGAAGGCGCATCCAGTTGCCTGGAGCGGCTCTCTTGCAACAGCGCCATCCAGTCCTTGCGCGTATCCCGGTCCATCTGCCGCGCATGGGCTACGCCGACCACCCGCGCCAGGTACCCGGCCGCGTGCATCGCATCAATCTCGCTCAGCTCATCCAGTTCCAGCTTCATGTCCTGGGGCAGCAGTTCGCGGATGAAAAACCCGTGATCCAGAAACCGCGTGGCCAACATTCGCTCCCCCAACGCCGGTGACAGGTGCCGCGCGCCCTCCACCACCCGCCGGCCGTTATCCCGAGGCATTTTTGCCCGGGCCGCACGCGGCGCCGCAGCGCCTACCGCTTCCTTGATGTCGAGCAGGCAGTATTCCTGATCAGACTTGTCCCCTACTCCCAGCAACACCGCATAACGCAGCAATCCAAGGGAGCTGCAACCCTTGACCCAATAAGCCGAGTCCAGCAGCTCAACCTCGGCGTCGTTGGAGCGGCCTTTGAGCGAAGTCACCAGCCGGTGGATTTCATCCGACGCGCACAACGTTTCAAGGGCGGACTTTTCTGCCCGCGACAACGACCAGAAATGCTTGCCCAATGGAATCGTCGGCCGGGTGTTTTCAATACGTTCGCGAGCCAGATTCTTCCAGGTGCGCTCCACTGCACTGCGCATCCCGGACTTGACCTGGGACGGGCGCGGCGGTGCCTCGTCGGGCTTGTCCTTAAACGCCTGCGCGTAGCCCACCATCATCTCTTCAAGCATGCGGGCGGTGGTCACCCCCGGCAGGTCCGAACCCCGCGCAGCGGTGGCCAGGGACAAGGCCAGGCGCACCAGGTCATGGGCCGGATTACCGATCACCGCCTGGTCAAGGTCACGGATATGCATGTCGATCCGGCCCTTGGTATCGCCCGTGGGCCCAAGGTTACCGGCGTGGCAGTCGCCGCAGATCCAGATCTCCGGTCCGTGGGGCAAGCGCCGGCCGCGCTGGCTGTGCAGCCACTCGTAAAACTGAACCGTACTGCCCCGCACATAGGCGTGGGCGGAGCGCGCCATCTTCAGGTTGCGCAGTTGCGTGAGGTGGGGCATTCGCGAAGAGGGACGCGGAATTTTCATAGAAGTACTCGTCGTGGAGATACGGTAGAGGCTGGCCCGCGACAAATGTTTCATTTTGTTTCAGAGGATTCTATTGATAAGCCACGCCAATCAATCCCACTGCAATCGGTCTTTCTATTCCTCCCGTCCCCGGGACTAGCATCGGGACAACTCGATGCAGCGAGTCACAACCCTAACTGCACACATCCCCAAACACTGCCGCCCTAACAAAAGAGATAACGCAGATGAATGAAGTGATGAACACCGCACCCGCCAAGATCAACCTGGTCAAGGCCCGAGGCTCGCTGGTATGGGACGATCAGGGCAAGGAATACATCGACTGTACCGCCCAGGCCTGGTCGAACAATTTGGGGGCCAATGACCCCCGGGTGGTGGAAGCCGCCGTTGCGCAATTGCGCGAAATGACTCACATCCGCCCCAACTTTGGCTCACCGGCCCACACCCGGCTGGTGAAGAAGCTGCGGGAAGTCTCCCCGGGCGCCCTCAACCAGATGGGCTTTGCCCTGCATGGCAGCCTCGCCGGTGAAATGGCGATGAAACTGGCTTTCAAGAACCGCCCCGGCGCACAGAACCTGCTGGTGCTGCAGGACGGCTACCACGGCCGCTCCCTGGCCACCCTCGGCGCCAGTTGGCCGCACCCGAACAATCCGTTCCTGGCGATCCAGCCACGTTTCACCCGCGTCCCCCACCCCAACCCGTACCGCACGCGCCTGGGCATGGACCCGGAAACCGAGTCGCAGCTGTGCCTTGGCCTGCTGGAAGAAACCATCCTCAAGGGCGTCGACGGTGGCGTGGCAGCAGTGATGATGGAACCGATCCAGGGCAATGGCGGGCATATCGAGTTCCCCCGCTCCTACTACAAAGGCGTGCGCGAGATCTGCGACCGCCTCGGCGTGCTGCTGATTTTTGATGAAGTGCAGACCGGTTTCGGGCGCATGGGCACGATGTTCGCTGCGGACTATTACGACGTGCTGCCCGACATCATCGTGTTCGGCAAAGGCGTCGGCGGCGGCTTCCCGCTGGCCGGGATCCTCGCCGATGACAAGCTCAAGTGGTTCGACGAAGGTGAAGAAGCCCTGACCTTCGGCCACTTCCCGGTCTCGCTGGCCGCCGGCTACGCCACGGTGGAAGCGATCGTCGCCGACAACCTCTGCGAAAAAGCCCGCGACTCCGGCGACTACATCACCGCACGCCTCAAGGACATGCAAACCCGCCACCCGCTGATCGGCGACGTGCGCTGCCCCGGGCTGATGGCGTCCATCGAGCTGGTCAAGGACCGCACCACCAAGGAACCGGCCTGCCGCGAATCCCAGGAGGTGTATCGCCTTGGGGTGGAGCGCGGCGTATTGTTTGGCGAAAGCCGCTACGCCGGGCTGGGTAACCTGATCAAGGTCAAGCCTCCGCTGGATATCGAACGCCCGTTGCTGGCCAAGGCCCTCGATGTGCTGGACGAGGTGATCGGCATCATCGAGGAGCAACGGCCATGAGCACATTCGTTGAAAACACCGTGACCGCCCCGCCGAATGCCCAGGCCCCGCTGTCCAGCGACGACGCCGACCTGGCCAGCCTCGGCTACGAGCAAAAGATGCACCGCACCATGAGTTCGTTCACCTCGTTTGCCCTGGCCTTTTCCATGGTCTCGATCAACACCGGGGTGGTCACGCTGTTCGCCGACCCGTTCAACCGCGTCGGCGGTATCGGCATCCTTTTGTGGCTGCTGGTGATCCCGCTGGTGTGCTGCATCGTCATGGTCTACTGCCACCTGGCCGGGCGCATTCCGCTTACCGGCTACGCCTACCAATGGTCCAGCCGGTTGGCGGGCAATCACTTCGGCTGGTTTACCGGCTGGGTCGCGTTCACCTCGTTTGTCGCCGGTACAGCCGCCACCTCGGCGGCCATCGGCACGGTGTTCGCGCCGGAGATCTGGGCCAACCCGACACAGGGCCAGATCCAGGGCCTGAGCATCGGTGCCACGCTGGTGGTAGGCCTGCTGAACATCTGCGGGATTCGCCTGGCCACGCGGATCAACGACATCGGCGCGATCATCGAAATCATCGGCACGGTGCTGTTGGCGGTTGCGTTGTTCTTCGGGGTGTTTTTCTTCTTCGAGCACACCCAGGGCGTGGCGATCCTGACCTCGGCACAACCGGTGAGCGGCGGCACCCTCAGCTTCACCACCCTCGCCCTCGCCACCTTGCTGCCGGTCTCGGTGCTGCTGGGCTGGGAGGGCGCCGCCGACCTGTCCGAGGAAACCAAGGACCCACGCCGCGCCGCGCCCCGGGCGATGATTCGTGCGGTGCTGGTGTCCAGTGTATTGGGCTTCGTGGTGTTCGCCTTGCTGAGCATTGCGATCCCGGGGTCGGTCAGCGAGCTGCTCAGCCACAGCGAAAACCCGGTGATCAATATCGTGCGCCTGCAACTGGGCAACGCCGCCGGCGTGGGCATGATCGTGATCGCCTTCGCCTCGATCCTCGCCTGCCTCATCGCCAACATGGCGGTGGCCACGCGCATGACCTTCGCCCTGTCCCGGGACAACATGCTGCCGGGCTCCAAGGTGCTGGCGAAGATCAACCCGCACTTCGGTACGCCGGTCGCCGCCATCGTGCTGATCACCGCCATCGCCGTGCTGCTGAACCTGGCGAGCGGCGGGTTTGTCACGGCGATCTACTCGATGGTCGGCCTGACCTACTACTGCACCTACCTGCTGACGCTGATTGCCGCGTACCTGGCCTATAAAAATGGCCGGATGCCGGGGGCGCCTGCGGGTGTGTTCAGCCTGGGCAAGTGGTTGTTGCCGATGATCGTCCTCGGCGGCCTGTGGGCCATCGCGGTGATCCTGACCCTGAGCGTGCCCGAAGAAAGCCACACCGGCGCCATCACCACCGGGGTTACACTCGGGGTCGGCGTGCTGTGGTGGTTGTTTTCGCTGCGCACGCGCCTTAACAATGGCACCGCCGGGCCGAGCGGCAAATTGCTCGACCACTAGCCGCTGATTGCAGCCAAACAACAAAACCCCGGGCGCCGGGGTTTTGTCTTGTCACCTTCAAGGAGCTTCTCGATGTTTGAACAGGCCAGTTGGCTCAATCAACCCCAGCAATGGAGCCAAGAAGGCGAGCGCCTCAAGGTGCGCACTGATGCCAGCACCGATTTCTGGCGCGAAACCCACTATGGTTTTGTGCGCGACAACGGGCATTTCCTGTTTGTTGAAACCGACGGTGACTTCACCGCCCAGGTCAAGATCCACAGCGCGTTTACCCACCTGTATGACCAGGCCGGGTTGATGGTGCGGGTGGATGAAGCGCATTGGGTGAAGATCGGTGCAGAGCTGTCCGACGGTGTGACGCTGTTGAGCAGCGTATTGACCGATGGCGTGTCGGACTGGGCCACCGGTGTGTTCCCGGGTGATCCCGAGGCGTTCTGGATTCGCGCCACCGTGGCCAAGGGCGTGCTGCGCGTGCAGGTGTCGGTGGATGGTGTGAGCTGGCCATTGGTGCGCCTGGCGCCGTTCCCCGTGGCTGCGTCGTATCGGGTGGGACCTTATTGCTGCACGCCGGAACGTGGCGGACTGGAGGTGGAGTTTTCCGAGCTTCAGGTAAGTGCGCCCAACGGCAAATCCCTGCACGACCTGTCCTGACTAACCCCGGCTGCTCGCCACTTCCATCGCCAACTCGGCAAAGTTGCGCGCCGCCACACTCGGTTGTGGCGGCAAGGCGACCGCCACTTCACACATCGGCATATCGCTGATCACCGGGAAGGCCAGGCCGGGCCGTGCATAAAAACGTGCGGTGGACAGCGCGGTGATACTGATCCCGCGCTCCGACGCCACCGCCTGCAACTCGGTCTCCACCGTCGAAGCTTCATGGACGATCCGCGCCGGCTGGCCATCGCGGTACGCGTCGGCGGTCCAGAAACTGCGCCACACGCCCACTCCCGGTGCAGCAATGATCGGCTCATCCAGCACATCGTAGATGCTCACGCTGCTCTCCCCGGCCAACCGGTGGCTGGACGCCAGGCACGCCACGCAGGGTTCGGTCACCAGGGTGTGCAACTCGATGTCCGGCAGGCCCAGTGGCGGGCGCAGCACCGACACGTCCATGCCCTCGTCGATCCCGGCATGGGGCGAGCCGAAGTCATACTCGCGCACCACCAGTTCGATCTCCGGGTAGCGCTTGGCGAACACGCTGAGGATTTGCGGCATCAAGTCCACACCCGCGCCGATCAGGAAGCCGATATTCAATGAGCCGCGTACGCCGCGTGCATGTTCGTGGGCGGTGCGTACCAGGCGGCTTACGCCATTGACGATTTCCCGCGCCTCTACCAGCAAGGCCAGGCCGGCTTCGGTCAGTGCTACGTTGCGGGTGTTGCGTTGGAACAGTTGTACGTCCAGCAGCGCCTCAAACTGGCGGATGGTCTGGGACAGCGCCGGTTGCGAGACATGCAGACGGGTCGCGGCGCGCACGAAGCTGAGCTCCTCGGCCACCACCACGAAGGCCTTGAGTTGACGGATGTCTACGCCGGAAGTTTGCATTGCAGCCTCTTATGATCAATGGGCAGACCGAGTGGGAGAATAACCTGTGGCGAGGGAGCTTGCTCCCGCTGGGTTGCACAGCGACCCTGAAACCATCCGCCACGTTCTTGCTGAACTAACACCGCCGCTTCTTTGGGGCCGCTTCGCGGCCCAGCGGGAGCAAGCTCCCTCGCCACAGTGTCGACCCAACCTCAATGCATGGCCACTTCACGCAACCACGTCTTGAACGCCAGCATCGCCGGCGTCTCGGCCCGTGACTGCAAGCGCGTCAGCCAATAACTGCCGGTGGTGATGCCGATCTCGAACGGCTGGCGAATCACGTCCGTCGCCAACTGCCGGCTGAACATCATCGCCGGCGCGAGGGCCACCCCCGCCCCTTGCAGCGCCGCCTCCATCATCGCCAGGGACGAGTCGAAAACGATACTGCGCGGCACCAGCGTATCGGCAGGCAAGCCCGCGGCCTGGAACCATTGCGTCCACTCATCCGCACGATATGAGCGCAGCAGCGTGTGCTTCAACAGGTCCGCCGGAGTCTGCAATTGCCGAGCAAGTTGCGGCACGCACAGCACCGTCAGCGGCGCCTCCAGCAATTGGCACGCCTCGGTGCCGTGCCACGCGCCGGAACCAAACCGGATTGCGTAATCCAGGCCTTCGGCCGCCACATCGACGCGGTTGTTGTTGGTGGACAGGCGCAAGTCGATAAACGGGTAGCGCGCCTGGAAATCCGCAAGCCGCGGCAACAGCCAGCCCACCGCAAAGGTGCCCACCGCGCCTACCGTCAATACTTCGCGGTAATGCCCACCTTCAAACTGGCCTAAGGTTTGAGCTATCCGGTCGAAGGATTCGCGCAACACCGGCAGCAGGGTCTCGCCCTCGCTGGTGAGCATCAGGCCCCGGGGCAGGCGTTTGAACAGCGTGACATTGAGCTGCGCCTCCAGGCTTTTCACCTGGTGACTGACCGCCGCCTGGGTGACGCACAGTTCAATCGCCGCCCGGGTAAAACTCAAATGCCGCGCAGACGCCTCGAAGGCTCGCAGCGCGTTGAGTGGCAAATGGGAACGGAGCATGGCTTGACCCTAATTTTTCTAATGGCTGTTGCGAGATATCATCGTTTGCCGCGGGATCACAAACTGCCTAGATTTGCGGCGCCTGCGCAGGCAACGGTATTCACCCGATCACCTTCATGGAAGTCACGTCATCATGTACACATCCCTTTTTCCAACCGTGCGCAACACCGCGATATTCGCCTTATTGCTCGGCGCAGGCAACTGCATGGCGGCTACCGACATGCGCCAGGTCGTGGACAGTACTGTCCAGCCCCTGATGCAGCAACAGGACATCGCCGGCCTGTCGGTGGCGATCGTACAGAACGGCAAGGCGCAATACTTTAACTACGGCGTTGCCAGCAAGGAGAGCAAGCAGCCCGTCACCGAAAACACCCTGTTTGAAATCGGCTCGGTGAGCAAGACCTTCACCGCCACCCTCGCCGGCTATGCCCTGGCCAACGGCAAGCTGAAGCTATCGGACCCGGCCAGCCAATACCTGCCGGCATTGCGCGGCGCCACGTTTGACCACATCAGCCTGCTCAACCTCGGCACCTACACCGCAGGTGGCTTGCCCCTGCAATTCCCCGATGAGTCCGATAACGCCGGCAAGATGATCAGCTACTACCAGCACTGGAAACCGGACTTCGCTCCCGGCACCCAACGCCTGTATTCCAACCCGAGCATCGGCCTGTTCGGCCACCTGGCAGCGCAAAGCCTGGGCCAGCCGTTTGACCGGTTGATGGCGCAGACCCTGCTGCCGAAACTCGGCCTCAAGCACACCTTTATCAGCGTACCCAAGTCACAAATGAACCTGTACGCCCAGGGTTACGACAAGGCCGGCAAACCGGTGCGCGTCGGGCCTGGCGCCCTGGACGCCGAGGCCTACGGCATCAAGACCAGCACCTCGGACCTGATTCAGTACGTTGAAGTGAACATGCACCCGGCGAAGCTGGAGAAGCCGCTGCAACAGGCGATTGCCGCAACCCACACCGGCTACTACACGGTGGATGGCATGACCCAGGGCCTCGGCTGGGAGATGTACCCCTACCCAATCACGCTGGATGCATTGACGGAAGGCAACTCGGCGCAAATGGCCTTTCAGCCCCACAAGGTCAACTGGCTGACACCAACGCAAGCGCCCCATGCCGACACGCTGGTGAACAAGACTGGCGCCACCGGTGGTTTTGGCGCCTACGTGGCGTACGTGCCGAGCAAAGGCCTGGGGGTGGTGATCCTGGCGAACAAGAACTACCCGAATGCCGAACGGGTGAAAGTGGCCCATGCGATCTTGAGTGCGATGGATAAATAAATCCCTGCACACCTCAAATGTGGGAGCGGGCAAGCCCGCTCCCACATTGTTTTGTGGCGTGATTCAAGTTGGGTTTACATCCCCAGCCAATGCGGCAAGGCCAGCGATATGAACGGCAGGTAAGTCACCATGATCAGGAACACCAGCAGGATCATCAGCCACGGCAACGCCGCGCGGATGGTCTGCCCCAGCGTCAGCCCTGTCACTGCCGAGGTCACAAACAGGTTCAACCCCACCGGCGGATGCACCAGGCCAATCTCCATGTTGACCACCATCACAATTCCCAGGTGAATCGGGTCGATCCCCAGCTTCATCGCAATCGGGAAAAAGATCGGCGCCAGGATCAGCACGATCGCCGACGGCTCCATAAAGCTGCCCGCCACCAGCAACACCACGTTGACCATGATCAGGAAACCAATCGGCGTCAGGCCCTCGGAGATCACCCACGCGGTGATTTCCTGGGGAATCTGCTCCGTGGTCAGCACGTGAGCGAAGAGCATGGCGTTGGCGATGATAAACATCAGCATGATCGCCAGGCGCCCGGACTCCAGCAGCACCTTGGGGCAATCCCTGATCTTCATGTCCTTGTAGATGAACAGCGCGACAAACGCCGAGTACACCGCCGCCACCGCCGCCGCTTCGGTCGGGGTGAACATGCCGCTGTAGATCCCGCCCAGGATGATCACCAGCAGCAACAGGCCCCAGAATGCCCGGCGGGCGCAGGTCAGCCACTCGCGAAAGGTCGCCCGTGGCTGGGCCGGCAGTTTCTTGATGCGCGCGACGATGTAGATCGCGACCATCAACATCAAGCCCAGCAGCAGGCCCGGAATCACCCCGGCCATGAACAGCTTGCCCACCGAGGTTTCCGTGGCGGCCGAGTACACCACCATCACGATCGACGGCGGAATCAGGATGCCCAGGGTACCGGCGTTGCAGATGATCCCGGCGCCGAATTCCTTCGGGTAGCCCGAGCGCACCATGCCCGCCACGGCAATCGAACCTACCGCCGCCACTGTCGCGGGCGAGGAGCCCGACAGTGCGGCAAACAGCATGCATGCCAGCACCGCCGCAATCGCCAGCCCGCCGCGGATATGCCCGACGCAGGCGTTGGCAAAGTCGATCAGCCGCTGCGCCACGCCACCGGTGGTCATGAACGCACCCGACAACAGGAAGAACGGAATCGCCAGGAAGGTATAGGCGTCCGAGGTTTCAAACAGCTTGATTGCCAGGGAACTCACCGAGTCCGGGCTGAACATCAGGATCGACACCGCGCCCGACAACCCCAGGGAAATCGCGATGGGCACACCGAGGAACATGAACACGAACAGCAGCAAAAACAGACACAGAACGGCCATCAGTGACGCTCCTCATGGCTGCCGGCCAACTTGCTGGCTTCACCGGCTTCGTCGGCCAGGCCCAGCCCGGTTTGGCGGTGGGTGAAGATGCGGTAGAAAATTTCCAGGTAGCGGATGAACACCAGGGCAAAGCCGATGGGCACGATCACCACGATGTCGTCGACGTCGATGCCGAACTTGTCGAGGTCTTCGGCGCCGATGTGCGCGGTGGTGACCGCACTCAGCCATTTGTAGCTGGCAACCATGAACAACCCGGCGTAGGCCAGGCAGCACAGGCAAGCCAGCATGCCCAGCAGGCGCTGCACCCGGCGCGGCGTCAGCTTGACCAGCGCGTCCACGCCCAAGTGGCCGGCGGTGCGTACGCCGTAGGAGATGCCAAAGAAAATCAACCAACCGAACATGGCCTTGGTCAGCGCCACGCTCCAGGTCATGTCCTGGGCCCAGCCCATGGTGTGGTCACCCAGGGCATTGAAGAAACCGCTGCTCCACGCCCACTTGTCGGCAAGGGCAAAGAACAGGGTGTAGATGTTGTTGAGCATGACGTAGACAAAAGTCACCAGGGTCATGGCGGCCAGCAGGATGGCGATAAAGCCTTCCTCCAGGTGCTCCCAGACGCGCCTTAGCGTTTGCATGGCAAAACCTCGCGAAGCGGAGATAGGTGTGTGCAAGGCTTGGAGGCGGGAACCGGATCAACATGTGGGAGCGGGCTTGCTCGCGAATGCAGTCTTTCAGTTGATGCATTCGGTGACTGATACACCGCATTCGCGAGCAAGCCCGCTCCCACATTTGATCTCGGTGCCCTCCAAATTACTGGTTCGACGCGTCGGCCGCCTTGATCAGGTCAGCGCCGATTTCACCTTCGAACTTCTGCCACACCGGGCGCATGGCTTCGCGCCAGAGTTGGCGTTGCTCGGGCGTCAGTTCGATGATTTCGCTGGTCTTGGCGTCGATGATCTTCTGCTTGGCCGACTGGTTCAGCGCCTCGGCCTGCTTGTTCACCTCGACGGTGACTTCAACCATGACCTGGTCCAGGGTGGTGCGCACATCCGGCGGCAGGCCGTTCCAGAACTTGGCGTTGGTGATCACCATGTAGTCGATCAGGCCATGGTTGGATTCGGTGAAGTACTTCTGCACTTCGTTGACCTTCTGGCTTTCATAGTTCGACCAGGTGTTCTCGGTGCCATTGACGGTGCCGGTCTGCAAGCCCTGGTACACCTCGGCAAAACTCATCTTGCGCGGGTTGGCGCGGATCGCCTTGAACTGCTCCTCCAGGACGCTGGAGGCCTGCACGCGGAACTTCAGGCCACGGGCATCCTTGGGCTCACGCAATGCCTTGTTCGCCGACAGTTGCTTGAGGCCGTTGTGCCAATAGGCCAGGCCTAGGATGTTCTTGTCTTGCATCGAGGTCAGCAACGCCTTGCCCTGGGCCGCCTGGAAACGGTCGACCGCCGCCAGGTCGTTGAACAGGAACGGCAGGTCGTAGATCTGTACTTGCTTGGTGTACTGCTCAAACTTGGCCAGGGACGGCGCCAGCATCTGCACGTCGCCCAGCAGCAGCGCTTCCATTTCCTTGCCGTCGCCGAACAGCGAGGAGTTGGGGTACACCTCGACTTTCACCCGGCCGGGCAGGCGTTCTTCAGCGAGCTTCTTGAACAGCAGGGCGCCCTGGCCTTTGGGGGTGTTTTCCGCGACGACGTGGGCGAACTTGATCACGATGGGGTCGGCCGCCTGGGCCAGGCCCGCGGCAAACAAGGTGGCGGCGCAGAACAGCGCCCGAGAAAGCTTGAGCATGGAAAATCACCTTCTTATTGTTGTGTTATAGGGCAAGGTGCCTGATGTCACGCGTATAGAGAATTTCGAATTTTAGATACCTGCGTTCGGCGTGGACGAACGCCGATTTTGCAAACGACAGAGATCCAATGTGGGAGCTGGCTTGCTCGCGAAAGCGGTGTGCCAGTCACCGGATGCACTGGCTGACCCGCCGCTTTCGCGAGCAAGCCCGCTCCCACATTTCTACGGTTGCGCGGCTAATAATCGTTGGGCCCGCAGCAACACCGGTGCATCCACCATCTGCCCGTCCAGCTGATACGCCCCGGCCCCATGGGCACCGGCATCCACCACCCGTTTGGCCCAGGCCAGATCCTCGGCACTGGGGGCCAACGCCTGGTGAATCACCGCCACCTGCTTGGGATGGATACACAGCGCGCCGGCAAAGCCCATTTCATAGGCATGCCGAATCGAACGGCGCAGGCCTTCGGGGTCGTCGATGGCCGGGTGCACGCCGTCCAGCGGCGCCACCAGCCCGGCGGCGCGGGAATGCACGATCAAGGCAAGGCGGGCCTGGTCCAGGGCAAATTGCGCGGCCGGGGAGCCGCTGCTCAGGTTCAAGTCCAGCGCCAGGTCCAGGCCACCAAACGACAGGCGCTCCACCAGCGGCGCATGGGCGATTTCCGCCACCGCCAGCAAACCCCGCGCACTCTCGATAATCGGCCAGATAGCCTTGCCCGTTGCAGCCACCACGGCCACCTGGGCCGCACTTTCAACCTTGGGCAGCAACACCCCCGCGACCCCGGCGTGGGCCTGACAGAACGCCACATCGGCAAAATGCTCGGGATGCTCCGGCGCGTTGATCCGCACCCACACCCGCGCCGCCGGCGTCGCCTGCAAAAACACCCCGAGGTTGTCCCGGGCCTGACGCTTGAGCGGCTCTTCCACCGCGTCTTCAAAATCCACAATCACCGCATCGGCGCCACTGGCCAGGGCCTTGGCAAAACGTTCCGGTCGGCTGCCCGGTACAAACAGCGCAGAGCGCACAAGAGAGGTTGGCATCGTTCGATTCCTTGTCAGATAACGCCGCGGATACGCAGGCCGTCGATGGCTTCAGCGGAGTAACCCAGCTGGTCGAGAATCCCCTGGCTGTGCTGCCCCAGCCCCGGCACCGCATCCATCCGCGGGGTGAACGCGGCATTGCGTGCCGGTGGCAGCAACGACGGCAACTTGCCCGCCGGGCTGTCGACTTCACGCCAACTGTCCCGGGCCTTGAGCTGCGGGTGGTCCCACACGCCTTGCATGTCGTTGACTCGTGCACTGGCGATTTGCGCGTCTTCCAGGCGCTGGATCACGCCCTCGGCGCTCATCTGCGCAAAACGGTCGACGATGATCTGGCGCAGCACGTCGCGGTTTTCCGAACGCTTGAAGTTGGCCGAGAAACGCTCGTCGGTGGCCAATTCCGGGGTGAGCAGCACCTTGTCGCAGAACGCCGCCCATTCCCGCTCATTCTGCAACCCGAGCATCACCGTGCCGCCGTCGCCGGTGGGAAACGGCCCGTAGGGGTAGATCGTCGAATGCGCCGCACCCGCGCGCGGTGGCTGGGGCGCGCCGTCGAACGCGTAATACATCGGGTAGCCCATCCACTCCACCAGGCTTTCCAGCATGCTGACGTCGATGCGACTGCCCTGCCCGGTCTTGCCCCGCAGCAGCAGCGCCGAGAGGATGCCGCTGTAGGCGTACATCCCGGCGGAGATATCGGCGATGGAGCAGCCGGCCTTGGCCATCTGGTCTTCACCCGGGCCACCGGTGACCGAGAGAAAGCCGCCTTCGCTCTGGATCAGCAGGTCGTAGGCCTTTTTCTTTTCATACGGGCCACCCTCGCCATAGCCGGAGATGTCGCAGACGATCAGCCGCGGGAAGCGCTCATGCAGCGCCTCGAATGACAAACCCATGCGCGCGGCCGCGCCCGGTGCGAGGTTCTGCACCAGCACATCGGCATCGGCCAGCAGGGTTTCCAGGATGTCCCCCGCATCGTCGTGCTTGAGGTCCAGGGTCAGGCTTTCCTTGGAACGGTTGGTCCACACGAAATGCGAGGCCAGGCCGCGCACGCGCTCGTCATAGCCCCGGGCAAAGTCGCCAGCGCCGGGACGTTCGATCTTGATCACCCGCGCGCCCAGGTCGGCCAACTGGCGGGTGCAGAACGGTGCGGCAATCGCGTGTTCCAGGCTGACAACGGTGATGCCGTCCAGCGGTCGTTGATTAGCGGTCATGACAGTTCCTTAAAGCCAGTGAGCCAGGGACGCGGCGTTGCGCAGGTCCCAGACTTTTTCGATCAGCCCGGTGGTTTGCGCGGGTGTGCGGGCACCGCTGAATTGGGTCAGGCGCTGGAACTTGTCGGCCAGCTCCGAGCGGTTCAGGGTGTTGCCCGGGTCGCCCTTGGGTTCGTCGATGGCGCCGTGCAGGGTGCGACCATCGGCGGTGGTCACGATGACCCGGCCCAGCCAGCGCTGCGGATAGGCACCGTCGACTTCGGCGTCGAGGGTCATGGAGACCTTGTCGCGAAACGCCGCCACGTCCCCGTCGCTCAGCGCCAGCTCGTGAAACTCGGTCAGCCCGGCCTTGCCATGCACGGCAATCAACCCCAGCACGGAGCCCATGGAAAACTTGGCCTGGTGCACGGTCTGCGGCAGCGTCACCCGGCCCAACACGTCGATGGCGCCCTGGTGAACGCGAGTTTCCACATGGGCGATCTGCTCATGGCCCAGCCCTTCGCGCTGCATCAGATCCAGCAGCGCATCGGCGGCCGGATGGGTATGCCGGCATGAAGCATGGAACTTGAACGACGTTTCCAGCAGCGCCCAGCGACTGCCGAGGCGATCGGACAATTTGCCTGGGTCGGCGTCGGTGGACATACCCGCCGCCATCCCCTGATCACCTTCCAGAATATTGCGCGCACCGGTCAGCCCGTCCGCCGTCAGATACGCCGCCAGCAAACCATCGGCAGCGGCCTTGGCAGTGTGCAGTTGCTTGGAGTCGGCGGCATCCCGCAGGAACTCCCACAGCCCGGCCGCCTGAGTGCCGGCACTGCCCAGCAGGTTGATGAATTGCTCTTGGTTGAAGTCGAGCAATTTGCCCACGGCCACCGCCGCTGCGAGGGTGCCGACGGTGGCCGTGGTGTGGAAGATCCGGTAATGGGAACGGCCCATGAACTCACCGATGCGAATCCCGGCTTCGTAGCCGGCCACCGAGGCCAGCAGCAGCTCGCGACCGGACTTGCCGAGGTCTTGCGCCGCCGCCAATGCCGCCGGAAACACCACGGTCGCCGGGTGCAATACCGAGCTGTTGTGCAGGTCATCCTGCTCCACCAGGTGCGACGACGCGCCATTCACCAGCGCGGCGAAATAAGCACTGCTGCTGCCGCCGTTGACGATGATCTGCGCCGGGCCATCAGCCGGGCCCATCCTGCGGGCATAACGTTCGAACAACGGGATCGGATGCGCGCCCTTGCTGGCCAGCGCCGAGGCGAGCCAGTCGAGGAACAGGTCTTCGGTGCGGGCGAGTACGGCGTCCGGCAATTGTGCGTAATTCAACTCGGCGAGGAACCGACACAGCGCTTGGGTATGGCTCATGGTCGGGCCCTCAGAAGCTGCGTGGCAGTTCGAGCAGATGCTCGGCCACGTAGGACAGGATCAGGTTGGTGGAGATCGGCGCAACCTGATACAGGCGTGTTTCGCGGAACTTGCGCTCCACGTCGTATTCGCAGGCAAACCCGAAGCCGCCGTGGGTTTGCAGGCAGGCGTTGGCCGCCTCCCAGGAAGCCTTGGCCGCGAGGTACTTGGCCATATTCGCGCTGGCCCCGGCATTGGCGCCGCTGTCGTATTCCTCACAGGCACGCCAGCGCATCAAGTCGGCCGCTTCGATCTCGATATGGGCTTCGGCAATCGGGAACTGCACGCCCTGGTTCTGTCCGATGGGCCGACCAAATACCACGCGGTCGCGGGCATAGGCGCTGGCTTTCTCGATAAACCAGCGGCCGTCGCCGATGCACTCGGCGGCAATCAGGGTGCGTTCGGCGTTGAGGCCGTCGAGGATGTAGCGAAAGCCCTTGCCCTCCTCGCCAATCAGGCTGTCCAGCGGCAACTCCAGGTTGTCGAAGAACAGTTCGTTGGTCTCGTGGTTGACCATGTTGGCGATGGGCTGCACGGTCAGGCCGTTGCCGATGGCTTCCCGCAAGTCCACGAGGAAGATCGACATGCCTTCGGATTTTTTCTTCACCTCGGCCAACGGCGTGGTGCGGGCCAGCAGGATCATCAGGTCGGAATGCTGCACCCGCGAGATCCAGACTTTCTGGCCATTGATCACGTACTTGTCGCCGCGCTTGACTGCGGTGGTCTTGATTTTGGTGGTGTCGGTGCCGGTGGTGGGCTCGGTCACGGCCATCGACTGCAGGCGCAATTCGCCGCTGGCGAGCTTGGGCAGGTAGAAGCTTTTCTGTGCTTCGCTGCCGTGACGCAGCAAGGTGAACATGTTGTACATCTGGCCGTGGACGGTGCCGGAGTTGCCGCCGCAGCGGTTCACTTCCTCCAGTATCACCGAGGCTTCCGCCAGCCCCAGGCCGGAGCCGCCGTAGGCTTCCGGGATCATTGCCGACAGCCAGCCGGCGTCGGTCAGGGCCTTGACGAAGGCTTCCGGGAAACCTTTTTCTTCATCGACCTTGCGCCAGTAGGCAGCGTCGAATTCGGCGCAGAGTGCGCGCACGCCTTCGCGGATGGCATTCAGTTCTTCGTTGTCATTCGGGTTCATTAACGGCTCTCCGCCTGTTGTTCTTGGAGGTTTATTCGAAATGCAGTTCGGCGCGCTGGGCCAGGCCGTCGGCGTTGCCCGCCCACAGTTCCGCGACGCCCGGCGCGGTGACGTGCCCGCCCACTTCAAAGGCTTGCGGGGCAATCAACGGACGCACGCCGCGATACGAGAAACGGCGCAACGTGGCCGCGGGATTGGCGCGGCAAAATGCGCGCAGGCTCAAGGTGGCGATCAGCGGCCCGTGCACCACCAGCCCCGGATAACCTTCGGTGCCGGTGACATAGGGGTAGTCGTAGTGAATGCGGTGGCCGTTGAAGGTCACGGCGCTGTAGCGGAACAACAGGGTTGGCGTCGGGTCGACCGCTTCGCGCCAGGCGCCTTCGGGGAGCGCGTCACCACTGCCCTGCTTGGGCGGTGTGGGTTCGCGGTAGACGATGTCCTGTTCTTCGCGCAGGGCCAGGCGGCCGTCCTGGGAATAGTCGTGGCGCACGGTGACGAACAACAACGAGCCGGTGCGACCGGTTTTTTCTTCCACCCGGGTGATGGTCGAAACGCGGGTGGCGGCCTCACCGGCACGCAATGCATGGAAGAACTCGATGCGCCCGCCGGCCCACATGCGGTTGCGATTATCGGCCGGCGGCAGGAAGCCGCCACGGGCCGGATGACCGTCACCGCCCAGGGCGGATTCGGGCAGCGGGTCCTGGAAAAAGCACCATTGCCACAAGGGCGGAACCGGCTCGCCATCTGCCGGTGCCGCTTCGCCAAAGGTGGCGGCGATGCGTTTGAGCAGGTTGTGGCTCAAGTGGTCGTGGGCTGTTTCGCTACGGCCGATCCAGTCTGTGGCGCTCATCAGGTGCATGTCCTCGGGCAGGGAATCTGAACCGGATCATGCTGGGCCCTGGCCGTTCTGAGAATTTGCATTTCAATAAAGCAGCGTTCGGCTATGCTGAACGCCATCGCCCATAAAAAGATCTCAAGAACCCGGATGATCAATGTGGGAGCTGGCTTGCCTGCTCCCACATGGGTTCTTCGTCGCTGCCCCGGAGCCTTGCATGCACTTTGATCTGGCTGACTTACGCCTGTTTATCCATATCGCCGAATCCCCCAGCCTGACCCAGGGCGCCAAGCGCGCGTTCCTTTCGCCGGCCGCCGCCAGTGCGCGGATCAAGGCCCTGGAAGGCCAGCTCGACACCCGCCTGTTGTACCGCGACAGCCGTGGCGTGGAGATCACCCCGGCGGGCGAACGGCTGCTGCACCATGCGCGGCTGATCATGCGCCAGGTGGATTACCTGAAAAGCGAGTTCACCCAATACGGCATCGACTCGGCCGGGCATATCCGCATTTTTGCCAACACCACCGCCGTGACCGAGTTTCTCCCGGAGGTGCTGGCCGGCTTCCTGTCCCAGCGCCCCGGCGTGACGGTGGACCTGCAGGAGCGGCTGTCGCGGGATATCGTGCGGGGCGTGCTGGATGGCACCAGCGACATGGGGATTATTGCCGGGCCTGTGGAAGCGTCGGGTTTGCAGGTGCTGCACTTCAGCACCGACCACCTGGTGCTGACGGTACCGGAGGGGCATCCACTGGCGGGCCTGCCTTCGGTGACGCTGGAGCAAACCCTGGCTTATCAGCATATCGGCTTGCATGACGGCAGCACGTTGCTGAGTTTCCTGCGTGAGCATGTGGAGCGGCTGGGCAAGCACTTGTCGTTGCGCATTCAAATGTCGAGCTTCGAGGCGATCTGCCGGATGGTTGAGGCGGGCGTGGGGATCGGCATCATTCCCGAGTCGGCCGCCGTGCGGCACAGCCGGACCATGCAACTGGTGACGGTGAAGCTGGATGAAGTTTGGGCAGTGCGCGAGCGCAGTATTCTGGTGCGGGAACTGGAGGCGTTGCCGGGGACGATTCGGGCGTTGATCGCGACCTTGATGCCCGAGATGGAACCGCCCCGGCTGCCGGGCGCCTAAGCTAACGTTGCCCTTTTGCGAAGGAGATCTGGTCATGCAGCTTGAAGGTTCCTGCCATTGCGGCGCGGTTTCGTTCAGTCTTGAGAGTGCGCACCCCTACCCTTATCAGCGGTGTTATTGCTCGATTTGTCGCAAGACCCAGGGGGGTGGCGGGTATGCGATCAACCTTGGGGGGGATGCCAGGAGCCTCAAGGTGCGGGGGCGCAAGTTGATTTCGATTTATCACGCGCGGATGAAAGGGCCGGGGGATAGCCGGGCGCATGCGAGTACGGCTGAGCGGCATTTTTGTTCGCAGTGTGGGTCGGGGTTGTGGTTGTTCAGTCCGCAGTGGCCGGAGTTGATTCATCCGTTTGCTTCGGCGATTGATACGCCGTTGCCGGTGCCGCCGGAGCATACGCATTTGATGCTGGGGTCGAAGGCGCCGTGGGTTGAGGTGAGTGTTCGCGCGGGGGACCTGGAGTTTGAGGAGTATCCAGAGGAGTCGATTGCCGAGTGGCATGAGCGGTTGGGGCTCGGCTGATGGGTGTATATCCGTTATTTAGGTAAAGGCCGCCTATGGTTCCGCTCTTACAG
>NZ_JACAQC010000006.1:0-205782 GCF_013385345.1 Pseudomonas sp. I8001
TTTAGGCGTTTGTAAAAAAGTGACTCGCTGTAAGAGCGAAACCATAAGTGGCCGTTACCGCAGCAACGGATATGTACACCCCACCTCACCTCACCCCAACTACCATCACCGCTCCACCGGCACCGAAAGCCCCGAATTCCCAAGCGCATGACTACGCGCATCAAAAAACCGCAACTCCACCTCCATCCCCTCAAACAACTCCGCAAAACGCCGCTTCTGCTGCTGGATAAACCCCGCACTGCGGCCAAACACCGAAATCGCCAACGTGCTGATCTTCGCCTGTCGAATCGCCTGCACCAGATGCACATCCTGCGCGCCGAGGTGATGCCCAAAGATGCATAGCCCACCTTCATGGCCCAACAACTGCTCGTAACAGAACGACAAATAGTCAGAACTGCGAATGGTCTTCAGCTTCTCCTCAACCTTGCCCTCGCTGACAAACAACGGCACATCATCCAGCGTCTTGATCGTATTGTTGATCGCAAAACTGCTAAGCAACGTGCTGTCAGTGGTCGGCAATTTACGCGCCGTACCGTCAAGGTTACGCACCAGGTGCAGGCCACCATGCAGATACAAAATGCGCGTGATGTCGCAGGCAGTATTGCGCAGGTCAAAGCTCGCATCCGCACTGCGAAACAGATCATCGATGCCCGGCGCATGCAGGATCGCCCAGTAGTTGAGCAGGTCGTAATTGCTGGTGAACACCGTCGGGTAACTCGCCAGCTCCTGATGGAGGGTCGCCAGTGTCGACGGCTTCACCAGGCGCCACGGAATATGCACGCTGTGGATCGTATTGATCAGCGCTTCCTTGATCGCGTAATAGCGATTACGCGGCGCAGCCGAGCTGACCGCCAGGGCCTTGTTGACCCGGCTGGTGGTTTTCAGTGCACCCAGCACCTGCTCGAAGCTGCGGGTCTGCATCGCGTCAAACACGCTGAGTTCGGACTGGCTCAGGGGTTTTTCTTCCACGGTGCGGGCGTTTTCGAACAGTGAGTCGTAGGCAAAATCTTCCCACACTGCGCGGCTGGCGCCGTTGCCGATCAGGATCCCGCTGATGGCGGTACTGCTGCGCAAGGCGTTCCAGTCTTCTAGGTGGGCATCAAAATCCTGGGAATCCTTCATTGCGGCGGGTCTACTCGAAATCGGCTGGGCGGTGACTTTATCACGAGCGGGCGTTGATCCTGGTCAAGATGCCGCAGGCAATCGAGGTCGATGCTGTAGGCATAACGACTTTAAAGGATTAGCCACCATGAGCAGCACCTTCTTCATTCCCGCCGTCAACATCATGGGCCTCGACTGCCTCGACGAAGCCATGACCGCGATTCGCAACTACGGTTTTCGCAAGGCGCTGATCGTCACTGACGCCGGGATGGCCAAGGCAGGTGTGGCCAGCATGATCGCCGAGAAGCTTGCGATGCAAGACATCGACTCGGTGATCTATGACGGCGCCAAGCCCAACCCGAACGTCGAGAACGTCGAAAAAGGCCTGGCACTGCTGCAGCAGAGCGCCTGTGATTTCGTGGTGTCACTGGGCGGTGGCTCACCCCATGACTGTGCCAAGGGCATTGCCCTGTGTGCGACCAACGGCGGGCACATCGGTGACTACGAAGGCGTCGATCAGTCGGCCAAGCCGCAACTGCCGCTGGTGGCCATCAACACCACCGCCGGCACGGCCAGCGAAATGACCCGCTTCTGCATCATCACCGACGAAACCCGCCACGTGAAAATGGCCATCGTCGACCGTAACGTCACGCCGCTGCTGTCGGTCAACGACCCGGCGCTGATGGTCGGCATGCCCAAGGGCCTGACTGCCGCCACCGGCATGGACGCGCTCACCCACGCAATCGAAGCCTACGTGTCCACCGCCGCCAACCCGATCACCGATGCCTGCGCGATCAAGGCCATCGAGCTGATCAGCGCCAACCTGCGGATTGCGGTGCGCGACGGTAAAGACCTGGCCGCCCGGGAGAACATGGCCTACGCGCAGTTCCTTGCCGGCATGGCCTTCAACAACGCGTCCCTGGGGTTCGTGCACGCCATGGCGCACCAGTTGGGCGGGCTGTATGACTTGCCTCACGGCGTGTGCAATGCGGTGCTGTTGCCTCATGTGCAAAGCTTCAACGCCAGCGTCAGCGCCGAGCGCCTGAGCCATGTGGCACGGGCCCTTGGCGCAGATATCAAGGGTACGTCGGTGGAAGAGGGCGCCCAGGCGGCCATCGCGGCGATTCGCAGCCTGTCCCTGGATGTGGAAATTCCTGCCGGGTTGCGGGAGCTGGGCGCCAAGTTGCAGGACATCCCGCTGCTGGCGTCCAACGCCCTGAAGGACGCCTGCGGCCTGACCAACCCACGGCGCGCGGATCAGCGTCAGATTGAAGAGATCTTCCGCAGCGCGTTCTGATCAGTCCTGGCCATGGCGACGCACAGCAGTGCGCCGCCCGCCAGCGCCACGCATAACACCGCCAACGGCCAGGCCTGCTGACTCGCCAGCAGGCTGGCCACGCCACCGATCGCCGCCGCCATCAACTGATGCATAAAGCCGCTCAAGGCCATGGCGTAGGAGCCGCTCACCGGTGATTCATCATTGGCCAGGGACAGGCTGATGGGATAACTCATCGATTGGCCGAACACCGCCAGGCAATACGGCAGCCACAGCAGGATCGCCAGCCCATTCGCAAACAGGCTGCCCAGCAACATCGTCGCGCTGCCGCACATCACCAACGCCACGCCCCAACTCATCATCGACAGGCGCCCGGTGCGGGCGACGAGGCGATTGACCATCAACGCCCCCGCCAGATACGCCCCGCTGATTGGCCAGCCGAGCCAGCCATATTGCGCCGCGCTCCACTCGAAATGGCCCTGCAAAATCAACGGTGCGCAGGTGTTGAACGCGATGATCACCCCGTAACCCAAACCGCCCGCCAACGCAGGCCGCAGGAACGCCGGATGGCGCAGGATCGTGCCGTAGATGCGCCAGGCCGAGACGTGTCCAGAGGCTTTTTCCAATCTTGGAAACACCACCCGTTGCAGCGCAATCATCAAGCCGACAGCCGCGACCGCCAGCCCATAAAAGATCGCCTCCCAACCAAACGCCACTTGCAACAGCGAGCCCACAAACTGCCCGATGCCCAGGGCGATCACGAACGTCATGCCCAGCCACGACAAACCTTTGGCCAACAGGGCACCGCTGAAGCTGTCACGAACCAGCACCCGCGCCATCACCGACACACCGCCCGCACCGAGGCCTTGAACCAGGCGCAGGCCGAGGAACGATTCGAGGCTGTAGGCGGACGGAATCGCCGCACTGGCCAGCGCATACAACGCCAACGCTGCCAGCAACACCGGCTTTCTACCCAGGCGCTCACCGAGGCTGCCCCAGAGCAGCATCGGCAACGCCATGCCGATCAAGTACACCGCCAGGGCCAGCGCCACCTGGTCCTCTGCAGCGGTCAATGACAAGGCAATCGCCGGCACGGCGGGCAGATAACTGCTGATGCCAACCTGGGACAAAAAGGCCGCGCTGCAGGCAATGGCGAGGGTCGTTGTGCTTTTCAAGGGGCAAAAGATCCTGTTGAGCAGTAAGCTGCAAGCCGCAAGCTACAAGTTGCCAGTGGGTTTGTCTCTACCTTGCAGCCTGAAGCTAACCGCTTGTCGCTTAGGAACCAACCTTATGAGAGTTCTATTATTCGGCGCCACCGGCATGGTCGGCCAAGGCGTGTTGCGCGAGTGCCTGCTGGCCAGTGACGTGCAGGAAGTCGTCGCCGTCGGCCGTACCGCGCTGACCCAGGAACACGGCAAGCTGCACCAGGTGCTGCATGCCGACATGTTCGATTTCCAGCCCCTGGAGCATCTGCTGCAAGGTTTCGATGCCTGCTTCTTTTGCCTGGGCGTGTCCTCGGTGGGCATGGATGAAGCCAAGTACACCCATTTGAGCTACGACTTGACGCTGGTGGCCGCCAGCACCCTGGCGCGGCTCAACCCGCAGATGACCTTTATCTACGTGTCCGGCGCCGGTACCGACAGCAGCGAAACCGGCAAAACCATGTGGGCACGGATCAAGGGCAAGACCGAGAATGCGTTGCTGCGCCTGCCGTTCAAGGCGGTGTACCTGTTCCGTCCCGGGGTGATCCAGCCGTTGCACGGCGTACGCTCGAAAACCCCGCTCTACCAGTCCATCTACACCGTGGTCGGCCCGTTGTTGTCGCTGCTGCGCCATGTGCGACCGGCCTGGGTGGTGAGCACTGAAACCGTTGGCCGCGCAATGCTCTCGGCCGTCCGGCACGGTGCACCTCTGCCGGTGGTGGAGCAGGCCGATATCAATCGCCTGGCCACCGAGCGCGCCTAGATGCTGCACAAAAGCCTGGTTCGCCGCCTTGACCTGATCACCCTGCAATTGTTTGTGGCAGTGCATGAGGAAGGCACGCTGACCCGCGCCGCCGCCCGTGAAGCTATCGCGGTCTCGGCGGCCAGCAAGCGCTTGATGGAGCTGGAACTGGTGCTGGGCGTCAGCCTGTTTGTGCGCCAGGCCAAGGGCATGCAGCTCACGGCTGCCGGCGAGACCTTGCTGCACCATGCACGGCAGATGCTGTTCAATGTCGAGAAGATGGGCCTGGAGCTGGGCGAACACAGTCACGGCGTGCGCGGTTATGTGCGGATGCTGGCGAACCTCTCGGCAATCATTCAGTTCCTGCCCGAAGACTTGCGCGACTTTTCCGCGCTGCATCCACAGGTGAAGGCTGACCTGGAAGAGCGGCCCAGCAATGGCGTGGTCCAGGGTGTGATTGACGGCGTTGCGGACCTGGGCATCTGTTCCAGCGACACCGATACCAAAGGCCTGCCCGGCGTGACCTATCGCCGGGACAAGCTGGTGGTGCTGATGCCGGCGGATTACCCGTTGGCCTCGCGCAAGACCCTGACGTTCGCCGAGACGCTGGACAGCGACTACGTGGGGCTGCATTCCGCCAGTTCGATCAACATGCGCACCCATGCGGCGGCGCGGGAGGCGGGCAAGGTGCTGCGCTTGCGGATCCATGTGCCGGGCTTCGATGCCATGTGCCGGATGGTCCAGGCCAACATGGGCATCGGCATCCTGCCGCAAAAAGCCTATGAACTGTTTGGCCGCGCGTTGGGCTTGCACGCGGTGCCGCTGACGGATGCCTGGTCGGACCGCAGCCTGATCCTGGTGGTGCGTGACGAGGCGCAGCTGTCGCCGGTGAGCCGGTTGTTGTTCGATTACCTGCGGCGGGAGCAGGCGTAAGCAAACCCTGTGGCGAGGGCGCTTGCTGTGGCGAGGGAGCTTGCTCCCGCTGGGGCGCGAAGCGGCCCCAAAATCCAGGGAGCGCTACGCACTCCAGCGGGAGCAAGCTCCCTCGCCACAACCAGTCCTTACTCAAGCGTTCGCATTTGGCGAACGCTCGTTGCCAACTGACGGTTGGATTTCTACTGCCTGCGTCCTCTAGCCTTGGCCCCACATTCCAAGAACAAGAGGTACACCCCATGACGGCTCCCCTGAGCGGTATCAAGGTGATCGAGATCGGCACCCTGATTGCCGCGCCCTTCGCCGCCCGGCTGATGGCCGAGTTTGGCGCCGAGGTGATCAAGATCGAAGCCATGGGGCAGGGCGATCCGCTTCGCAAATGGCGAAAGCTTCACGAAGGTACGTCGCTGTGGTGGTACCTGCAATCGCGTAACAAAAAGTCCCTGGCCCTGGACCTCAAGTCGGCAGAAGGCCTGGACCTGGTCAAGCAATTGCTGGGCGATGCCGACGTGCTGATCGAAAACCTGCGCCCCGGCGGCCTGGAAAAACTCGGCCTGGGCTGGGACGTGCTGCACGCCCTCAACCCCAAGCTGACCCTGGTGCGCATCTCCGGCTACGGCCAGACCGGCCCTTACCGCGACCGCCCGGGCTTCGGTGCCATCGGCGAGGCCATGGGCGGGATTCGCTACACCACCGGCAACCCGGATTCACCACCGGCGCGGGTCGGTGTGAGCCTCGGTGATTCCCTGGCGTCGCTGCACGGTGTGATCGGCGCGCTGATGTCGCTGCTGCGGGTCAAGACCGGCCAGGGCGACGGCCAGATTGTCGACGTGTCCCTGGCCGAAAGCGTGTTCAACCTGATGGAAAGCCTGGTGCCGGAATACGACATGCTCGGCCATGTGCGCGAACGCAGCGGCGGCGCCTTGCCCGGCATCGCACCGTCCAACACCTACCTGACCGCCGATGGCGCCTATGTGGTGATCGCCGGCAACAGCGACCCGATCTACAAGCGCCTGATGCTCGCCATCGGCCGCGCCGACCTGGCCGAAGCGCCGGAGTTTGCCCACAACGATGGCCGCGCTGCCAAGAGCGGCCTGCTGGACGCCGCCATCACCCACTGGACCAGCAGCCTGCCCATCGACGAGGTGCTCAGTGCCCTGGAAGCCGCCGAAGTACCGGCGGGGCGCATCTATTCAGTGGCAGATATCGTCGCCGATCCGCACTACCAGGCCCGCGACATGCTGCTCAGCGCCGACCTGCCCGGCGGCCTCACGGTGAAGATGCCCGGTATCGTGCCCAAACTGTCGGAAACCCCCGGCGCGGTGAATTGGCAGGGCCCGAGCCTGGGCCAGCACACTGATTCAATCCTCGGCGACCTGGGCCTGAGCGGCGCCGATATTCAACGCCTGAAATCCTCGGGAGTGGTGCAATGAAAAACTATTCCGATGCGCTGATCGTGCAGGAAGTCTCGCCCCGTGACGGCCTGCAAATCGAGCCGACCTGGGTCGAGACGGTCGACAAGATCGCGTTGATAGACCAACTGTCCATGGCCGGGTTTTCCCGGATCGAAGCCGGCTCGTTCGTGTCGCCCAAGGCCATCCCTGCGTTGCGCGATGGTGAGCAGGTTTTCCAGGGCATCACCCGTCATCCCGGGGTTATCTACGTGGCGTTGATCCCCAACCTCAAGGGCGCCCAGCGTGCCATCGAGTCCCGGGCCGATGAGTTGAACCTGGTGATGTCCGCCAGCCAGACCCACAACCTGGCGAATATGCGCATGCGTTGCGAAGCCTCGTTGGCGGCGTTCGGCGATATCGTGAGCTTTGCTGCCGAGCACCCGGTGCGCCTCAACGGCAGCATCGCGACCACCTTCGGCTGCCCGTTCGAGGGCAAGATCGATGAGGACCGCGTGCTGCAATTGGTCGATGCCTACCGCGAGCTGGGCATCCAGGGCATCAGCCTGGCCGACACCACCGGCATGGCCAATCCGCGTCAGGTCGAGCGTCTGGTCAAGCGCGTGCTGGAACGTGTTCCGGCGAGCGACCTGACCCTGCATTTCCACAACACCCGCGGCCTGGGTTTGTGCAATGTGCTGGCCGCCTACGAGGCCGGTGCGCGACGGTTTGATGCGGCATTGGGCGGCCTCGGCGGTTGCCCGTTTGCGCCCGGCGCGTCGGGCAATATCTGCACTGAAGACCTGGTCAACCTGTGTGATGAAGTCGGGATCCACACCGGCATCGACCTGCCGCACCTGCTGAAAATGTCGCGGCAATTGCCGGCCTTGCTGGGCCATGAGTTGCCGGGCCAGGTGGCCAAGGCCGGGCGCAATTGCGACCTGCATCCGCCACCGGCCTACATCGCCACCTTGTAAGCCGTAACCAGACAACAAAAACAATCGGATGCCTGCGAGCAGTCCGCTGGAGAGAATCGATGAGCCTTAATACGTTGGAGGCCGGCGTGCGCCCGGCCGCTGAACACGATGCCGAAAAAGCCCTGGTCAGCAAGGTCGCCTGGCGCCTGATGCCGCTGATCATGGTCTGCTACCTGTTCGCGTTTTTTGACCGCATCAACATCAGCTTCGCCAAGTTCCAGCTACAGGCCGATCTGAGCCTGAGTGACACTGCCTATGGTCTCGGCGCCGGGCTGTTTGTGGTGGGCTATGTGATCTTTGAAGTGCCGAGCAACATGATGCTGTACAAGGTCGGCGCCCGCCGCTGGATCGCTCGCATCATGATGTCGTGGGGGCTGGCGACGGCCGCTATGGTGTTCGTCACGGCCGAATGGCAGTTCTACGGCCTGCGTTTCATCATCGGTGCGATGGAGGCCGGGTTTGCCCCGGGCGTGCTGTATTACCTGACGTTGTGGTTCCCGCAGCACTTCCGTGGGCGCATCACCTCGATGCTGTTCCTGGCGTCGGCGTTTGCCGGGCTGGTGGGCGCGCCGTTCTCCGGGCTGGTGCTGGAACACCTCGATGGTGTGCTGCAAATGCGCGGCTGGCACTGGTTGTTCTTGCTCGGTGGCTTGCCCTGTGTGGGCCTGGGTTTCCTGGTGCTCAAGCTGCTCAAGGACCGTATCGAGGACGCCCACTGGCTGACCTCGACGGAGAAGACGTTGCTGGCCAGCCGCATTGCCGTGCATGAACCCCACAAGAGCGGTGGCTCGTTGCTGGCTGCATTGCGTATCCCAGGCTTCCTGATGCTGGGTTTTATCTACTTCCTGATCCAGGTGGCGTCCTACGGCCTGAACTTCTGGGCGCCGCAACTGATCCGCAGCGCCGGCACCCAGAGCCCGGTGATGATCGGCTTGCTGACGGCGATTCCCTACGTCTGCGGCGCCATCAGCATGGTGGTGATCGGACGCTTGTCCGACGCCACCGGCGAACGTCGCAAGTTCGTCAGCGGCCTGGTGGCGCTGGGGGCGGTGGGGTTCTTCTGTGCCGGGATCTTTGCCGATCACACCACGTTCCTGATCGTCGCCCTGAGCTTGCTGGGCGCGGGGATCATCGCTTCGATCCCGACGTTCTGGACGCTGCCGCCGAAGTTGTTGGCCGGTGCCGGCGCGGGCGCTGCTGGCGGGATCGCGGTGATCAACACGTTGGGCCAGTTCGGCGGCATCGTCAGCCCGGTGATGGTCGGCCGGATCAAGGACCTCACCGGCAGCACCACGCCGGCGCTGTATGTCATCGGCGTGTGTGCGTTGCTGGCGGCGGCGCTGTTGCTGTGGGGCTTGCCTCAGAAGCTGCGCACCCTCGACAAGCGCTGATCAGCCGGCGGTCACCAGCGAGCGGGTGGGTGCGGCACTGAATTGAATCAGGGCCACACCGCCAATCAACATCAGCGCCCCGATCAACCGGGGCGCGGTCAATTGGCGTTCCACCAGCCCGAACAAGCCGAAGTGGTCCAGCATCAACGAGGCGACGATTTGCCCGGCCATCGCCAGGGCGATAAACCCCGAGGCGCCGAGCTTGGGCATCAGGATCAACGCCAGCGAAATGAAGCACACGCCGAACGCGCCGCCGCTCCACATCCACAGCGGCGCCTTGGTGATAAAACCCAGGTTGGGCAGCGGCAGGCGCAGGGCCAGGATCACCGGCAGCAGCACGATGATGCTCACCAGCAGCGAGGCCAGGGTGGCCCACAGCGGATGCCCCAGGCCGCGTCCCAGGTTGGCGTTGATCGCGCTTTGAAACGGCACCACTGCCCCGGCGAACGCGGCCAACAGCAACAAACCTACCCAATGCAACGTCGTCATGATCAATCTCCCAGAGGTTTTGCTGGACTCTAGGCTATTCGTCGCGCAAATTTAAATTCCAAGTTCTTATGCAGAACATGCAGCTGATGAATGATCTACGACGCATCGACCTTAACCTGCTGGTGATCCTTGACGCCTTGCTCAGCGAGCAACACGTGACCCGTGCCGCCGAGCGCCTGCACCTGAGCCAGCCGGCGGTGAGCCACGCGCTGGCGCGGTTGCGGGACTTGCTCGGAGACGCGTTGCTGGTGCGCCAGGGCAGCTCGCTGGTGCCCACTGCTCGTGCTCTGGAACTGGCGATGCCGCTGGCGGAAGCGCTGGCCCAGGTACAGGCGCTGCTGGAGCCCAATCGTTTTGATCCGGCGTCGGCCAAGCGCACCTTCCGGGTCGCCATGTCGGACTACAGTGCGGCGATTTTCTTGCCGGGACTGGTGCGCACCTTGCGCCGGGAAGCGCCGGGGATTGATTTGCAGATTATCCAGGCCAGTCGCGAAGGCATGCTTGACGGTGTGCTCAATGGCGATATCGACCTGGCGGCCGGGGTGTTTCCCGACATGCCTGCCGAGCTGCGCAGCACGCCGCTGTTTGAAGAGCATTACGTGTGCCTGGTGGACCGCGACAGCCTGCCGGCAAGCGGTGTACTCGACCTGCCCACCTATCTGGCGCGGCCCCACGTATTGCTGGAAATGCGTGGCAGCGGCACCCCGGAAATCGAACGGGCGCTGACGGCGATTCGCGAGCGCCGACACGTGGCTATCAGCTTGCCTCATTGGGGTGTCGCGCCGCAGTTGATCCAGGGCACGGACCTGATTCTTACCGTGTCGTCTCGCGGGCTGCTGAACATTGATCACGAACAGTTGTTGGCGGTGCCGCCGCCGTTTCACATTCCGTCGTTTGCGTTTGTGCTGGCGTGGCATTCGCGGCGGGGTGGGGACGCGGCGTTGCAGTGGTTGAATGGGCAGGTGCAGGGCGTATTGTCTGAGCGCGGTTGATAAATACCGTGTTTGTTACCGGGCCTGTTTGGCAGCAGGGCATGACGACCGTTCGTCGCACTAACAAGTTTTTTCTAAACCTTTGCCGCCCTGAAAATTCAGATTCAGAGCGGGGCTCGTTTCCCTACACCTGTTTATTACCTGGAGGAACCCATCATGAGCCGCATGGCTATCCGGTTACGCACCGCCAGTTTCGCGATGCTGCTGGGCCTCGGCGCCAGCAATGCTTTCGCCCAGTCGCCTGCCGATTTCATCGAGCAGGCTTCGGCCAAGGGCATGGCCGATATCGAGACCAGCCGCATGGCACACGCCAAGACTTCGTCCCAGGAGATCAAGGACTACACCATCGAAGTCATCAATGAACGCACCCTGGCCAATCAGCACCTGGCGGCCATCGCCAAGAAGCTCGACTTGCCGGTGGCCCCACGGGACAAGATTGTCGACAAGGCCGAATCGCTGATGCCCGAGCTCAAGGACGGCGACTCCTTTGACGCCGCCTACACCGCCCAGCAGATCAAGGCCAACGAAGACGCGATCGCCTTGTTCAAGCAGGAGGGCGCCGAGTCGGATATCCCGGAAATAAAGGCTTTGGTGGATGAGACCTTGCCCAAGTTGGAAGAGCGCCTGGAGAAAGCCCGGGCGCTGGCGTCGACGTACGGTAAGGGTCACCAGGGCGACGGTTGATTGCCTTGACCCGTTCACAAAAAACGGCGGTTGGATAAGCTCCAACCGCCGTTTTTTTATGCCTGATTCAGGTCGGTCTTGGGCTGTGCGGGTTCAGTCGTCAGCGTGGTGACGGTGATGGTTTCGCTGTCGCCCATGGTCTTGTATTCCTTACGCAACTTCTCAAGCTGCTTGCGATCAAGGCCATCAAGGCTTAGCACCGCGTTTTGTGCGTCTTTGGTGGCGCGCAGCAGTTCGTCGATCTTGATATGCAAAATGTCGTTGTCGCGGTTTTGGGTGTTCTGGATCAGGAACACCATCAGGAAGGTGATGATGGTGGTGGAGGTGTTGATGATCAGCTGCCACGTGTCGTTGTAGTGGAAATAAGGCCCGCTCAAACTCCACAGGAGGATCAACGCTACCGCCGCGTAGAACGTGCGGGCGCTGCCTGCCCAGCGGGACAGGGATTGTGAGATGGCGGAGAATTTCATGACCGTTTTCCTATAAGGGTGGGTGATGAAAATACTGACCGCAGGCGCGCTCTGAAATTTCTTTTTACAATTGAGGATCTGAACAAAGTTGTACGTTTTCCTGCTGGGGGTCAGCCGTGATCCTCCAGCGCCAGCAGATACTGCTTGGCCTCAAGCCCGCCGGCGAACCCGGTCAAGCCACCCGACGCACCAATCACCCGATGGCACGGCGCAACAATCGAAATCGGATTGCGCCCGTTGGCGGCGCCGACGGCACGCACGGCCTTGGGGTTGCCTATCTGCGCAGCGATCTGGCTGTAGCTGCGGGTCTCTCCGAACGGGATGGTCAACAGCGCCTGCCAGACTTTCTTCTGGAAGTCGGTGCCGGCGAAGTCCAGTTCCAGCTCGAAACGATTGCGGGCACCGGCGAAGTACTCCTTCAACTGTCGCTCGGTCTCCAGCAGTACCGGGCTGTTGCTGGCTTCTTGCAGGGCACCCAGGCGAACGCGATTGGGCCGCTCTTTTTCCCAGAGGATGGCGGTGAGTTTTCCGTCACGGGCCACGAGGGTCAGTTGGCCGACGGGGGAGGGCATGTATTTGTATTCGTAGGACATGGTCGGGCTCCTTGAGTGGGTATGGCTCTACTGTAGAAAGGCCGGCCCAGGGTGGAACTACGTTTCTTGCGGTCGAATTCGCGAAAGACTTAGAAGTTCCAGTAAACCCAATCGGCGTAATACGGATACCAATAAAACCACGAGAACCAGTACAGCGCCTTGAGTACCGATGCCGTGCCAATGACAAAAAATGAAGCGATGTTGAGCAGCGTGATGATCACGGCAAATACGGTTACACGCCGACTGGCATGCAGTTGGGCAAACCGGGCGCCATAAACGGAGGCCGTGATGGATGCCAGCACCAACACGAGTCCCAGCGCAAAGGGCAGCCTGAGGAACGAGAGCAGCAGAGGAGCGATCAGTACCCAGCCCAGTACCTTGCGCAGTACGGGGCTGGGCGTGCGGTGTGAGGGAGGGAGCATTGCGCGGTTCCTTGAAGTGCTGTTACCGGTCCTGTTGCAATACCTTGAGGGCAGCAGACGCAAGAAAGCCCGAACGGCTTTTTTCTTCCGGATGATGCAGGACGTATTCGTCAATGCGGTTCAGCAGATAGCCGGGCAACGTGATATTGAGTTTCTGTGCCTTGCCCAGGTACTTGGTCACATCAATATCCACCACCGCCCACGTGCAGCCGGCATATTGCGGGTTGGCGGCATGGAGGGTGACTTTCTGTGCTGTAGGAATGGGCGCACCGTCTTCTGCGAGGATCTCGAAGTGGCCTTCGATCGCTTCGCGGGCCATGGCCATGGCGTCGTCCAGATCATCTCCAGCTGAGAAGCAACCGGGAATGTCCGGGACTTCCACACCCCAGGCATGGTCCTCGTCACCGGTTGAAATTGCGATTGGGTACAGCATGTTTGTTGTCCTCCACGAACGTGTTAGCTGAGCAGAGCTTGTTTCAAAATGCTCTTTGCGGTCTTGTCCAGCAGGTCTTTTTTAGGATGGGGAATCGTCACGAGCCCCGGCTTTGTGGGGTGCTTGAAATGATGATGGCTGCCTCTGATTCGCACCAGATACCAGCCATCCGCAACGATGTGACCTATCAAATATCGGCTGTCCACAGCACCTCCTTGTGGTGTGTGTTGGTGGAGACTATAACTGCTGAAAATAAATTATCAACACTCTACCTACCAGCGGTCGATGACCGGTGTTTCTGTAGGGGCTGTATTCAGTGTATGAGCGCATGGGGACGGTGCCCGACGGAGGTATTGCGAGGTTTTTCGAGAGAACAATCAGGCTTTCTGACGAGCCTGCAGCAACTCATCAATTACCGTGAGAAATGCCGTGACCATCAAGCTGCTTGCGCCGCTACGCGTAAGAACGAGCAGCCGTGCATACGCTTCCGCGTCCACCAACGGCCGATACGTCACGCCCTTGTTCATCAAACTCTGCGTACATTCCGGCACCAGCGCCACACCTTGTCCCGCCGCCACCAGTGCAATGATCGAGGTAATTTGCCGTCCCGACGGCCCGGCCCTTAGTGGCAAACCTTTGTGCCGATAAAGCTGCTCAATGGACTGGTTAAGCCCCGAGCCATAATCGGCTGGGAACAGAATCAACGGGTACCCACTCAACTGCGCCAGGCTGACCTCGGCCTGGTTGGCCAACGGGCTGTCGCTGGACACCGCCGCCACCAGCCGCTCCTCACCCAACGACAACGCTTGCACCTCAGTCTGACCGTCCTGGGGCAGTAACCGGCTCAGGCCGATATCCAGGCGGCCATCAGCCACCTGTGCGCCCAGGCTGCCGGAGGCGCATTCCACCAGCGTCAGTTGCACATCGGGAAAGCGTTGGGCGAAGGCTTGAATCGCCTGGCTGAACAAGTCCGACAGGGCTATCGAACTGACGTAACCCAGCGCCATTTGCCCGGCGGCACCCGCCGCCAATTTGCCCGCGATGACTTCAGCGAGGTCGACCTGCTCCAGCACCGCCCGTGCGTAGGGCAGGAACGCGCGCCCCTGGGGAGTGAGCGAAACCGTGCGACTGGTGCGGTCGAACAGGCGAAATCCCAGCTCAGTCTCCAGCGCGGAAATCTGCCGGGTCAACGGCGGCTGGGCCAGGTGCAGGCGAATGGCCGCTCGGCCGAAGTGCAATTCTTCGGCGACGGTCAGAAAGTAACGCAGCTTGCGTAGGTCGAGCATCCTGGCCCCAGGGTATTGATCGGTTCGAAATCGGTATTGGTCTCGGGTGTGCGGGTCATTCTATAAAGGCCTCAGATAATAAAACGAGAGGTTTCATGAAACCGCGCCTGCATTGTGCCCGTCTTGCCCTGTTCCTGTGTGGCTGCGCGGCGTTTCTCAACCTCTACGCCACCCAGAGCATTTTGCAGACCCTTGCCGCCAACTTTGAAGTGAGCGCCAGGGCGGCCGGTTGGAGCATTACCGTCACCACCTTGGCGGTAGCGCTGACCGCGCCCTTTGTCAGCCGCCTGACCGGGCGTTTTGAGCAACGCACGGTGATCTCGGCGGCCTCGCTGTTGCTGGCGTTGCCGGCTTTGATGACTGCCTATGCCAGCAGCTTTGCCGAACTGCTGGTGTGGCGCTTTATCGAAGGCATGCTGATCCCCGTGGTGTTCGCCACCAGCGTGGCCTACATCGGTGATCGCTGGCGCGGCGGCACCGTCACCGAAGTCACCAGCCTCTATGTGGCCGGCACCGTGCTCGGCGGGTTTGCCGGGCGCTTCGTCACCGGTGTGATGACCGAGTACGTCGGCTGGCGTGAAGCCTTCGAGCTGTTGGCAGTGTTGAGCCTGATGGTGGGCGGGTTTATCCAGTTCCTGCTGCCGGGCAATCCACCCCGAATTGCGCGACCTTCAACCACCTGGGCCGATGTGCTCGGCACGCCGTTGCTGGCAGCCTACGCCGTAGGATTTTGCGTGCTGTTCTCCCAAGTGGCGACGTTTACCTACGCTGGCCTTTACCTCAGCCAAGCCCCGTTCGACCTTGGCCCGGCGGCGCTGGGCACGATCTATATGGTGTTCCTGCTGGCCCTGGTGGTCATTCCCGTTGCCGGGCGCCTGAGCAAATCCCGCCCGCAATCCGAACTGCTGACGGCGGCTGCGGTGCTTGGCGTTTGTGGCTCGGGCCTGACCTTGCTGCCATCCCTGTGGTGCATCGTGCTGGGCCTGGCCCTCAGCTCCACGGGCGTGTTCCTCGCCCAGGCCGCGGCCAGCGCCTTTACCACTGCCACCGCCCGCCACAACAAGGCCGGTGCCGTGGGCCTGTACCTCACCTGCTATTACCTGGGCGGCAGCTTCGGTGCCATCGTCCCGGCGCTGATCTGGGGGCGTTGGGGTTGGGTGGGGTGTGTGGCGCTGATCATCGGTTTCCAGCTACTGTTGTTGCTGATCGCCCTGGCGGGCTGGAAGCCCCTCCAACCTGAACTGAGCAAGACCTCATGAACGATGCCGTTGCCCTGCCGGTACCCGAGACTTCCGCCCGTCGCCGCTCGTTGATCGCCGGCTGCAGCGCCCACGCGATTCACGATGGCCTGACCGATGTGATCTACGTGCTGCTGCCGATCTGGCAAGCGCAGTTCGGCATGACCTACGCCCAGGTCGGCCTGCTGCGCGGTGCCTATTCCGGGATGATGGCGGTGTTTCAGTTGATGGCCAGTCGTGCCGCCAAACGCTGGGGACGCACGCCGATGCTGGTGGGCGGCACGGCGCTTGCCGGTGTTGCCTATCTGTTGGTGGGGCAGGCGACCGGGTTGGGCATGTTGTTGCTGGCGCTGCTGTTGGGCGGGCTGGGGGCGAGTACCCAGCATCCGCTGGCTTCTTCGATGATCACCGACACCTACGAGAGCGGTGGTGGGGTCAAGGAAGCGCTGTCTCAATACAACTTCTCCGGGGACATTGGCAAAACCCTGGTTCCCGGGCTGGTCGGCCTGTTGCTGACCGTCATCAGCTGGCGCGCGAGCGTCACGCTTCTTGGAGTGCTGGGATTGGCCGCGGCGGGGTTGCTGTGGTGGCTGATCCCAACGCAGGCAGCGGCGTCTGCTTCCGGCAAAACCGCCAGGACACTGGTAGGAAGCGGCTCCGTCAGCGGCCTGCGTGCGCTGATCGTCACGGGCACACTCGACAGTGCCGTGCGCATGGGCTTTCTCACGTTTCTGCCCTTTCTTCTGCAAGCTAAAGGCGCCGGCACTGCGGGCATCGGTCTCGCGCTGACCATGCTGTTTATCGGCGGCGCCTTCGGCAAATTGCTCTGCGGCTACCTCGGCGCACGCATCGGCATGATGAAAACCGTATGGCTGACGGAGAGCAGCACGGCGGTGTTGATCGTTGCGGCGGTGTACCTGCCGTTGAGCGGGTTGATGGTGATGTTGCCGGTGTTGGGGCTGGCATTGAATGGCACGTCGTCGGTGCTTTACGGCGCGGTCCCGGACCTGGCCGGCGCGGGTAAACGCGAGCAGGCGTTTGCCGTGTTCTACACCGGCACCATCGGCGGTGGCGCGTTGGCGCCGGTTCTGTTTGGCGGGCTGGGGGACTCGATGGGCGTGCCGGTGGCGGTGATGGTGCTGGCGGGGATGTTGTTGCTGACGTTGCCGTTGGCGTGGGTGGTGCAGCGGGGCTGCTCACTCAAATAATCGAATGATTGGCGACATGCCCCGGCTGTGCTTGCAGATCGATACCCAGTGCGTGAAGCACCTTGAGTACCGTTTCGAAGCGGGGCTTTGCTCCAGGGGCAAATGCCTTGTACAGACTCTCACGGCCCATGCCGGTATCGGTCGCGACCCGCGCCATCCCGCGAGCTTTGGCCACGTACCCGACGGCCCTGAGGAACTCCTCGTTATCGCCGTCGGCCAGAACTTGAGAAAGGTATTCGCTGATGGCTTCATCACTGTCGAGCAGTGCCGCCATATCAAATGTCGTCAGTGTTTGGCTCATGATCAAACTTCCTTTGCCAGTTTTTTTGCTCGCCGGATGTCGGCGTCTTGTGAGGATTTGTCGCCACCGGCCAGCAAGACGATGACGGTTCTTCCTCGCTGCGTGAAATACACTCGATAACCCAGACCGATATCTACGCGCATTTCCGAGACACCATTGCCTACCGTCTTTATATCGCCCAGATTGCCAGCAGATGCGCGATCGATGCGCCGGGCGATGGCGATTTTTGCGCGTAAATCACGTATTGCTGAATGCCAGGTAATGAAGGTCTGCGTTTGCTGGACTAGATAGTTCACGGATTCTCACTGTATCCATATGGATACTTGCTGGCAATAGGCATGAGCACGTGCGCGCGGCGCGGTTAGGCGCAGGAGAATGATGTGAGTAAGGCTAAGGATTCAAATGGTCTCTTGTTGCGAGCGATTGCAGTGTCGAAGTCTCTTGCAGTTGCTGGCGCCTAATCCATCAAGGATGCGATCCGCTGCGCATCCTCCGGCGTCGCCGGGTTGTACACCACCATATTCAGATCCTTGCGCCCATCGACCGCAAACACCGAATACTCAAATTCGATCGGCCCCAACACCGAATGGCGTATCCGCTTGATGCGATCACCATGGGCGCCCTGAACATCGTTTTCGCTCCACATCGCCTTAAATTCAGGGCTGCGTCGACACAGTTCATCCACCAGCGGCTGCACCTGCTCCGCCGCGCCTGAGCGCGCCGTATCAATCCTGAAAGCCCCCAACACAAACCGCGCCACGCTTTCCCAGTCGTATTGGGCCGCGCGGGAATTGGGATCAAGGAACATGAACCGCAGGATATTTCGCTGTTCCGGCGCCTGGGATCCGTAGTCCATCAACATGACCGTCGCCGCCTGGTTCCAGGCCACCACGTCCCAGGTCGCCGTACGCAGGATCGCGGCGCTGGGGTTCAAGGCATCCAGTACCCGTTGCAGGCGTGGCGTCACCGTTTCGTTTTGCTGGTAGCGCACTTCGGGTGGGCGTCCGAAGGCCAGCAGGAACAGATGCTCGCGTTCGATATCGGTCAACATCAGCGCATGGGCAATCCGCTCCAGCACTTCCACCGACGGCGCGCCGCCACGGCCCTGTTCGAGCCAGGTGTACCAGGTGGGGCTGATGTTCGCGCGTTGGGCCACCTCTTCGCGGCGCAAACCTGGCGTACGCCGTCGTGCCGATGAGAAGCCGAATGCCGCCGGATCAAGCCGGGTACGTCGGTCTTTCAGATAGCTGCCCAACTGGTTTGCGCTCATAGCCTGTTAGCCTCTATACCCTGATAACTTCACTACTTTACCCGTATAGGGCAAGCGCACAGATTAGTCTCTGAATACACACGGAGATACGGTTCATGCGCATATTTATAACGGGTGCCAGCGGATTTATCGGGTCGGCTGTCGTCAAGGAACTGATCGCGGCGGGCCATCAGGTGCTGGGGTTGTGCCGCTCGGATGACAAGGTGGCAGCGCTGGAGGCCGCCGGGGCTCAGGTACATCGTGGGTCGCTTGAGGACCTGGGAAGCCTCAAGTCTGGTGTTGCCCAGGCGGATGGCGTGATTCACCTGGCGTTCAATCACGACTTCTCGAAATTCGTCGCGAACTGCGAGGACGACCGCCGGGTTATCCAGGCGCTGGGAGAGGCACTTGCCGGGTCGGATCGACCGCTGATCATTACCTCCGGTGTCGGAATTGCGAGCACCGTGCCGGGGCAGTTGGCGACGGAGGATGGTGCGGTGGTTACCTCAGCGCAAATTCCTCGTGCAGCGTCGGAAGAAGCGGCTAACGCTGTAGCCGCGACGGGGGTGAATGTGTCGGTGATGCGTTTGCCTCAAGTACACGACACCGTCAGGCAGGGGCTGGTTAGCCCGGTGATCGAGTTGTATCGCGAGAAGGGCGTTTGCGCTTACATCGCCGACGGGAAAAACCGTTGGCCGGCGGCACATATTCTGGATGTGGCTCGGCTCTACAGGCTGGCGATTGAAAAGGCCGAGCCGGGCACGAGGTATCACGCGGTGGCGGAGGAGGGTGTGTCGCAACGGGAGATTGCCGAGGTGTTGGGGACGCGGCTAGGGTTGCCGGTTAAATCCATTTCGGCGCAAGAGGCTCAGGGGTTTTTTGGTTGGTTGGCAAGGTTTACCGCTCACGATATGCCTGCATCCAGTGCGATCACGCGCAAGAAGTTGGGATGGGAACCGGTGGGGCCGGGGTTGCTTGCGGATCTTGCGCAGTTGGAGGGCTTTTAAGGTCGAATTGCTGGAGGGCAGATTACTAATGTTTTCGAGAACGGGTTTGTTTCATTAGTCGTTGTTTCTCCAGCATTCCAACGTCAAGGAATAGCGCTTCGGCTGCTTGCTGCGTCTGAGACCGCCTGCAAGACGATGAAGCTTTTTACCTCGGCAAATACGTCCAACGTCGCTTCCCAGAGACTCATCGCCAAGGCTGGTTTTTTCCAAGCGGGGTTATCGAGAACCCGTATGAGGATGATCCGGAGCTGGTTTATTTCAAACGTATTCGGTGAATGAGACGGGCCGTTTGATCATTGTGAAACACCACGCTTGAGGCCTGGCTTAGTGTTTGCCGGAGTTGTGTGCTCCTAACACACGATGCAACTCCCCCGCGACAGCAAGCAGTTGCTGTTCCAAGGCTTCCACATCGGATGCGTTGATCCTGTCATTGATGACAGGCAAGGTTTTCGCCCGCTTTTTCGGGGCGTTTACTAGGTTATGTGCATCCTGGGAGACCAGAGCCTGGCGCAGAATGTTATTGATCACCGTCTGATAGCCCGTACCGGCGTTTTCGGCGCATGTGCGTGCTGCATCGATCACGACGTCATCCAGCATGATGGTGATGCGTGTCTTGCCTTTGTTGCCTGCAATAGCACCGCGCTTCCCTGAGCTGAAATCGTATTCGTCTTTCATGGTTCAAACCTCCAGATACTGGCGTCGTTCACTTTTGGATGCGAGCCTTGCACTGATGATGCGTACGAAATTCGGATCACGGTAGGTGTAGGCCACCACCAATATTCGATCCTTTGCATCTTTGCCCACGACTACCCAGCGTTCTTCATCGTGGTCGCGGTCTTCTATCATCAATGCTTTAGCGTCGTGAAATACCGGTTCAGCATCGGCCAGGCTTACACCTCTGTGCTTTAGCTGATTCAGTGTGTTCTTGGTGTAGTCATACTGGATTCTGAAGGTTTTCATTATGCATATTTTATATGTATAAAAAAGCGATTGATTGGGGGATGGATCTTGAGGGAAGGGATGACGGATTTCCGTCGGTCGACGCTGATGCGCCCGGTATGAGGGGGATGCTTAGTGTGTAGGGAAGGTGAGGAACCAAGGGGGGATTGTTGAGCGCAGCTATCTGGAAGAGAGATCTTGCGGCTTTGCCTACACAGCCATCAGAATCGTCCCGGTTGTACGCCTTGGGCGACGTCTTTAAGGTTCGTCAGCCGCTGCCCATCAGCGGTCGGGTTTAGTAGCCCGATTTGATCAACGGCGTATGGCTGTGCCATTTTTCAGACGTTTGAATGTCTGGTCTTTATGGTGGCTGTACGCGGGGCGCCTTTGGGCGCGCCGGTTTCGTTGATCAACCGGTCTACTAACCCGCGTATAGCCGCCACCCTTTGTTTAGTAGCTTCGGAAGGTGGTCCTAACCGAGGATCAACAGATGTGTACTGGCTCGTATAACTCACCCACATTGATTCGCCCCCCCCAATCGCTGTCGGATTGCTGGCGTTGCAGTTGGCGCTTTGACGAATGATCGGTGACGGTGATGCACGCATTTAAAGTGTTTGGCGCTGGATTTAGCGTGGTGTCGGTCTTGGCCATCGGAGTGATTTTAAACGGTGGAAATGCCTTTGCCCTGGATGCCACAAAAACCCCAGGCGACAACCTGCCCAACCTGAGCCGTGCGTACGTTCTTCAGGATTTCAATGCGCAAGGTCAGCCAGAAGAAATAGCGATAGGCGAAAATCTTCAGAACGCCTATTTCTACACAAACTGTTATCGCTCATCGGGATGCCATCAAGGTGTGCCGGAAGGAGCGCTGGTATTCAACACACCCTCGGGTCTTAACGCGACGCCCAACAGTCACTATCCCCGGGTTGAACTGCGGGCAAAAAGAGAGTTCACCGCAGGTGATGTGTTTGATAACACCCAGTCCGGCGAGCTTTACGTGGTGCAAAATCCAAGCACAAAATCGATCATTTTTGCCCAGATACATGGCGACAAGGCGGGAGGTTCGGAGCTGCTGAAGCTTCGCTGGGAAGGTGGCTCGATCGTCGCCGGGACCAAAACGCGCTATGGGCAAAAGGAGCAACGGACAGTATTGCTGACGGGGCTCGAGCTTAACGACAAGCTGAATTACAAGATTGAGGTCAAGGGCTCCGAGGGTGGCATGGTGCTGCTGGTTTCGGCTGCGGCGAATGGCAGGCAGGCCAGCCGGGAATTCGATATTTCGCCATCGGGTTGGCAGGGCATCAATCTGTATTTCAAGGCCGGGAATTACAACCAGACCGCTGAGCAGGACGGCGGGGCAGCTATTGTTGCGTACACCTCCCTGGATGTGGGTTACCAGTAGCAGTGTGCGCCGGTTCAGAGACTCCCCGGCCCAGCAACCCGCGTACAGTTTCACCCTGTCTGCGCAGTACTGCGTCAGTAATGCCGAGTAAAAAGATTCGTTCCCCCTCTCCCCATTAGCGTCCGACGTCGTTGTAAGACACTTCTCGTTGTTCGCGCCTCCATTGAAGTTCTCCACGGTGATTGCCTATGTTTGATGGCATCAAACCAAGGAGGAATGACCATGCCTCGAAGTGCCTTAGCAGAAGATGGATATCTGCATTACATGCCTCGTGTGAGCCAGACTCATTGCGTCGAAGAGCTCGCAGAATTACGTCGAGAGTTTGAACAGTTGGAGCCGGATGAGTACGCCCCGCCTGGAGTAAACAGGTTTCGACGGTATGGCAACGGAGTCATTCTTCCCTGGCAAGACACGCATGAAGGCCACTGGTTGCCAATCGTCAAAGATGGGGCAGGCCACGGACGCGCAGGTTACGACCAAGGCGGTAACAATCCGGATCACGCAAATATTCGCTACTTTCACGCGTTGAGTGATGCGGTAAAAAACAATCGCGTACTACTCGACCTGATCGATGAAGATTTTTCCCTGACGTTCTGGCAGCATCCTGGCCAGCCCCTTCCTATCTATTTTGGGGTGCATTTTGTAAAACTCACGTCCGCGAGTTCGGATCAGCCAGGTATAAGCTCACCGAACTTTTTTCACCAGGATGGAGAGCCCTTCACGTTTGCGCACTTGATCTACCGTTCTTCGAACATGACGGGTGGCATCAATTTTATTGGGCATCCGGAAATTCGAAACATGCTGTTTGAGGACGCGCGGGCAAGTCAGATTTGGGCGGAGTTTACCCTTTCGGAGCCTCTCGATAGTTTTGCCGTTCATGATCCGAAGGTTTCGCACTACATAAGCCCGATCAAGAAACTTGACGACGCCTCTCCCGGAGTCTGTGAGCGCTGTATTGTTTTGGTTGATTTCTCGCTAACCATTCAGAGGATATGACGGTGCAGGCGTTGAGCTCGGTATTGCCCATCTTGATTGCGTTGGGAATAGGCTATCTATCGAGCAAACTCTTGCTCCCGGATAAAGTTGTTGTCCGATTGGTCAGTCTGATCAGCCCTTTGGTTTGGGGGCTACTTTTTCTGATAGGCACTGAGTTCGGCGAAGTGGTTTCTTCGCCGGATGCGGTTGGGTATGTACTCAAGACATCTTCGCTTGTCGCGGTCGCAACAACAGTGGTGCCTTGCATGCTGCTGCTGGGCTTGGCGGCTTTGAGAGGGGCTGGACGAGAACCAGGCAGGGTTGCCAGTTTCGATATGCATGGCGCTGCTGCTCCTCTGAAAGAGTGCTTTATTGCGCTGCTGATGGTGGCCTTGGGCGTGTTGTTCACATATGCAGAATCAACCGTTGCAAGCTTGTGGCTTCCGCCCAGCAACGTGATGTTAATGGTACTGATCTTCTTGGTGGGACTCGACTTGTCGAGCATCAAGTTAGGTCGTGACTGGATCTCATGGGGCGTTCTATGCGTTCCGATTGCCGTGGTCATTGGCTCAATATTGGGAGCCTATGCGGTTCATTTCATCACTGGCGAAGATATCCGTTTGCTCCTGGCACTCTCGACGGGATTTGGATGGTTCACGCTATCCAGCGTCCTGGTCGGAGGGCTGTCCGGAGAAGTTCATGGCGCTACGGCATTGCTCGCAGACCTGGGGCGCGAACTGATCGCGATCGCTTTACTGTACCTGGTCGGTGGCTTCCACCCAAGGGTCGGTATTGCCGCCGCTGGGGCAACCGCTCTGGACTCGACGTTACCGATCGTGCGCCAAACCTGCCACTGCGACACGCTGCCTACCGCTCTCATGAGTGGTTTGATTCTGACGGTGTTAGCGCCCTTTTTTATAACCTTCTTTCTGACCGCATGACGTGACCTCTTACTGGAGGAAATCATGACTCCACGATTTTCAGGAGAAAAACCGAGTCTGCAACCATCAGCATTTAAAAGTCTCACGCTCGGCCCGATGCTTGCCGCGTTTGAACAGCTGCTGATGTGTATCAAAACTCAGCCCAAGGCGTTGATCCCGGTGGCTATGTTCCTGTCGCTGGCGGGGCCTGTCCGGGCGGAGCCAACGATTATGGAAAATGTGCGTGGTTATACCGTGAGTGGAGGCGGTCTGATGCGTTTTGATGCGTTGGCCTTTGATGCGTCGGGCAAAGTGATTTGCGTCGGTATGGCGGCCGATCTTGCTGGCAAGCATGCATTGGCGACGCGCATCGATGGTAAGGGTGCGTCCCTCTTGCCTGGGTTGACCGATGCGCACGGCCATATCAAATGGCTTGGAGAGTCCCTTCGAAGCATTGCTTTACGGGGCTCTCCAACACTGGTTGATACGCAGGAGAGGCTTCGGGTATTCGCTGCAGCGCGCCCCGGCGCCCGTTGGCTGACCGGCTCAGGCTGGAACCACGTTACCTGGAAGTTGGGGCGGTTTCCGACGGCTGCCGAAATTGATAAGGTCGTTGTCGATCGACCAGTGTGGCTAATTCGGGTGGATGCCCATGCCGGATGGGCTAATACCAAGGCGATGCAACTGGCGGGTATTACTAAGGACACGCCTGATCCGAAAGGCGGACGTATCGAACGGGATGCAGAAGGTAACCCGACAGGTGTATTTATCGACGCCGCTATGGGGCTGGTCGCGGATATTATTCCGCTGCCTGACGAGCAGGAGCGAGAGGTCGCGTTGCAGGCTGCATTGGAGCATCTCAATGCACAAGGCCTGACATCTGTGCACGATGCAGGTGCTGATAGGCAGATGATCAAGACGATGCGCGGTTTTGCCGATCGCGGCCGGCTTCCGTTACGTGTCTACTCGATGATCAACGGTGCGGGGGATGATTTCGCGGTGTTGTCCCAGGACGGCCCTTTGATCGGCTACGGCGATGATCGTCTTACCATTCGTAGCGTCAAGCTTTATGCCGATGGCGCTTTGGGAAGCCGTGGTGCGGCGCTGTTTGAGCCATACACCGACGACCCAACCAACAAGGGGTTGCTTTTTGAAAGCCGGCAGGAGATGAAGCACAAGATTGAGTCGGTACTGAAAGCCGGCTTTCAAGCTAATGTGCATGGCATCGGTGATGCTGCCATCGAGCAGGTCATGGATAGCTTTGAACAGACCTACGCCACAGTCGGTGGGCGCGCCTTGCGTAACAGGATCGAGCATGCGCAGGTGGTTGATGTGGCGCAGATACCGCGCTTTATCGATCTAGGGCTGATTGCATCGATGCAGCCTACACATGCTACCAGCGACATGAATATGGCTGAGGACAGGGTGGGTGTCGAACGGATCAAGGGGGCTTATGCCTGGCGCACTCTGCTTAACCAGGGAACGAAAATTGCGGCAGGGTCAGACTTCCCAGTCGAATCTGCCAATCCGTTCTACGGCATACATGCTGCCGTGACTCGCTCGGATCATGAGGGCAACCCCTTGGCTGGATGGCACCCTGAGCAGGCCATGACCCTCTTCGAGGCTTTCCGTGCATTTACGCTGGATGCAGCTTATGCAGCCCATCAAGAAGCTACCCAAGGCAGCATTGAGCCCGGAAAGTGGGCCGATTTTATCCTGGTTGATCAGGACATTTTTGCCGTCAGCCCGGCAGACATCTGGAGGACACGCGTCCTGCAGACTTGGGTTGGCGGGAAGAAGGTCTATCAGGCGATTGAATGAGCCCGGTTCGACCGTTTAATTTCCAAATCCCACCCATAAAAAAACCGGACACCAAGGACCGGTTTTTTTACACATCCCCCGTCAAAACCAGCCTGACGCAGGAGCAAAATCTGAGTGGAGCGGGTAGAGGGAATCGAACCCTCATCTAAAGCTTGGGAAGCTTTCGTTCTACCACTAAACTATACCCGCTCAGAGCGGCTGACTTTGTACCAGATGTGCTCGCGGATTTGAAGTTTTTCTTCGAAAATTCTGTGTTTTACGTGCCAACGGTCGATCGTGGGCAGGCGGCCCCCCTGGGAAATCCGGCCCGCCCACAACCCCACCGCTCATACGGCAAACGCATGCTGTGGCTGTGACGCGTGGTACCGCAACCGGCTTGGCTGCTGCTCCGGTCTCAAAAAGCCCATCAACGCCTCCCGGCTATCCCGGCACGCGGCCTTGTGCTCCATATCCAGAAAGTGCCCGGTTGCCTGAATCGTGCCGAAGGTGCTTTTCGCAATATGTTGCCCAAACAGCTTGGCATCCTGGGCACTGGTGTACTCGTCCCATTCGCCGTTCAAGAACAACACCGGTATATCAATCTGCTTAGCGGCCTTGAGGTAGCACAGCCGGTCGCTGTTGAGCACGTGGCTGATGTGAAAGTGCATCTGCCCATACTCGTGCTCGGCCAGGCTGCTCACGTGTTTGTGATTGAAGCGTTTGAACAGCGACGGCAGGTGTTTGCCGATGGTGCTGTTGACCAGGTGGCCCACGCGGTCGCGGTCGAGGTTGCCGAGGTAGTCGACACCGCGCTCCAGGTAGTCGCGCATCGGGGCGTTGATCACCGGGGAGAACGAGCTGATCACGGCCTTTTCCACACGGCGCGGGCGGTGGGCGAGGGCGACGAGGGTCGCGGCGCCGCCCCAGGAAAAGGACAGCACGTGTTCGGCGGCGAAGTGGTCGATGAGTTCCAGAAGGATCTGGCCCTCGACTTCTTTCGTCAGCATATGCTCGTGGCGGTTGTGGATTTTGGAGCGGCCAGCGTAGGGCTGGTCATACAAAACCACGTTGAACGTCGGGTGCAGGCTTTTCACGGTCTGGGCGAAAGACGCAGTGGTGGCCATTGAGCCGTTGACCAGGATGATGGTCTTGGCTGCTGCGTCCGCGCGATAGAACTCCGTGTAAACCCGATACTGACCCTGTATATCCAGCACAGCGATTTCTGGCCTCATGTCGTAAGACTCCTGGCAAGCGGGTAATGCGCGCAGATCACTCTGCACGAGCTTTGTGACAGGTAGGCATACGCCTGGAAGTGAGGGCCCATGTCGATCCGGTACTGGCTGGCCGACGGGTGTTGTTATGGCGGGCAATTTGCCGTGAGAGGCCCGCAGGTCAAGCGTGCGGACGGGCAAAGTGTTTCTTGTAGGTAGGGGTGACTCGCCAGTCAGATTGCGGCTGGCTGGGTTGATTCAAGCATCAGGGATGCCAGTTCGCCAGTCGATGGCGTGGGTTTTTGCCATCATCGGCTGAACGGTCATCAGACCTGTTGGATTTCAGCCTCTGTAAGCGCCCGGTAATGGCCTGGCGCAAGGGCTGCGTCCAACTCCAGCGGTCCCATGCGTTCGCGGTGCAGGCGTATCACTTTGTTGTCGAAGTGCCCGAACATGCGCTTCACCTGGTGATAACGCCCTTCAATGATGCTCAGGCGCGCCGTTCTGGGGCCCAATAGTTCCAGTTCCGCCGGTTGGGTGGTGAGGTCTTCAAAGGCGAAGTACAGGCCGGCGGCGAAAGTGGCCGTGTATTGCGGGCCGATGTCCTGCTCGGTCTCGACGTAGTACACCTTGGGCAACTTGGTTTGCGGCTGGGTCAGGCGGCGCGACCACTGGCCGTCGTTGGTAATCAGCATCAGGCCGGTGGTGTTGAAATCCAGACGACCGGCGATGTGCAGCTCGTGCTTGTCCGGTTCATCCAGCAGGTCGAGCACCGTGGGGTGTTGCGGGTCGGACGTGGCGCTGACGCAGCCCTGGGGTTTGTGCAGCATGAAGTAACGCGCGGGTTTGCCGGCTTGCAGCACTTCGCCATCCAGCAACACACGGCTGAACTCGCTTACCGGGTGGTGCGGATCGCTGATGGCCTGGCCGTCGACGCTGATCCGCCGCTCCACCAGCAACAGGCGAACCTGTTTACGGTTGAAACGCGGCAGGTTGCTGAGGAAACGATCTACGCGCATTACGACCGCTCGTTGCCGCGCAGTTGTTCGTCCACCTGGGCACAACGCGGGCACAGGCAGGCTTTGTTGCGCAGTTCCGCCGGCAAGGCTTCGAGCACTGCGGGGTCGATGCTGACGGAATAGCACCAGCATGCCTGGTCGGCAGTGCGCGGGTCGGCCAGGGCGCAATCGTTGCGGGCGCCGCAGGCGGGGCAGAGGGTTGGCGTGGTCATCGGTCGGTTCAGGCTGTATCGGACAAAGTCCCGGTGAAACCCGGTGTGCCTTGCACGATACAGCCCCGCCGCGTTATTGCAAATCACGCTCCAGCACCACCACCCGTTGGCCTGCACCAATGCCGCTGCCGGGCTGCACCGGAATTTCCCGCACGGTGCCGGCGAACGGTGCGACTACCGGGATTTCCATTTTCATCGACTCCAGGATCACCAGCACATCTCCCGCCGCCACGCGTTCGCCAGCGCTGACCTGCACTTGCCAGAGATTGCCGGCGATGTGGCTGTCGATGCTGTATTCGTTGGCCTGCAAGGGCGTGTCTGCGCCCTGTGGTGCGGCGAGTTCCTCGCTGTCGAAATGCGCCTGGCCGCTGACGATCCAGCGTTCGCGTTCGGCGTTGAACGCGCGCTGTTGTTGCCCGCGAAACGCGCCGATGCTTTCGGCTTCCTGCGCGAGAAAGGCCTGGTAATCCGTCAGGTTCAACTGGCTGTGTTCGATGCTCAGTTCAAACCGCCCAAGGGGGAAATCCCGGCGAATCTGCACCAGCTCATCGGCGCTCACCGGGTAAAAGCGGATCTGGTCGAAGAAGCGCAGCAACCACGGTTTGCCATCGAACGCGGCGACTTCCCGGTAGCGGTTCCACATCTGCAAGGTACGCCCGACGAACTGATAACCGCCGGGGCCTTCCATGCCGTACACGCACAGGTAGGCGCCACCGATGCCCACGGAGTTTTCGGCGGTCCAGGTGCGTGCCGGGTTGTACTTGGTGGTGACCAGGCGGTGACGCGGGTCCAGCGGCGTGGCCACGGGCGCGCCGAGGTAGACGTCGCCCAGGCCCATCACCAGGTAGCTGGCATCGAACACGGTGTGGCGCACTTCGTCGAGGTTGGCCAGGTCGTTGATGCGGCGGATGAACTCCAGGTTGCTCGGGCACCACGGGGCATCCTTGCGCACGGTGGTCATGTATTTTTCGATCGCCAGTTGGCAGGCCGGGTCGTCCCAGGACAGTGGCAGGTGGACGATGCGCGACGGCACCTGCAGGTTTTGGCTGGCGCAGACGTCGTGCCATTCGGTGGTGATCAGCGCCAGGAGGTCGGCGAGGGTAAGTTGTTCGGGCTGGTAGTGGATTTGCTGGGAGCGGATGCCGGGTGTCAGGTCGATGACGCCGTGCAGGGCTTGTGCTTCGAGGGCTTGCATCAGGGCGTGGGCGCGAAAGCGCAGCACCAGGTCGAGTTCCGGGGCGCCGATTTCCAGGAGCAGGTGGGTGTCGCCGGCGAGGCGGGCGACGAGGCGGGTGTCGGCCTGGCCGATGTCCAGAACAACAGGCGACCTGATCATTCCCACGCTCTGCGTGGGAATGCATCCTGTGACGCTCTGCGTCATTGCGTCGACAGCGGGACGCGGAGCGTCCCAGGCGGCATTCCCACGCAGAGCGTGGGAACGATCCCAGTTCAAGGCGAGGTTTCGGGCGGTCTTGATGTCGACGGGGGTGAAGCAGATTTTGTCACCCGCCTTGAGCTGGCCCAACTGCCACAAGTCCGCCTCGATCACTGTCACCGGGCATACAAACCCACCCAGGCTCGGGCCGTCGGGGCCGAGGATCACCGGCATGTCCCCGGTAAAATCCACCGCACCGATCGCATAGGGATTGTCGTGAATATTCGACGGATGCAACCCCGCCTCACCGCCATCCGTACGCGCCCACAGAGGCTTCGGCCCGATCAACCTCACACCCGTGCGGCTGGAGTTGAAATGCACTTCCCACTGGGTGGCAAAGAACGTCTCGATGTACTCGGGCTTGAAGTATTCCGGCGCGCCGTGGGGGCCGTAGATCACCCGCAGTGTTCGCACCTCGCCAAGCGGTTCAGGCACTAGCGTATTGCCGCAACTGAGATCCTCCAACGGCAGTAAGTGCAACACATCACCCGCCCGCAAAGCCCGCCCGCCATGCCCACCAAACTGGCCAAGGGTGAAGGTACTTTTGCTTCCCAGATAATCCGGAACCTGCAGCCCGCCGCGCACGCAAAGGTAGCTGCGAGCTCCGGCCCCGGCGATGGTGCCCAGGCTCAAGGTTGCGCCCGCCGGGATCAGCAACGCGGTGTTCATCGGTACCGCTTCATCATTCAAGCGCAGCACAATGTCTGCACCCGTCACCGCCACCACCGCCGCACAATTGAAGCGCAGCAACGGCCCGCTCATGGTGATTTCCAGCGCAGCGGTGCCGTCGGCATTGCCCAGCAGGCGATTGCCCAGGCGCAGCGCGCGACTGTCCATCGGCCCCGACGGCGGCACGCCTACGGCCCAGTAACCGAGGCGCCCCGGATAGTCCTGCACACTGGTTTGCGTGCCGGCGCTGAGCACTTCAAACGTGTTGGCGTGGTACACCAAGTCTTCAAGGCAGCGCGTCCACGGATGGCCACTGGCGAACGGTGTAGCGAGCAGAATCTGGCGCAGATAATCGCGGTTGGTTTCCACGCCGTACAGTTGGCTGTTGCTCAGGGCTTGATGCAAATCCAGGCGTGCCTGTTCGCGGGTCGGCGCCCAGGTGATGAGCTTGGCGATCATCGGGTCGAAGTAGGGCGGAATCTCGCAACCGGCCTCCACCCACGTGTCGATGCGCAGGCCTTCAGCGACCGGGAAGTCCACATACGTCAAAAGCCCCGGGCTTGGCTGAAACTCCCGGCCCGGATCTTCGGCGTACAGGCGTGCCTGAATCGCGTGGCCGTGAGGCTTCAGTTGCAGTTCCCGCAATGGCGGCATTTCCCCGGCGGCCAATTGCACCATCCAGCGCACCAGGTCCACGCCCCACACTTGCTCGGTGACGCCATGTTCCACCTGCAACCGGGTGTTCACTTCCAGAAAATAGAAGCGGCCATCGGCGCTATCAAAGATAAATTCCACGGTGCCGGCGCTGCGGTAATTCACTGCCTTGGCCAGGGTGATGGCGGCACGGCACAGCTCATCCGCCATGCCGTCGGGCAGGTTCGGCGCCGGGGTTTCTTCAAGCACTTTCTGGTTGCGCCGCTGCACCGAACAGTCGCGCACGCCGAGGGCGATGACCTCGCCGCAGCCATCACCAAACACCTGCACTTCCAGGTGCCGGGCGTGCTGGATGTACTTCTCGATAAACACACCGGCATCGCTGAAATTGTTCTGGCCCAGGCGCTTCACCGCCTCGAAACAGTCGCGCAATTCATCGGCGCTGTGGCACACGCGCATGCCGATCCCGCCACCACCGGCGGTGCTTTTAAGCATGATCGGATAGCCCACGGTTTCCCCGGCCAGTAGTGCGGCGTCGAGGCTGTTAAGCAGCTCGGTGCCTTCCAGCAGCGGGATGTTGTGCTGCCTGGCCAACGCGCGCGCGGTGTGCTTGAGGCCGAATACCCGCAGCTGTTCCGGCGTCGGGCCGACGAAGGCGATGCCTGCTGTTTCGCAGGCTTCGGCGAAGGCGGCGTTTTCCGATAGAAAGCCATAGCCGGGATGAATCGCGGTGGCGCCACAGGCCTTGGCCGTGGCGAGGATTTTCTCCACCGACAAATAGGTGCCGGCCGCCGCGCCTTCGCCCAGGCTGTAGGCCTCATCCGCTTGCTGGATATGCAGGCTCGCGGCATCGGCTTCGGAATACACCGCCACGCCCTTGACCGAAAGCTCAGGCAAAGTGCGCAGGATGCGGCAGGCGATGGCGCCACGGTTGGCGATCAACAGTTTTTCGAACATGGCAAAACCCCGCAGGCCGATGAGTGCTCGGCCTTGTCCTGGGATGCGGGCCGTCCCGCAAATGTGGATGGCGCTGCGGTCGTCCGCAGCGCAAATTTCAACACCAATGGAGATCAACTGTGGGAGCCGGGCTTGCCCGCGATGGCGGTGGATCAGTCACCCCATATGTTGGCTGATCCACCGCTATCGCAGGCAAGCCAGCTCCTACAGGTCATCTTCCACAGTTGATCTTCAGCGTTTACGCAGGCACTGCCCGGCGCGGGCCTGGCACAGGGCGAACAACCACTGGCGCAACCGCTTGATCTTCAGTTCCATACCAGTAACTCCGCAGGGGTTGGGTTGTAGCCGTTGCACGGGTTGTTCAGTTGCGGGCAGTTGGAGATCAGCACGATCACGTCCATCTCGGCCCGCAGGTCGACGTACTTGCCGGGGGCGGAAATCCCGTCCTCGAAGGTCAACCCGCCATCGGCGGTCACCGGCACGTTCATGAAGAAATTGATGTTCGGCCCGATGTCGCTTTTACCCAGCCGGCCATCGTGGGCGCAGGCCCGCAGGTAGTTGTCGCGGCAGCTGTGCATGTAGCGTTTTTCCAGGGCGTAGCGCACGGTGTTGCTCTCTTGGGCGCAGGCGCCGCCAAGGGTGTCGTGGCGTCCGCAGGTGTCGTCGACGATGGTCAGCATCGGCTGGCCGAGGTTGGAATACAGCACGCTGCCGGTGCTCAGGTACACGCTGTTTTGCCGACGCAGGGTGCGCTGCACGTCGTAGCGTTCCCTGGGGTTTTTCAGGCTGTAGAACAGCGTGTCGACCGCCTGGTTGCCCTCAAGGTCGAGGATGCGCAGGGTCTGGCCGGCCTTGACTTCCATCAGCCAGGGTTCGCCGGCGGGAATGGTCGCGCGGTACACGGCCGCGTCCGGTTGTTTGGCGAGTGCGATAGACATGGCAGGTCCTCAGGCGAACAGACGGTCGGTGTTGATAAAGCCGCGCTCGTTTTCCGGGCGCGAGGTTCGGCAGTGTTCGGCGACGCTTGGGTCGGCGTTCATCCAGCTGAGTTTCAGCGGCTGCGGCGCGTATTCGGGGTTGGGGTCCATGGGATGTTGCAGCGCGGTGAGCACCACCAGTGTGTCCATCGGTGCGTAGAGTTCGATGTAGTCGCCGGCCTTGGAGTGACCGGGGGCAAAGTGCAGGCTGCCAGCTTCATCTACCGTGACTTTGCTGAACAGGTTGAGGGTCATCAGCAGGTCGGACAGCCCCAGGCCCCACTTGCCCAGTTCCACCAGCAGGTTGTCGGTGCCGTTGCGGTAGAAGCCGTTGCGCAGCTCTTGATAGCGGCCTTTGCCGTATTTTTCCGCGACCTCGGAGGCGCATGACACGCCGCCGATACTGTCACTCCAGCCGCAGGTGTCGGCGGTGATGGCAGCCAGCACGCGGCCCATGTCCGAGTACAGGCAATGGCCGTTGGTGAGCTTGGCGGTGTGTTGGCATTTGAGGCTGTCGGGCAGGTTCAGGCGCTCGGTTTTTTCATTGGCATTGAGCAGGGTCAAACTGACGTTGGCGCCGCCGCGAATGTCGGTGAGGCGCAGCAGTTGGCCGCGCTTGAGCACAAAGGAACGGTGGCCGCCGCCGGGGAGCATTTCCTCGGCGAAGGGTGGGAACAATTGAGTTGAGTCGGTCATTTGGAAGTGGCTCCAAGTTCGGCGGCGATCGCCTTGCGGCGCTCGCTGTTCAAAGGGATGTCGTAGGTGATGCGGGCGCCGTAGGCGCCGGGGGCGTGTGGGTCGAGGCGCACCTTGTCGAATACCAGCAAGCGGGTGCCGAGGCTGAAGCCTTCACTCAGGTCGTGGGTGACCATGAACACCGTCAGCCTGGTTTCGCGCCACAGCTCCAGCAACAGCAGGTGCATGTCTTTGCGAATGCCCGGGTCGAGGGCGCCGAAGGGTTCGTCCAGCAGCAACACGCGGGGCTTCATGATCAGCGCCTGGGCGATGGCCAGCCGCTGCTGCATACCGCCGGAAAGCTGCGCCGGGTACTTGTCCAGGGCATGGCCCAAACCGACTTTATGCAGCAGGGCTGCGGCCTGTTCCCGGGCCTGTTTTTTCGCGCTGCCGAACAGGCGGCCGAGCAACGCTGAACGTGGCAACTCAAGGCCCAGCGCAACGTTGTCCAGCACCGTCAGATGCGGGAACACCGAGTAGCGCTGGAACACCACGCCACGGCTGGCATCGGGTTCGGCGGCGAGCGGTTTACCGTCCAGCAGGATCTCGCCATGGCTGGCGGTCTCCTGCCCCAGCAGCAGGCGCAGGAAGGTCGATTTGCCGCAACCGGAGGTGCCGACCAGGGTGCAGAATTCGCCTTCGGCCACGTGCAGGTTCAGGCGCTCCAATACCACCTGGTCGCCATAGCGCTGCCACACATTGTTGACGCTGATAAAACTCATGCCCGCGCTCCTTCGTACCAGGGGAACGCGCGCCGCGTCAGGGCCTTGAGGCCCCAGTCCATCAGCCAGGCCAGCAGGGTGATCCACACCACGTAGGGCAGGATCACGTCCATCGCCAGGTAGCGGCGCACCAGGAAGATCCGGTAACCCAAACCGTCGGTGGAGGCGATGGCTTCGGCTGCAATCAGGAACAGCCACGCCGAGCCGAGCATCAGGCGCAGGGAGATCAGCAAGCGTGGCAGCAATTGCGGCAGCACCACCCGCAGCATCAGGGTCCAGGTGGAGGCGCCGAGGGTCTGTGCCTTCACCAGCAACTCCACGGGAATTTCCCGTGCCCGCTGTTCCAGGTCCCGCGCCAGGGCCGGGGTGATACCGATCACGATCAGCATCACTTTCGACAATTCCCCCAGCCCGAACACGATGAACAGGATCGGCAGGATCGCCAGCGGCGGCACCATCGACAGCACCGTCAGTAACGGCGACAACGGTGCGCCAAACAGCGGCAAGGTGCCGGCTGCAATGCCCAGGCACAGGCCGGCGAGGGCGCTGATGCCCAGGCCGATCGCCAGGCGGCGCAGGCTTGAGGCGCTGTCTTGCCACAGCACGTATTCACCGGTGCGAGTGTCGGCGCTGAAGGCCAGGCGTTTCACTGCGTCGCCCATTTGTGCGGCGCTGGGCAGCAGCTTGTCGTTGGGGTTGTCTGCCAGGCGCTCGGCCGAGCCCACGAAGTAGGCGAACAGCAGCAGGGCGAAGGGCAGCAGCACCAACAGCAGGCGACTGGAGCGTTCCGGGTGACGGTTGATCAGGCGCATGGCCGCGTCCTCTTACAGCGTGCCGTCGGCGGCCATCTGTACGTAGCTGGGGTCGAAATGCAGCTTGAGGTTGGCAGTGTCGCCGCGGGTCACGCCATTGGCGAAGCTCATGCCCACGGCGTTGGTGTCCTTGGCACCTTCACCCAGCAGGCCGTGTTTAAACGAGAACTCGGCGACTTTGTCCATGGTGGCGGGCAACTGCGCGCTGGTGGCAAAGGCCAGGGCTTCCTTGGGCGTGGCGAACAGCTTGGTGGTGTCCAGTTGCGACTGGAAGCCCTTGAGGTCGGTGCCGGAGGCCTTGGCCATGTGCTCCAGGGCGTCGGTGCTGGCGGCGTTTTTCGCGTTCATCAGCGCCACCACTTCAAACCAGGCGCCGGTCAACGCTTTGCCCAGCTTGGGGTTGTCCTTGAGGGTCTGGGTGTTGACCACCATCATGTCCATGATTTCGCCGGGCACTTTGCTGGAGTCGAACACTTCGGTGACACCGGGCTTGGCCTTGATCTCCGAGAGCATCGGGTTCCAGGTGGTGACGGCCTTGACCTGGTCGGTGTTGAAGGCGGCGGCGATGTCGGCGTCGGAGGTGTTGACCACTTTCAGGTCTTTTTCGCTGAGGTTGGCCGACTCCAGGGCGCGGGCCAGCAGATAGTGGGACACGGAAAGTTCCACCAGGTTGACGTTCATGCCCTTGAGGTCGGCGACGGTCTTGCCTTCACCTTTGATGACCACGCCATCGTTGCCATTGGAGAAGTCGCTGACCACCAGCGCGGTGCTGTCCACGCCGCCGGCGGCGGGAATAGTCAGGGCGTCCATGTTGGTCATGGTGCAGCCGTCGAACTGGCCGGCAGTGTACTGGTTGATGGATTCGACGTAGTCATTGAGCTGCACCATGTCGATCTTGATGCCGTACTTCTTGGCCCACTTGTCGAGGATGCCTTGGCTGCCGGCGTATTCCCACGGCATCCAGCCGGCATAGATCGTCCAGCACACGCTGAAATGGTCTTTGGGGGCGGCTTGGGCGGAAAAACTCACCACGGCGGCGAAGGCGGCGGCGAGCAGGGCGGGTAAACGTATCGAGGGCATGGATGCTTCTCCAGTTGATCAAGGGCGAGCAGGAGCAACGCGGCACCGTGAACGGTGGCTTGTCTCCCGGGCTTTTATCCCGCCGTGTAACCTCAACTGGAGGTCGCCGACTCTCGGACCAGCCACTCGCCTTAGCGAGCCGGAACCCTAGTCAGCCATTGCAAATTGTGGTGCCGCGAACCTGTGATGACTCCTGCACGGGAGAGGTAAAGCGAGAGTCGTGCCAAGTGGCACGGGTGCAGTAATGGCGTGGGTTGGCGCCAGGAGGAGGGAGAAACGTGCAGGGAATATGCATTGTGGTGGTGCGGGGTTGCACTGCAATGAGGCGACCGGCAGATGTATCAATCTATGTCTAAATCGCACCAGATTCCGTTTTTGATGTCAGATATTTCGTCAGGCAGTGAAAGCTGTTTGCCGCCCCCCAGCGTCGCTGGGTGTGCTCTTCCGCGGTCCAGGAGGCCGCCATGTATCGTCGACTGCTTCTCATCGCTTTGCTCGGCTTGACCCTTTCTGCGTGCGCGCCTTATTACGGTGGCGGCCAGGCCTACTACCGTTCCGAGGTCTACACGGCGCCCGCGCCGGCGTATTACTACGGCGGCGGCCCGTATTACCATTACCGCCAGGGTTACTACCCGCCACCGCAGCGTTATTACCCGTCGCCGCGTTATTACCAGCCGGCGCCGCGCTATTATCCTGCGGGGCCGCGCGCGGGTTATCGGCCTTACCCAAACCAGGGTTGGGGCAACAGTCACTGGGGTAATGGTGGCGGACATGGCCAGGGTGGTGGTCAGGGTGGAGGCCGTGGCGGCGGTCATCGCTGATAGGAATAATTGGAAAAACGGCGCTCAGGCGCCGTTTTTGTTTACCGTTGGTCGGTACTGTCATATTTGACAGCTATCCTGTGGGTTACGCCTGTAGTTAATTGGGAGCAGTCGCCTGTTTGGCGTATCGCTTCCAGCATCGACTGATGGAACCCATGACATGAACGTCAGCCCGCTCTACCTGTTATTTTTTGCTTTTCTTGGCGTCAGTACGTTGGCAGCAGCGCAATCCTGTCCTTACCCGAGTGTTGTACGCTACGTTGACGGTCACTTTCAGGGAACTGACAGCGACTCGCCATGGATAAGCCAGGCAATGAGCGGCGGGGAATTCGTGGAAACCTTTGTCGGCGCGCTTTTTACTCCAAGCGAGCAGGACGAGCGCAAGCATGGCTATCTGGAAAAGTGCATTTATAAAACCCTGAGGGGTAAGACAGTCACCCTGAGGTACGGCACGGCTCAAGCCGGGGGCTCAATGTCGCTGGCAGATACCACGCATTGGGTACCGGGCACCGATGCTTTCGGGCAACAGATTTTCCAGTGCGACGACCACCAACCCGATAATTGTGCCTTCACGTTCGAGGGCAAAAAAGCGCCGACGGGCGCTCAATAGTCAGACAGGTCCGCCAGCGGATGCCGCCCTTCCCAGACCTTGTGGAAGTGCGCCTGCACCACGGCCTCGGGGATCAAGTTGATGTCCGGCCAGTGCCAGTGTGGCTGCTGGTCCTTGTCGATCAACCGCGCCCGCACACCTTCGCTGAATTCCGGGTGACGGCAGCAGTTCAGGCTCAAGGTGTATTCCATCTGGAACACCTGGGCCAGGGACAGGTGCCGCGCTCGCTGGATCTGTTCCCACACCAGGTGCGCGGTCAGCGGGCAGCCTTCGTTCAGGGTCTTGCCTGCGCGGCGGAGCAGCGGGTCGGTGTGATCGCGTAACTGGCTCAAGGCTCGCCACGCACAGCGCACATCCCCCACGTCCAGCCACTCGTCGATCTGCCCACGGCGCGGCAGCCATTGGGCTTCGGGCAACTGGCCGGTGGCTTCCTGGGCCAGGGCCTTGAGCAGGCTGTTGAGCTGCATGTCGGTCTGTTCCTGCCAGTTCAGTTGCAGCAGGCCTTCAAGCAGTTCGTCTTGTTGTTCATCCAGCAGGAAACGGTCAGCCAAGCCCAGGTCCAGGGCGTCGCGGCCATTCATATGGGCGCCGGTCAGGCCGAGGAACAACCCCAACTTGCCGGGCAGGCGAGACAGGAACCAACTGGCGCCCACGTCCGGGTACAGGCCGATGCTGATTTCCGGCATGGCCAGGCGGCTGCTTGGCGTGACGATGCGCACGGCGGCGCTTTGCAGCAAGCCCATGCCACCGCCCAGCACATAGCCGTGGCCCCAGCAGATCAGCGGTTTGGGGTAGGTGTGCAGGCGGTAGTCGAGGCGGTATTCCGCGGCGAAAAATTGCGCGGCCAGCGCCGGTACTTCGCCGGGATGTTCACGGCAGGCCTGGGCCAGGCTGCGCACTTCGCCACCGGCGCAAAAAGCCTTGGGGCCATTGCCGCGCAGCAGCACGCAGACGATTTGCGGGTCTTTGGCCCAGGCGTCCAGGCGTTCGCTCAGGGCCAGGATCATCGGCAACGACAAGGCATTGAGGGATTTTTCCGCGTCCAGGCTGGCGATGCCAACGCGGGCGCCGCCGGTGCCAATCAGCTCTTCGAAGTGCAGGTTCATCATGACCTCAATCGAGAAAGTGAAGGTTCAGTATGATCGCTTCGCAGGAAAGTGCGGTATCTGCGTCAGATCAATTGACAAGCAAGGTCGGCTTTCCTAGGGTTCGCCTCATTCTTTTGACTAGACAGCGTAACCATGACCACTGACGACCGTATCAAACTCGAACCCAGCTGGAAACACGCCCTGCGTGACGAGTTCGACCAGCCGTACATGGCCCAGTTGCGGGAATTCCTGCGCCAGGAGCACGCGGCAGGCAAGGAGATCTACCCACCCGGCCCGATGATCTTCAACGCACTCAACTCAACGCCCCTGGACAAGGTCAAGGTGGTGATCCTCGGCCAGGACCCGTATCACGGCCCGGGCCAGGCCCACGGCTTGTGCTTCTCGGTGCAACCGGGCGTGCCGGCACCGCCGTCGCTGGTCAATATCTACAAAGAACTCAAGCGTGACCTGAACATCGACATTCCCAACCACGGCTACCTGCAAAGCTGGGCCGACCAGGGCGTGCTGATGATCAACACCACCATGACCGTGGAGCGCGCGAATGCCAACGCCCATGCGGGCAAGGGCTGGCAGTTCTTTACCGATCGGATTATTGAAGTGGTGAGCGAGCATCAGCCGCACCTGGTGTTCTTGCTGTGGGGCGCCCATGCGCAGGGCAAGCAGAAGCTGATCGACGCTACCAAGCACCTGGTGCTGACGTCGGTGCATCCGTCGCCGTTGTCGGCCTATAGAGGGTTTATTGGCTGCGGGCATTTCAGCCGCACCAACAAGTTTCTTGAGCAGAATGGCGAGACGCCGATCGAGTGGCGATTGCCGCCGGTTTGACATAGCTCCAATGTAGGAGCTGTCTCGCTAAAGCTCGACAGCTCCTACAATTGAATGTCTCTTAGGCTTCAGATTTTGTCTGGCTGCCGGTTCCAGTGCCGAAACAAAGGCTCCGCCAGAAACAGCACAAACAACAAACGCATCACCTGCATCGCCGTCACCAATGGCACCGACAATTGCAGGGTTTCCGCCGTCAGGCTCATTTCCGCAATTCCGCCTGGCATCATGCCCAGTGTCAGCGAACGCAGGTCCAGATGTGTGAGTGCGCTCAAGCCCACAGCCGCCAGCGTCGCAATCAACATGGTCAACGCCGTACCGATCAACGTACGTCCCATGAACAACGGCGCGCGCCGGAAGAACTGCCGGTTGAAGTGGCAGCCCAGGCCGCTGCCGATCAGCCACTGGCCGATCTGGCTGCCGCCGTCGGGCAGCCCGATGTGCAAGTCCCAGGTAATGCTGGCGGCGGCACTGACCAGCAGCGGCCCGAACAGCCAGGGGTTTGGCTGACGCAAGCGCTGCCAGCCCCAGGCCACCAGTGCGCCGACGGGAAACAGCAGCGCCAGCCAGGTCCAATCCACCGTCGCCGGATGAAACTGCGGGGCACCTTCCCCCAGCAAATACTTGAACGCCGCCGGCACGCAGAGCACCACCACCAATACCCGCAAACTCTGGCCCGCCGCGACGCGGCTGAGCACTGCGCCATTGCGTGCGCCGAGGTTGACCATCTCCCCCGATCCACCTGGCATGCTCGAGAAAAACGCCGTGGCGCGGTCTTCACCGCTGCGGCGCATCAACCACACACCCACAATGCTGGAGAGGCTGGTGACCAGCGCTCCGAAGAAGATCAGGCCGAAGTGGCTCATCACCTGCTCGATCACCACCGGGGTGAAGTGCAGGCCGATGCCGATGCCCACCACCCATTGGCCGCATTTGCGGCCGCCGGGAATTTCCGCGAGCTGCCAGGGTGTCAGGCAGCGCACCAGGATGATCGCCAGCAACGAGCCGACCATGTACGGCAGTGGCCAGCCGATCTGGCTGGCGAGATACCCGCCCAGCAGACCGACCAGCGGTGTTGCCCACCAGTTTCTGAACGTGGCCTCAGACATCGGCCACGGCACGACGCTGCAGGGAACGCTTGCGCCAGATGCGCAGGAGCGGGAACAACAGCATCAAGGCCGTCAGTACCCACACGCCGAAGGTGATCGGGCTCGACCAGAGGATCTGCAATTCGCCGTTGGAAATCGACAGCGCACGACGCAGGTTCTGCTCCATCAACCCGCCGAGGATAAAGCCCAGCAGCACCGGCGAGAGCGGGAAATCCAGCTTGCGCAGGATGTAGCCGAAGATGCCGATGCCGACCATCAGGAACAGGTCGAAGGTGGTGGCGTGAACCGCGTACACACCGATCGCAGTGATGATGGCGATCACCGGCACCAGTGCCCAGTTCGGCACGGCAAGGATGCGGGTGAAGATGCGGATCATCGGGATGTTGAGGATCACCAGCATGATGTTGGCGATAAACAACGAGGCGATCAGGCCCCAGACGATGTCCGGTTGCTGTTGGAACAGCAGCGGGCCGGGGGTGATGTTGTACAGTGACAGGGCGCCGATCATCACCGCCGTGGTGCCCGAGCCGGGTACGCCGAGGGTCAGCATCGGCACCAGGGCGCCGCAGGCGGAAGCGCCGATCGCGGTTTCCGGAGCCGCCAGGCCGCGCATGTCGCCCTGGCCGAATTTACCGCTGGCACCGGCCAGGCGTTTTTCGGTCATGTAGGCCACGGCCGAGGCCAGTGTGGCACCCGCGCCCGGCAATACGCCCATGATGAAACCCAGCAGGCCGCAGCGAATATTCACGACGAATACCGCGCAAGCTTCCTTCAGGTTGAACATCATGCGTCCGGTGGCTTTCACGGCTTCCTGGCCACGGTGGGTTTTTTCCAGCAGCAACAGGATCTCGCTGATGGAGAACAGGCCCAATACAAGCACCACGAACTGGATGCCGTCGGTCAGGTGGATGTTATCGCCGGTGAAGCGGTATACGCCGCTGTTGGCATCGATACCCACTGCTGACAGAAACAGGCCGATCAATGCCGCGACAAAGGTCTTCAGCGGCTTGTCACCGGCCATGCCGCCCAGGCAGACGATGGCAAACACCATCAGTACGAAATATTCCGCCGGGCCGAAGGCAATCGCCCATTTGGCCAGCAGCGGGGCGAACAGCACCATGCCGCAGGTGGCGATAAACGCACCGATGAACGAACTCCACGCCGACAGCGACAACGCCACGCCCGCCAGGCCTTTGCGAGCCATCGGGTAGCCGTCGAGGGTGGTCATCACAGTGGAAGCTTCACCCGGGATGTTCAACAGGATCGAGCTGATGCGCCCGCCGTATTCGCAGCCCAGGTACACGGCCGCCAACAGGATCAAGGCCGACTCAGGCGGCAGCCCCAGGGCAAATGCGATGGGGATCAACAGCGCTACGCCGTTGATCGGCCCAAGGCCCGGCAACAGGCCGACCACGGTGCCGATCAAGGTGCCGCACAGTGCGGTGATCAGGTTGTAAGGGGTCAGTGCAACGCCGAAGCCCTGGCCCAAATAGCTGAACGTATCCATATCAGTTCTCCAGAACTTCAAGCAGGCCGAGCGGCAGCGGTACATCCATGGCCTTGTCGAACAGCAGGTAAAGACCGATGCTCATCAAGGTCACGATCACCACGCTGGGCATCCAGCGGCCGCCATACAGGCGCGCCATCGGAATGCCGATCAGCATGCTGCTGAGGATGAAACCCAAGGGTTCGAAGGTGCCGGCAAACACCAGCAGCAACCCGACGCAGATGCCGATCTTGATCAGGGTCTGGCGGTCCAGCGCGGGCTCTTCTTCTGTGTGCTTGGTGGGCTGTGGACGAAACAGCATGTAGATCAGGCCCAGGCCCATCAGCCCGAGCATCAGCAGCGGGTAGGCCCGAGGCCCTACCGGCTCGTAGGAAAACGACGCCTGATATGGCCAGGCCATCAGTGCGAGGCCGGCACATACCAGCAACATCACTGAGGCGAAAATGCGTTGTAAGAGCATGGGAAACTCCTTGGAGACTCTTGTAGGCGCGAGCTTGCTCACGAAGAACGCCAGGACGTCGCGTTTATACAGGCAGCACGCGTCATCGTTGAAGTTTTTCGCGAGCAAGCCCGCTCCCACAGAGGGGCGATTACTGGATCAGGCCGAACTCTTTGGCCAGCACTTTGTAGTCAGCCACCTGTTTCTTCACGTAGGTGTCCAGCTCCGGGCCGGTCATGGCGAACGGGAACAGCTCGCGCTGGTCACGCAGCTTGGCGAACTCTTCGGAAGCCAGCAGTTTGTCGAAGGCGTCTTTCCACCAGGCATAGTCTTCGTCGCTGACTTTTGGCCCGAGGTAGAAGCCACGCACCACCGGCCAGACGATGTCGTAGCCTTGTTCCTTGGCGGTCGGGATGTTCTTCATTTCCGGCTCGTCCAGGCGTTCGTCGGAGAACACCGCCAGCAGGCGCATGTCACCACTGAGGATGTGCGGCATGGAGTCGGAGATGTCGGTACTGCCTACCTGGATATGGCCGCCGAGCAGGGCGGTGGCGATCTCGCCGCCGCCTTCCAGTGCCACGTAACGCAGGTCACGCGGGTTGATGCCGGCGGCCTTGGCGATCAGGGCGGTTTGCATCCAGTCCTGGCTGCCGACGGTGCCGCCGGAACCGATGACCACGCTGCCCGGATCTTTCTTCAGGGCCTTGACCAGATCGTCGAGGTTTTTGTAGGGCGAATCGTTTTTCACCGCGATGGCGCCGTAGCTGGTGCCGACGGCCGCGAGCCAGCGCACAGCGCTTTCATCGAAGCGGCCAAATTTGCCCTGGGCCAGGTTCAACAGCGAGCCGCTGGACCACGCCACCAGCGTGCCAGCGTCGGCCGGACGCTGCGCCACGACGGCGTTGTAGGCCACCGCGCCCACGCCGCCGGGCATGTAGGTCACGCGCATCGGCTTGCTCAACAGTTTCTCGTTGACCAGCGCGCTCTGCGCCAGTTTGCAGGTCAGGTCGAAACCACCGCCAGGGGACGCCGGGGCGATGCACTCCGGGCGCTTGGGCTCGGCGGCCAGCAGTTGGCTGGCGAACAGCATGCAGCTGGCCGTCAGGGCAAATTTACGCAGTGAAAGGGTCATGTTCATCTCCATCATTGTTGTTATGAGGTTGCTGTTACCAGAGTGCGACGCTGTAGCTCACCAGCAGGCGCACTTCATCCGCATCACGGGCCGAATAGTTGGAACGGTAGGTGGCATTGCGCAGACGCACGGCCACGTCCTTGAACGTGCCGCTTTGCACCACGTAGCGGATCTCGCTGTTGCGTTCCCACTCCTTGCCGGTCTCGCCGTTCTTGAGCTTGATGTTGTCACCCGACAGGTAACGGCTCATGAAACTCAGGCCGGGAATCCCCAGCTTGGCGAAGTCGTAGTCGTAGCGGGCCTGCCAGGAGCGTTCTTCGGCGCCGGCAAAGTCGTTGATCTGCACGAAGTTGACAAGGTAAGGATCGCTACCGTCCACGTAGGGAAAGGCACTGTCGCCGGACATGTGCTGGTAACCGGCGCTGAGCTTATGGCCATTGAGGGCATAGCTGAAGAGGCCGTTGAGGGAGGTGTTGTCGATCTTGCCGCCGCGCGCCGCGCCGGTGTCGTCACTGACGGCCAGGCGCAGGTCGGCGCCGAAGGTGCCGGGGCCCATCGGGCGCGAGGCCACGAGGCCGAGGAAATGCTGGCGGTACACGTCGTCGAGTTGGGCGAAGTGGTAGCTGCCGGTGATCTTGTCGGCGAATTTATAGTCCACGCCGCCGAAGTCGAAATGCTTGCCGGTGGCGCCGCTGAGGAAGCGGCTGTTCTTGTTGTTGAGGCCGATGTCTTCGTAGTTGGTGTCGTCGCGGTCCTTGGCCTTGTTGAGGCGGCCGCCGGTGAACACCAGGTTCTTGAATTCCCTGGAACTGAGCAGGCCGCCTTCAAACGTCTGCGGCAGGATGCGCCCGTCGTTGGGCTTGAGGATCGGCAATTCGGGGATCAGCGCGCCGATCTTCAGCTCGGTGGCGGAGATCTTCACTTTGCCGGTCAGGCCGAGTTTGGAATATTCGTTGGCGGCGCGGCCGTCGTCGTGGGTCGGCAACAGCCCGGTGCCGGTGCGGTCGGGGCTGGAGTCGAGCTTGACCCCGAGCATGCCCAGCGCATCCATGCCGAAGCCGACGGTACCGTCGGTATAGCCCGACTGCAGGTTGAGCATGAAGCCCTGGGCCCACTCGTCGCGCTTGGATTGTTGTGCGCTGGTGCCGTCGCGAAAGTCGCGGTTGAAGTACATGTTGCGGGTTTCGAGGGTGGCGGTGCTGTCCTCGAAAAAGGCGGCCTGGCCTGCGGGCGAAAAGCCGGCGAGGGCGGCGGCACTGGCAAGGGCGGTCTGGGTGATACGATAAGAACGAGCAGGCGGCTGTGTGCGCAGCATCGTGGGTGTACTCCGTTATTGTTCTTATTTTGGCGAAAACGCTTCGAGGCGTTTTTCGGGCGCTATGGGTGAAATAGCTCGGCAGGCGAAACCCACCGTGGCTGGATGCTAAAGGGCGAAGCTTTCACTAACCTTTCAGTCGCCTTTCAATGTTTTCGGGCTTCACAGCGCAGGCCGCGCCTGTAAACTCCCCGGCAAAGCGTGGCGCCGACCACCCCCGAACGAGGTAAAAACCCATGCGTGTCCTTCTGGTCGAAGACCATTTGCAGCTAGCCGAAAGTGTCGCCCAGGCGCTCAAGAGCACGGGTTTGACCGTCGATGTGTTGCACGACGGAGTGGCGGCGGACCTGGCCTTGAGCAGCGAGGAATACGCGGTGGCGATTCTCGATGTGGGCCTGCCGCGCATGGACGGTTTCGAAGTATTGGCGCGCCTGCGGGCCCGAGGGAAAAATCTGCCGGTGTTGATGTTGACCGCACGCAGCGATGTGAAAGACCGCGTGCATGGCCTCAACCTGGGCGCGGATGACTACCTGGCCAAGCCGTTCGAACTGACGGAGCTGGAAGCCCGGGTCAAGGCGCTGCTGCGCCGTAGCGTGCTGGGCGGTGAGCGGCAACAGGCGTGTGGCGTGCTGATTTACGACCTGGACACGCGGCGCTTCACCCTGGGCGGCGAATTGCTGACGTTGACCTCCCGCGAGCAGGCGGTGCTTGAGGCGCTGATCGCGCGCCCGGGCCGGGTCATGAGCAAGGAGCAACTGGCTTCCCAGGTGTTTGGCCTGGATGAAGAGGCCAGCCCCGATGCCATCGAAATCTACGTGCACCGCCTGCGCAAGAAACTCGATGGCCAGCCTGTGGCCATCGTCACCTTCCGTGGCCTGGGGTACCTGCTGGAAGCCCGCGATGCATAAGCCCAGCAGCCTGCGCTGGCGCCTGCTGTGGAACCTGGCGCTGTTGCTGGTGGTGTTGATGATTGCCAGCGGCTTGAGCGCTTACTGGAATGGACGCGAGGCGGCGGACACGGCTTACGACCGCACGCTGTTGGCCTCGGCGCGGACCATTGCGGCCGGCCTGTCCCACCGCGACGGCACCTTGAGTGCCGATGTGCCCTACGTCGCCCTGGATACGTTCGCCTACGACAGCGCCGGGCGAATCTACTACCAGGTCAACGATATTCACCAGAAGCTGATTTCCGGCTACGAAAACCTGCCGGGCCCGCCGCCGGGCACTCCACGCACCGATGACTATCCGGCGCTGGCGCGCTTTTATAACGCCAGGTATCAGGGCCAGAACGTGAGAGTGGTCAGCCTGCTCAAGGCAGTCTCCGAGCCGAACATGAACGGCATGGCGGAAATCCGCGTGGCCGAAACCGACGAAGCGCGGGTGGCGATGGCGCGCAGCCTGATGGCCGATACCTTGCTGCGCCTGGGGATGCTGGCCATCGGTGCATTGTTGTTGGTGTTCTTTGCCGTGAGTGCGGCGCTGCGGCCGTTGGAGCGCTTGCGCACGGCCGTGGAAGAGCGTCAGCCCGATGACCTGCGGCCATTGCCGCTGGTGGAAGTGCAGCATGAATTGGGCCCGCTGGTACATGCGCTCAACCATTTCACCGAACGCCTGCGCGGGCAGTTCGAGCGCCAGGCACAGTTTATTGCCGATGCCGCCCATGAGCTGCGCACTCCGTTGGCAGCGCTCAAGGCACGCTTGGAGCTTGGCCTGCGTGCCGAAGACCCGGCTACCTGGCGCACCACCCTGGAAACCGCAGCCCAGGGCACTGATCGCCTGACTCACCTGGCCAATCAATTGCTCTCGCTGGCGCGCATCGAAAACGGCGCCCGGGCGATTGCCGAAGGCGGGGCCCAGTTGCTGGACCTGAGCCAGTTGGCTCGCGAGCTGGGCATGGCCATGGCGCCGCTGGCCCATGCGCGTGGCGTGGCCCTGGCGCTGGAGGCGGATGAACCGGTGTGGCTGCGGGGCGAGCCCACCTTGTTGAACGAGTTGTTGAGCAACCTGGTGGACAACGCCCTGGCCCACACGCCCCCGGGCGGCAACGTGATCCTGCGGGTCACGGCGCCGGCGGTACTTGAGGTGGAAGATGACGGCCCGGGCATCCCGCTGGATGAGCGGGACCGAGTGTTCGAGCGCTTCTATCGGCGCAGCCAGCAGGGCTTGGGGGCGGGCTTGGGGTTGGCGATTGTTGGCGAGATCTGCCGGGCACATCTGGCGCAGATCAGCTTGCATGACGGAGAGTTGGCGGGTTTGAAAGTGCGGGTCAGTTTTATCGCGGGGTAATCAGTAGAACATCGACCGTGCTTCATCCAGCTCGGCGCGCAAGGTGTCGCTGTAGGGGTCGAGTCGCAGCTTCTTGATCGCAGGTACCGTCAATATCGGCACGCTGGCCAGCGGGTGGTCAGTGTCGCGGTGGCAATACAACACGGCGACCTGCACCAGGTCGATATAGTCCAGGCGCTCGGAGTCGCGCTCAAGGTTCATGTACTGCGCCGGCAGGTTCACCAGCATTTCCGGGAAGTCCCAGCGCCGCAGCAGCTTGTCCCCCAGCAACGGGTGGATGCTTTCAATCACGTGATCGAGGCTGACCGGATCGGACAGCAGTTCATAGTGATCTTCGGCGAAGGTCAGGATCGGTAGCACGCCAATCTGGTGCACCAGCCCACCCAGCGCCGCCTGGTCAGGCTTCAACTGGCTGTGGTTGCGGCACAACGCATAGCTCACGCCGGCCACTTCCAGGCTGCGCCGCCAGACATCGCGCATCTTCTGTTCGACCACTTCGGAACGGGCGTGGAAGATCTGTTCCATCACCAGGCCGATCGCCAGGTTGCTGCTGTAGTTGGTGCCCAGGCGGGTGATGGCGGTGTGCAGGTCGGTGACTTCCTGGGTCGCGCGCAACAGCGGGCTGTTGACCACTTTGATCAGCCGTGCCGACAAGGCAGTGTCACGGCCGATCACTTTGCTCAGGTGGCTGATGCTGATGTCCGGGTCTTCGGCGGCCTGACGAATGTTCAGGGCTACTTCCGGCAGCGTTGGCAGAACCAGGTCATCGTTATCGATGGCCACAACCAACGCCTGTTGGACTTTTTCCGCCAGCTTGTTCATTCAAGATCTCTAGGGTGTAGCAAAAAGGTACGACGATCAGCGCTGGATCTCGCGATCACGGTCCAGCTGGTAGGGCAGGTCGAGCAGCTGAAGGCCCGGGCCTTCCAGCGTGCCTACATACACATCGCCACTCTCTGCTGCTTCGGCTTGCAGCACCGCTAGAAGTTCAATCGCCTGATCGGCACGGGCGGCAATCACCACCTCGCCGATGGCACTATTGTGATTCGGGGAAAACAGTGGGGTGCCGGGCTCAGGCAGCTCGCCGGCATTCAGGCTAAGGCGATACAGGCGACGCTTGAGTTTGCCCAAATACTGCATGCGCGCGACGATTTCCTGGCCGGTGTAGCAGCCTTTCTTGAAGCTGACGCCGCCGACGGCTTGCAGGTTGAGCATCTGCGGGATGAACAGTTCGCGGGTCTGGGGCATGACCTGGCCGATACCGGCACGGATCTGGCCCAGCAGCCATTGGTTCAGTTCACCTTCGTGCAATTGTGCGGCGAGTTGGCTGTGCAGGGTTTGAGCTTGGGCGGCGGGGGCCCAGAGTTCGGCACGGCCCGGCGATACGCGGATGGCGATCAGGTCGTCGCTGCGCACCACGCTGTCGGTCTCGGCGGGTAGTTGGAGGCCGAGGCCGGCCAGTACCTGATCGGCATCCGACACACCGAAACGCGCCCAGGCAGCGCTTTCGTCGGTGAGTTTGGATTTGGAGAACACGGCGTACTTTTTCAGGTCCGCCAGTTGTGGCTCCAGCAGTTCGGTGGCCATGGCCAGCAACACGCCATCGCCTTGCAGCAGGATGCGGAAGCTCGACTGCATGCGCCCTTTCTGGGTGCAGCGCGCGCCCAGGCTGGCCTGGGTGTCACTCAGGTAGTTAAGGTTGCAGGTCAGTTGTCCCTGGAGGAACTTGGCAGCGTCGGCACCGCGGACGGCGAGAACGCCTTCGTGGGACAGGGGGCAGAAAAAAGCAGAGTCAGCCATGGGTCATCGCAGGTTAAAAAGTCATGAGTGCATCATAGAGGGGCGCCCGGCAAATGGATAGTTTCCGTATGGCCGACCAAAGCCGACTGTTCCAGGCAGCTTCGGCCTGTATACTTGCGCTCTATTTGAGGAGCGCTCCATGGTCGAAGATGTAGAACTCAATCGCCTCTACTGGCACAGCCGCCGCGGCATGCTTGAACTGGACGTGTTGCTGGTACCGTTCGTCAGGGAGGTCTATCCGCACCTCAACGACGTCGACCGCGACTGCTACCGCAAGCTGCTGGAATGCGAGGATCAGGACATGTTCGGCTGGTTCATGGAACGCGCCGAATCGGAAGACCCGGAGCTGCAGCGCATGGTTCGGATGATTCTGGATCGTGTCCAGCCCAAGTAATACGTTCGAATGCCGCTGGCACGCCTCCGGGCAGTTGCTGGCGGCTTATCTTTTCGCCCAGGTGTTCGCACTGGGTGCGCTGTGGTTTCTCGATGTGTCCCCGTGGTTCGGAGCCTTTGGCGCCTTGTTGTGCCTGGCCCATGCCGGTTGGGTATTGCCGCGTCATATCCTGCTGACTCACCGTTCGTCGATCCGTGGCCTGCGTCGCGACGAGGATGGCTGGCAGTTGTGGAGCGCCGCGCGTGGCTGGCACAGCGTGCAACTGCGCCCCGACAGCCTGGCGTTGCCGTTGATCGTGGTGCTGCGCTTTCGGGTGCAGGGTGACTGGCGGGTGCGTTCGATCTGCGTGCCACGGGATTCGCAGGCTACCGATGTGCATCGGCGCCTGCGGGTGCGCTTGAAGTTCAGCCGCCGTAGGTGGTTGGCACCAGAATAGTGTCGCGCGCTTCGGGCAGCATTTGCGGGTAGTCGAGGGTGTAATGCAATCCCCGGCTTTCCTTGCGCTCCATGGCCGAGCGGATCATCAGTTCCGCCACCTGGGCCAGGTTGCGCAGCTCGATCAGGTCGCGGCTGACTTTATAGTTGCTGTAGAACTCGTCGATCTCATCCAGCAACAGTCGAACCCGGTGCTGCGCCCGCGCCAGGCGCTTGTTGGTGCGCACGATGCCCACGTAGTCCCACATGAAGCGCCGCAACTCGTCCCAGTTGTGGGCGATGATCACGTCTTCGTCCGAATCGGTCACCTGGCTGGCGTCCCAGCGGGGCAGGGCGGCCGGCACCGGAATGCGCGGCAGCTGTTCAAGGATGTCGGCGGCGGCGGAGCGGGCGTACACGAAACACTCCAGCAACGAATTGCTGGCCATGCGGTTGGCGCCGTGCAGGCCGGTGAAGCTGGTTTCGCCAATGGCGTACAGGCCGGGCACGTCGGTGCGGCCGTTCTGGTCGACCATTACGCCGCCGCAGGTGTAGTGCGCCGCCGGGACAACCGGGATCGGGCCCTTGGTGATGTCGATGTTGAACGCCAGGCAGCGCTCGTAGACCGTCGGGAAATGGGTCTTGATGAAGGCTTCGGGCTTGTGGCTGATGTCCAGGTAGACGCAGTCGATGCCCAGGCGCTTCATTTCATGGTCAATGGCCCGGGCGACGATGTCCCGCGGGGCCAGTTCTGCTCGTGGGTCGAAGCGCTGCATGAAACGTTCGCCGTTGGGCAGCTTCAGGTGTGCGCCTTCGCCGCGCAGGGCTTCGGTGATCAGGAAGCTCTTGGCCTGCGGGTGATACAGGCAAGTGGGGTGGAACTGGTTGAATTCCAGGTTCGCCACCCGGCAGCCCGAACGCCAGGCCATGGCAATGCCGTCACCGCAGGCGCCGTCGGGGTTGCTGGTATAGAGGTAGACCTTCGCTGCGCCGCCCGAGGCGAGAATGGTGAAGCGCGCGCCGTAGGTGTCGACTTCGCCGCTGGCCCGGTTGAGCACGTAGGCGCCGAGGCAGCGTTCGCCCGGCAGGCCAAGGCGCTTTTCGGTGATCAGGTCGACGGCGACCCGCTGTTCCAGCAGTTCGATGTTGGGGCGTTGCCGGGCCTGGGCGAGCAGGGTCTTGAAGATCGCGGCGCCGGTGGCGTCGGCGGCATGGATGATCCGCCGATGGCTGTGGCCGCCTTCGCGGGTCAGGTGGAACTCGAAGCCGCCGTCGTCGGTGCCGGAATGTTCGTCGCGGGTGAAGGGCACGCCCTGGTCGATCAGCCACTGGATGGCTTCGCGGCTATGCTCGACGGTGAAGCGCACCGCTTCTTCATTGCACAGGCCGCCGCCGGCATTCAGGGTGTCTTCGACGTGGGATTGCACGGTGTCGGTGTCATCGAGCACCGCGGCGACACCGCCCTGGGCCCAGAACGTCGAGCCATTGGCGAGGTCGCCCTTGCTCAGTACGGCTATGCGCAGGTGGCCCGGCAGGGTCAGTGCAAGGCTCAAGCCCGCGGCGCCGCTGCCAATCACCAGGACATCGTGTTGAAACTGTTGGCTCATTTGAAGGATTCCGCAAAAAGCGATCCGTAGGGGGCGCAAACAGGACGCCTGGATCGGCGAATCAAAGGGTGACACGGCCCACTAGTATATAGAGGGGGGGAGCGGCACAATAGCCGGGCATTCGTGGCATTGTGAGACTACGGGCAACGAACTGCACGGCTTTCATGAAACGGACAGCGATTGGGATGGGAACTTTTTGCATAGGCCCCGACTCAATAGCAGGATGCCCGAAAGCTGGGAACACGCTGGATTTGCTGAGCCGCGTCTGTGTCAGGCGCGTCAGGAAACTGGCGACAGATTATTCGCGCAGCCGGCATTGCCCGCGCTGCGTTTTTCGTGTGTGCCAAATCAGTGCGCGCCGGAAACTTGCTTGGAGGGGGAGAACTTTTGCGAAAAGTCCGAGTCTATGTTTGCAAGCCTGATCGATTAGTTATGCAAGCCTCCTTCAAGTACAACGAGGAGTGTTCATGCTAACCCAGGAAGAGGATCAGCAGCTGGTCGAGCGCGTTCAACGCGGCGACAAGCGGGCATTTGATCTGCTAGTGCTGAAATACCAGCACAAAATTCTCGGGTTGATCGTGCGGTTTGTGCACGACACCCATGAAGCGCAGGACGTTGCACAGGAAGCCTTTATCAAGGCATACCGTGCACTCGGTAATTTCCGCGGTGACAGTGCGTTTTACACGTGGCTGTATCGCATCGCCATTAACACGGCGAAGAACTATCTGGTTTCTCGCGGTCGCCGCCCGCCGGATAGTGATGTTAGTTCGGAAGATGCTGAATTTTATGATGGTGATCACGGCCTCAAGGATCTCGAGTCGCCGGAGCGTGCATTGCTGCGCGACGAGATCGAAGGAACCGTCCATCGCACTATTCAACAACTGCCAGAAGATTTGCGTACGGCGTTAACTTTACGTGAATTCGATGGTCTGAGTTACGAAGACATTGCGAGCGTCATGCAATGTCCGGTGGGTACCGTACGCTCCCGGATCTTCCGGGCTCGGGAAGCCATCGATAAAGCCCTGCAGCCGTTGTTGCAGGAAAACTGAGACAGCGGCGACAGCCAAGAGAGGAACCGCCATGAGTCGTGATGCCCTGCAGGAATCGCTGTCCGCAGTGATGGATAACGAAGCGGATGAACTGGAACTTCGTCGAGTGCTTAATGCATTTGATGATGCCGAAACCCGTGATACCTGGTCTCGTTACCAAGTCGCTCGGGCGGTGATGCACAAGGATCTTCTAATCCCTCGTCTGGATATTGCTGCGGCCGTTTCTGCTGCACTGGCTGATGAAGCCGTTCCGGCAAAAGCTGCTCGCGGTCCTTGGCGTAGCCTGGGCCGTCTGGCAGTCGCTGCTTCGGTGACCGTCGCTGTATTGGCAGGTGTTCGCCTGTACAACCAGGACGAAATCGCCGGTGCCGAACTGGCCCAGCAGACCCAGCAACCGGTCATGGCCGGCCCGCAGGTCAAGGGTCCAGCCGTACTGGCCGGCTACAAGGAAAGCTCCGATACCACCGGGCCTATGGCCAACGGTGTACTTCAAGGGCAATCCGGCTGGCAGGATCAGCGTCTTCCAGGCTACCTGCGCCAACACGCACAGGAATCGGCTTTGAAAGGCACTGAAAGCGCTCTGCCTTACGCCCGCGCTGCAAGCCTGGAAAACCGCTAGTCCGCCAAGGAGCTTTATGCGCGCCATACCGCTCCTTGCGCTTTTGCTCAGTGGCTGGTTTGCAGTCCCCGCCCATGCCGATGAAGCCCAAGACTGGCTGACGCGTCTTGGGCGGGCGGAGCAGCAGCAAAGCTTTCAGGGCACCTTCATCTACGAGCGTAACGGTAGTTTTTCTACCCATGACATCTGGCATCGTGTCCAGAATGGTCAGGTCCGTGAGCGGCTTTTGCAGCTCGATGGTTCTGCCCAGGAAGTCCTGCGCGTCGATGGCCGTACCCAATGCGTGAGCGGCACGCTGGTTGCCGGGCTTGGGGGCTCCCCCAATACCTCTGCGCGTACCCTTGATCCGCAAAAACTCAAAGCGTTCTACGATCTTGCCGTCATCGGCAAATCGCGCGTGGCCGGTCGGAATGCGGTGATCGTCTCCGTGACGCCCCGCGATCAATACCGTTATGGTTTTGAGCTGCATCTGGATCGTGAAACTGCGCTGCCATTGAAGTCATTGTTGCTTAACGACCAGGGCCAGTTGCTGGAGCGTTTCCAGTTCACCCAGCTCAATACATCGGTGCCTGACGATCGTGATTTGCAGCCCAGTGGCGAATGCACGCCGGTGGCGGTGACCAACGCCAAGGCCCCGGAGGTCGAGATCCCTCAGGATTGGCGCCTCGACTGGTTGCCACCAGGCTTTCAGCTGGTCAACAGCAGTGCCCATAAAGACTCCCACACCAAGGTAACCGTCAGCAGTCTGATGTATGACGATGGTCTGGCGCGTTTTTCGGTATTCCTGGAGCCGCTTAACGGTGCGACCGTAAACGAGACCCGCACCCAGTTGGGCCCGACAGTCGCCGTTTCACGGCGGTTGAATACCCTGGAAGGCGAGGTGATGGTGACCGTCGTCGGCGAGATCCCGATTGGCACCGCCGAGCGAATTGCGCTGTCACTACGCAGTGGCACCGTGCCCGCCAAGCCTTGAGTTGTTAATCCTATGTTCATCCTGATATTTCAATGTTGCGCAGGAGATAGTCGATGCCTGCCTCTGCCGAGAGACATGAAATGTCTGGATCATTTTTTTCACTTGCTAATATTCCCTATGTTTTTTATAGGTCAGGGCTTAACGGCCCTGGCCTTGTTTTGTTCGCGGAACAAAAATGTCGGTCGCAGTTTTTCGGCGTTTATTGAACCCTGTCGCTCAACCCTGCTCGTCGTAACGGGAGCTGTATGTCGATACCACGTTTGAAGTCTTACCTATCCATAGTCGCCACGGTGCTGGTGCTGGGTCAGGCCGTTACCGCGCAAGCGGCCGAGCTGCCTGACTTCACCCAGCTGGTGGAGCAGGCGTCGCCTGCCGTGGTGAACATCAGTACTACGCAGAAGCTGCCGGATCGTAAGGTCTCCAACCAGCAGATGCCCGACCTGGAAGGCCTGCCGCCGATGCTGCGGGAGTTCTTCGAACGCGGCATGCCCCAGCCGCGCACGCCGCGTGGCGGTGGTGGCGGCCAGCGTGAGGCCCAGTCCCTGGGCTCGGGCTTCATCATCTCGCCTGACGGCTACATCCTCACCAACAACCACGTGATTGCCGACGCCGACGAGATCCTGGTGCGCCTGGCGGACCGCAGTGAGCTGAAAGCCAAGCTGGTGGGCACCGACCCACGTTCCGACGTTGCCCTGCTGAAAATCGAAGGCAAGGACCTGCCGGTGCTGAAACTGGGCAAATCCCAGGACCTGAAAGCCGGCCAATGGGTCGTCGCCATCGGTTCGCCGTTTGGTTTTGACCATACTGTGACCCAGGGTATCGTCAGCGCCATCGGTCGCAGCCTGCCGAACGAAAACTACGTGCCGTTCATCCAGACCGACGTGCCGATCAACCCGGGTAACTCCGGCGGTCCGTTGTTCAACCTGGCGGGTGAAGTCGTTGGCATCAACTCGCAGATCTACACCCGCTCCGGTGGTTTCATGGGCGTTTCGTTCGCGATTCCGATCGATGTGGCCATGGACGTTTCGAACCAGCTGAAAACCGGTGGCAAAGTCAGCCGCGGCTGGCTGGGCGTGGTGATCCAGGAAGTGAACAAGGATCTTGCTGAATCCTTCGGTCTCGACAAGCCGGCCGGTGCCCTGGTCGCGCAGATCCAGGACGATGGCCCTGCTGCCAAAGGTGGCCTGCAAGTCGGTGACGTGATCCTGAGCATGAACGGCCAGCCGATCGTCATGTCTGCGGACTTGCCACACCTGGTGGGCGCGCTCAAGGCCGGCAGCAAGGCCAAGCTGGAAGTGATTCGTGACGGCAAGCGCCAGAACGTCGAACTGACCGTCGGTGCGATCCCGGAAGAAGGCGCGGCGCTGGATGCGCTGGGCAACAGCAAGCCAGGTGCCGAGCGCAGCAGCAATCGCCTGGGCATTGCTGTAGTCGAGTTGACCGACGAACAGAAAAAGAGCTTCGACCTCAAGAGCGGTGTAGTGATCAAGGAAGTCCAGGACGGTCCTGCCTCCCTGATCGGCCTGCAACCAGGTGATGTCATCACCCACCTGAACAACCAGGCTATCAACTCCACCAAAGAGTTCACCGACATCGCCAAGGCGCTGCCGAAGAACCGTTCGGTGTCGATGCGCGTCCTGCGTCAGGGGCGTGCCAGCTTCATTACCTTCAAACTGGCCGAGTAATCCGCTAGTCCAATAAAAAGCCCCGCTCTCGATGTTCGAGAGCGGGGCTTTTTTGTGGCTGAAAGGTTTAGCCCATCATGTCTTTGATCATGCGTTCCTGGTCGATCAGTTCACGCTGGCGTGCGTCGATACGTGACGAAAGCGGGAAGTTGCTGCCGGCGCGCCGCTTGGCGAAATCCAATTGCTGGATGGCCTGCTTGAAATCTCCCACCAGCGCGAAGTACTCGGCCCGGGCCTGATGCAGGCCGATGATATTGCCCGACAAGCCACGGGTTTCTGCAACCTGGTACCAGACGTCCGGATCGTCCGGGCGAGACTTCAACAATCCTTCCAGGGCTTTTTCCGCGTCAGCGTTGCGGTTCTGCTTGAGCAGCAGATCCACACGAACCTGGTTCAGCGGATAGTTGCCTGGATATTGCGTCAACATTCGGTCCGTACGCTGCTGGGCATCCGGCAGGCGATTGTTGGTCATGTCCAGCTCGATCTGCGCCAGGTTGTAGGTGATGTCGTTGGGCGCCTTGGCCAGCAGCGGCTTGAGGTTTTCCCGGGCCAGGTTGAACTGGGCACCCTTGATCTGAGCGATGGCGAGGCCATAACGCGCGATATCGTTCTTCGGATTTTCATCCAGCTGGGCCTGGAAACGTTTGGCGGCCAGCCCCGGGGTGTCTTCGTAATACAGTTGCACTCGAGCGCGGATCAGTTGATAGCGCAGGCTGTCCTCAATGCCACCCAGCTTGGCTTGCTCCGCACGGTTGCGGGTGTCGGCGATCCGCGATTCGGTTACCGGGTGAGTCAGCAGGAATTCAGGCGGCTTGGCATCGAAACGGTACTGGCGCATCAAGCGCTCGAACATGGTTGGCATGGACCGTGGGTCGTAGCCGGCTTTCTCCAGGTTGAGAATGCCGATGCGGTCAGCCTCTTGCTCGTTTTGCCGGGAAAAGCGCCGTTGCTCCTGGATCGCGGCGGCCTGGCTGCCGGCGATCGCGGCAATGCCCGCATCGCCTGCGCCAGCGGCGGCAGCGATGATGCCGCCGAGCAGCGCAGCCATCATCGGGATCTGCATGCGCTGCTGTGCTTCCACGCCTCGTGCGAAGTGACGCTGGGACAAGTGAGCCAGTTCGTGGGCCAGTACCGAGGCATATTCGCCTTCGGTCTGGGCGTTGAGGAACAGGCCGCCGTTGACCCCGACGATGCCACCCGGTGCGGCAAAGGCGTTCAACTGCGGGCTGTTGATCAGAATGAATTCCAGGCGCCGGTCATTGACCTGGCTGGTTTCCACCAGCTTATAAACGCTGGATTCGACGTAATCCTTGAGCTGAGGGTCGTTGAGTTGCGAGACCTGGCCACGCAGGTAGGCCAGCCATGCCCGACCCAGATCGTATTCCTGTTTTGGCGAGACAATGGCAGAACTGGCGTCGCCAAGTGACGGCAGGTCGTCGGCGAAGCCTGGAGAGGCAAGCAGGCAAGCCAGCGTCAGCAGGGTAGGGCGCAAAAAAGTCATGCACAAAGCCTTTCGACAAAGAGCTTACTGTAGCCGGACACTGAGCTTCGGACCAGATATTCTAAGCGCCCTCGACGCCCACCCGGAGTTAGACCATGACCGACGCTGTAGCCTTCGATGCCGAACTGGATGCCAGTGGCCTTAACTGCCCGCTGCCGTTGCTCAAGGCCAAGCTGGAGCTCAATCGGCTGGCCAGCGGCGCGGTGCTCAAGGTGATCGCCACGGACGCTGGCTCCCAGCGGGACTTTCGTACGTTTGCCAAGCTGGCCGGCCACACCCTGCTGCATGAAGAAGACGAAGCGGGCGTCTATCGTTACTGGTTGCGCAAGGCCTGAATCGCTTGAATATGCTGTCCTTATCGCCTGAGGTTTATTGATGTTCAAAGTGTTACGTGACTGGATTCAGCGCTACTTCTCCGACGAAGAAGCCGTGGTGCTGGCCGTCCTGCTGTTTCTTGCCTTTACGGCCGTGCTCACTTTGGGCGGCATGCTGGCGCCGGTACTGGCGGGGATGGTGCTGGCGTACCTGATGCAAGGCCTGGTCTCCATCCTGGAGCGTCTGCGCTTGCCGGGTGGGGCAGCGGTGGGTCTGGTGTTTGCCTTGTTCATGGGGCTGTTGCTGGTATTTATCGTGATCGTGGTGCCTTTGCTGTGGCACCAGTTGATCACCTTGTTCAACGAGCTACCGGGCATGCTCGCCAAGTGGCAGTCATTGCTGCTGCTGTTGCCTGAGCGCTATCCGCACCTGGTGTCGGACGAGCAGGTCCTGCAGGCCATTGAGGTGGCTCGCGGCGAAATCGGAAAGTTCGGACAATGGGCGCTGACCTTTTCCCTTTCGAGCTTGCCGCTGCTGGTCAACATCATGATCTACCTGGTACTGGTGCCGATCCTGGTGTTTTTCTTCCTCAAGGACCGCGAGATGATCGGTCGCTGGGTGCGTGGCTATCTGCCCCGTGAGCGTGCGCTGATTACCCGGGTCGCCGAGGAAATGAACCGGCAGATTGCCAACTACATCCGCGGCAAGGTTATCGAGATTTTTATCTGCGGTGGCGTCACTTACATCGGTTTTGTCGCGCTGGGGCTTAACTACGCTGCCCTGTTGGCGCTGCTGGTGGGTGTTTCAGTGGTGGTGCCATACGTTGGCGCGGTGGTGGTGACGGTGCCGGTGATGTTGATCGCGCTGTTCCAGTGGGGCTGGAGTGATCAGTTCATCTACCTGATGGCGGTGTATGGCATCATCCAGGTGCTGGACGGCAACGTGCTGGTGCCGCTGCTGTTCTCCGAGGCGGTGAACCTGCATCCGGTGGCGATCATCTGTGCGGTGTTGTTGTTTGGCGGGTTGTGGGGCTTCTGGGGGGTGTTCTTTGCGATTCCCCTGGCGACGCTGTTCAAGGCGGTGCTGGATGCCTGGCCTCGGCAGGAGCCGGTGGTGGCGCCGTTACTCTGATATTTGTGGTGCCGGTGCAGGGCCTCATCGCGGGCAAGCCCGGCTCCCACATTGACTGAGTTGTCCTGTCGAACAATGATCACAGGTGGGAGCTGGCTTGGCTGCGATAGCTATTTCAAAGCCAGCAGGTGAATCAAGCCTGGTTCAGCGCCTGCGCCGCTTCGAGCACTGCATCCACATGGCCTGGCACTTTCACACCGCGCCATTCCTGGCGCAGTACGCCATTCTTGTCGATAAGGAAGGTGCTGCGATCAACACCCAGGTATTCCTTGCCATACAGCTTCTTCAGCTTGATCACATCAAACAGCTGGCAAACCGCTTCGTCCTTGTCGCTGATCAGCTCAAAGGGGAATTCCTGCTTTGCCTTGAAGTTCTCGTGGGACTTCACGCTGTCCCGGGACACGCCAAACACCTCGGTGTTGGCCGCCTTGAACGCAGCATGCTGGTCACGGAAGCCCTGGCCTTCAGTGGTGCAGCCCGGGGTGCTGTCTTTCGGGTAGAAGTAGATCACCACTTGCTTGCCCTTGAGCCCGGCGAGGCTGAAGGTTTGCCCGCTGGTGGCCTGGGCTTCGAAGTCGGCTACCGGTTGGTCGATCACTACAGACATGAAGACTTCCTTACATAGGGTTCTGTGGGCGCCAAGGCTCGATCAGCGCGTCGAGGTTCAGGGCATCGGCGAAATCCAGGAACTGGTCGCGCAGCCAACTGATCTGTACGCCGGCCGGCAAGGTCACGGTAAAGGTGGCGTTGAGCATGGTGCCGCCGGTCTGCGGAGCCTGATAGGTGTCGCAGGTCAGGTTTTCCAGCTCGACGTTGTGGTCGATAAAGAACTGGCACAGCTCGTTGACGATGTCCGAGCGGTAGGCCGAACTGACATAGGCCACGTAGGGCAGGGCCTGCGGACGGTTCTCCAGGGCGGCGCTGCGCACCACGTTGACCGTGAAGTCATGCTTCTTCGCCAAACCCGGTAAACCGGTTTCAAGGCGGGCCAGGGCATCCCAGGTCCCGGAAATCTGCAGGACCAGCGCACTGCACTCGCCATGGCGGGTCAGGCGGGAGGTCACGACGGCGCAGCGGTTTTCATGGCTGGCGCGGCACAGGACGTTAGTCAGCTCCATGGGGTTGGCGCCAAGGGCACTGATGACAAGGAATTGTTCGCGGACTGTGGGGGTGGACATGCAGCCTTCCTAAAGCGATGAGCGGTCGATACGATGCAAGCGGTATCAATCAAAGGATGAAGGGTAGCGAAAACCATCGCCAAGGGCTAGGAGGTGGCGTTTTCATTACGTAATCAGCTTCATCAAACCCCGCTTTGGCAGAATGATGGCGCTGCTGCGAACTAAGTTGATCCAGAACGCATCCTCAGGCGGTACTTCGCTTGTACAAGCATCTTGGCGCCAGTACCATTACCGCTCTCTTTTTCCGGCAGGAGCGGTTGCATGATTGCGGGCAGTATGGTGGCACTGGTCACACCCATGGATGCACAAGGTAATCTCGACTGGGACAGCCTGGGCAAACTGGTGGACTTCCACCTGCAAGAGGGCACCAACGCCATCGTGGCGGTCGGCACCACAGGTGAATCGGCCACACTGGATGTGGAAGAACACATCGAAGTGATCGAGTTCGTGGTCAAGCGCGTTGCAGGGCGCATTGCTGTCATCGCCGGCACGGGCGCCAATTCGACCCGCGAAGCGATCGAATTGACCAGCAACGCCAAGAAAGCCGGCGCCGATGCCTGCCTGCTGGTCACGCCGTACTACAACAAGCCGACCCAGGAAGGCCTGTACCTGCACTTCCGCGCCGTTGCCGAAGCGGTCGATATCCCGCAGATCCTCTACAACGTACCCGGTCGCACCGCCTGCGACATGAAGGCCGAGACCGTGATCCGGCTGTCCACCGTACCGAACATCATCGGTATCAAGGAAGCCACCGGTGACCTGCAGCGCGCCAAGGACATCCTGGCCGGCGTCAGCAGCGACTTCCTGGTGTACTCCGGTGACGACGCCACGGCGGTCGAGCTGATCCTGCTGGGCGGCAAAGGCAACATCTCGGTGACTGCCAACGTTGCACCGCGCGCCATGAGCGAGCTGTGTGCCGCGGCCATCGCCGGTGATGCGGTCAAGGCCCGGGCGATCCACGAACAACTGGCACCGCTCAACAAAACCCTGTTTATCGAATCCAACCCTATCCCCGTGAAATGGGCGCTGCATGAGATGGGCCTGATGCCGGACGGTATCCGTCTGCCGCTCACCTGGCTCAGCGAAGCCTGTCACGAACCGCTGCGACAGGCCCTGCGCCAGTCCGGCGTCCTGGTTTAATTGAGGAAGCACTACGCATGAAGCGATTGGCCGGACTTTCCGCACTTGCCTTGATTATCTCCAGCACCAGTGGCTGCGGTTGGATCTGGGGCCCGGAAGGCTACTTCCGCGACCGCGGTAGCGATTACCTGGAAGCCCAACAAACCGCCCCGATGAAATTGCCGTCGGACGTCAATGTCGCCAAGCGCCTTGACCCGTTGCTGCCGATTCCGCGCAACGTGGCCGACGACACCGTCAAGGGTGAATACGAAGTGCCGCGTCCACAGCCGTTGTCGGCCGTGGCCGACGCCAGCGACTACAGCCTGCAGAAGAGCGGCGACACCCGTTGGGTCATGGCCCAGCGCCCACCTGCCGAAGTCTGGCCGGTGGCGGTCCAGTTCTTCCAGGACAACGGTTTCCGCATTGACGAACAACGCCCGCAGACCGGTGAATTCACCACCGCGTGGCAGCACACCAGCGAACTGTCGGCATCCATGGCCAAGCGCCTGCAGGCCGGTGGTGTAGCCAATGACAGCGAAGCCCGCATCCGCGTGCGTATCGAGCCAGGCGTGCAACGCAACACCAGTGAGGTCTACGTAGTCAGCGCCGAGCGTCCTGCCGGCAGCACCGCCAACGTCGACTTCACCCCACGTTCGGTCAACACCGGCGTGGACGCTGCCCTGGTCGACGAAATGCTCGCCAGCATGAGCCGTATTTCCGAGAAGGGCGGTTCCGTCTCCCTGCTCGCCGCCGGTAGCTTTGACACACCTAGCCGCGTCAGCCTCAGCGAAGACGGCAGCGGCAACGTGGTGCTCAACCTGGGTGAAGACCTGGACCGCGCCTGGTCGAGTGTCGGCCGCGCGCTGGAGCACGGCGAATGGCGCGTTGAAGACATCAACCGCAGCCTGGGCCTGTACTACATCAACCTGGCCGAAAAAGCCGAGAAGAAAGACGACGAGCCAGGTTTCTTCAGCAAGTTGTTCGGCAGCAAGCCGACCAAGGAAGAGATCGAGACCCGCGCCGAGCGTTACCAGGTTCGTTTGAGCAAGGTAGGCGAAAGCGTGCAAGTCACCGTCGAGAAAAACATCAACACCGTGGCGCCGGCAGAAGTGGCACGCAAAGTGTTGGGCGTGATTCAGGACAACCTGGGCTGATCCGATGCGTTTTGCCGTTCTCGGCAGCGGTAGCCAAGGGAACGGCACGCTTGTAGCCCATGACGACACGTACGTCCTGGTTGATTGTGGTTTCTCACTGCGGGAAACCGAGCGGCGCCTGCTGCGCCTGGGGGTTCACCCCGCGCAGCTGAGCGCGATTCTGGTGACCCACGAACATGCCGACCACGTGCATGGCGTGGGTTTGCTGTCTCGGCGCTACAATCTTCCGGTGTACCTGAGTCGCGGCACCTTGCGCGGGATGCGCAAACCGATTGAACCCGCAGGTTTGCTGGCCGGTGGCGAACAATTGCAGATCGGTGCCTTGAGCATCGATGTGATTGAAGTGGCCCACGATGCCCAGGAACCGACGCAATACGTATTCAGTGACGGTGAACGGCGTTTTGGCCTGCTCACTGACCTGGGTTCGTACTGCGCCAAGGTGCTGGACGGTTACCGGGACCTCGACGCATTGATGATCGAGTCCAACCACTGCCGTGACCTGCTTGCGCGTGGCCACTACCCGGCCTTTCTCAAGCAGCGGGTCGGCGGGCAGTTTGGACATTTGAACAACCACCAGGCGGCGTACCTGGTGTATGAGTTGGGCTGGCAAGACCTGCAACACCTGGTCCTGGCCCACCTGAGCAGCAAGAACAACCTGCCGCAGCTGGCCCGGCAATGTTTTGTCGACACCCTTGGGTGCGACCCGGACTGGCTGCAACTGGCCGATCAAGATTCAGGGCTCGACTGGCGACACATCGCCTAGCCCACCTACTTAGCAAGCGGAGCCCATCATGGAAAAACGTGAAGAACTCTACCGCGGCAAAGCCAAATCGGTTTACAAGACCGACGACGCCAACCGCTTGATCCTGCTGTTTCGTAACGACACCTCGGCGTTCGACGGCAAGCGCATCGAACAGCTCGACCGCAAAGGCATGGTGAACAACAAGTTCAACGCCTTCATCATGCAGAAACTCGAAGCGGCCGGCATTCCGACCCAATTCGACAAACTGCTGGGCGACAACGAATGCCTGGTGAAAAAACTCGACATGATCCCGGTCGAGTGCGTCGTGCGTAACTATGCGGCCGGCAGCCTGGTGAAGCGTTTGGGCGTGGAGGAGGGCCTCAAGCTCAACCCCTACACCTTCGAGCTGTTCCTGAAAGACGACGCCAAGGGTGACCCGTTCATCAACGAATCCCACGTGGTTGCATTTGGTTGGGGCACCGCTGAGCAACTGGCTCGCATGAAGGAGCTGTCGCTGAAGGTCAACGACGTCCTGAGCAAACTGTTCGACGACGCCGGCCTGCTGCTGGTGGACTTCAAACTGGAATTCGGCGTGTTCCACGACGGCTCCATCGTCCTGGGCGACGAATTCAGCCCGGACGGCTGCCGCCTGTGGGACAAAGACACTCGCAAGAAGATGGATAAAGACCGCTTCCGCCAGGGCCTCGGTGACGTTATCGAAGCCTACGAAGAAGTCGCCAACCGTCTCGGCGTACCGCTGTAATCGACGCAAGCATCTGATAGCACGGAAAAAAATCGCTTTTGCGCTTTGCTTCCAGGAAACAGGCTGTTATGATGCGCGCCGTTGGAGAGATGCCAGAGTGGCCGAATGGGACGGATTCGAAATCCGTTGTACCTTCACCGGTACCTAGGGTTCGAATCCCTATCTCTCCGCCATTATTGAAAAATGAAAAACCCCCGATAACTTCAATGTTGTCGGGGGTTTTTTGCTTTCAGTCAGAAATTGCATAATGAATTCTGCTACGGTCTTCGTTAATTGGCGCTTCGGACATCGGTCATGAATTTTAAAAAAGTACTGGCGCATTTGCAGGCTGAAGTTCCCGAGCTATTGGCTGTGTATGTGTTCGGTAGCCAAGTGACGGGTGAGGCAGGTAGTGAGAGTGATCTGGATGTTGCGGTCCTTTCTGCGGGAGTGGTCGAGCCTTTATTGCTATGGCAGCTTTCCGGGGAGTTGGCCGATATCGTTGGAGTTCCCGTCGACTTGCTTGATTTGCGCGCAGCCTCAACGGTAATGCAATACCAAGTATTGACCACTGGGCGTCGGCTCTGGTCCGGGAACGTCCAGGCGGGTCTATTCGAGAGCTACGTCCTGAGCGAAAAAACCGCGCTGGACACGGCAAGGGCTGAGTTGTTGGCGGATATCCAGAAGGAAGGGAAAGTTTATGGTCGATGATGTTCTCATCAATAAAGCAGCCAGTATTGAGCGTTGCGTTGCGCGCGCCCGTCAGGAATACGATAAGGATCCCACCAGCTTCACCACCGATTTCACGCGCCAGGATGCGGCGATTTTGAATATTCAGCGTGCCTGTGAGGCAGCGCTGGACATGGGCCAGCACTTGATTCGTCGTGAGCGCCTGGGTGTTCCACAAGGAGCTCGTGACGTGTTTGAGTTGTTATGTCAGGGCGGTTGGGTCAATCCTGCGTTGCTGACCAACCTGAAGAACATGGTCGGGTTCCGTAACATTGCTGTTCACGAGTACCAGACGCTTCAATTGCCGATTACTGTAGCGATCATTACAAAACACCTGGATGAGTTTCTAGCATTTAGTTCGCATATTTTGACCAAGGATGCGGGGTTGGAAAATAAACAAGTCTAATCTGTAAATTTTCCATCCCTCTGAATAAGTTTTCCTGCTGCGGTGTTCACCACACAGACCACTCAGGAAACGCCCATGAACAATCCCGCCGACCGCTACGACCGCCTGACCCGCACCTTCCACTGGCTGACCGCCGCCCTGGTGATCTTCATGTTCGCCAGCGCCCACGTCTGGGAAAACCTGGAAAAAGGCACGCCACTGCGCAAGGCCCTGCAATCGGTCCATATCTCCCTGGGCATCGCCATGGCGGTGCTGATCGCTGCACGTATCCTCTGGCGTGTGTTCGGCGGCAATCACCCAAAGGCCGACAATCACCCTGCGCTTAACGTGGCCGCCAAAATCGCCCACGGCTGTCTATACCTGTTGTTACTGACGCAGGTGACCCTGGGCTTCCTGTTCCGCTGGGCCCAGGGCGAGCCCTTCAACTTTTTCGGACTGTTCCCGGTGCCAGCGCCTTTTGTGATCGATCACGAATTGCGAGGCACCCTGGGTGGCCTGCACAACAATGTCGCCTGGGCGATCATCGTACTCGCCGGGCTGCATGCCTGCGCCGCGCTGTGGCATCACTACATCCAGCGCGACAGCACGTTGCGCCGCATGCTGCCGGCCCCTCGTGGCGATCTTCCCTACTGAGTTTGCTGCTGTACTTTCCCTATCGTTACGGAGCATGAATGCCATGAAGAATCGTCCCGAGCACGCCGTTGGTTACCGCACCGCTTTGTTCTTCGGCGCCTGTATGGCCGCCGCGCTATTGGCCGGCCAGGCCCATGCCTCCGGTGACGAATCGGCGCCGCCCAAGCCCAACTGCCCCAAAGGCCAGGTCTGGGATACCAAGACCGGCAAGTGCGTGCTGCAAACCAGCAAGGCCACGTCGGACGCCGACCGCACCGACTACGCCTACCGCCTGGCCAAGGACGGGCGTTACGAAGAAGCCCTGTCACTGCTCGACACCCTGCAAAACCCGAACACCGCCAAGGCCCTGAACTACCGCGGCTACGCCACCCGCAAACTGGGGCGCACCGATGAAGGCATCAGCTACTACCTGAAGTCCGTGGCACTGGACCCCAACTACGCACAAGTCCGTGAATACCTGGGGGAGGCCTACGTCATCAAGGGCCGTGTGGACCTGGCCCAGGAGCAACTGGTGAAGATCAAGGCGTTGTGCAGCACCACCTGCGAAGAGTACGAAGACCTGGCTGAAGCCATCGCCGCCGCGCCTCAGGCTTGAAGCTGTGAGCGAACAGCCGGGAGATTGCCATCACCACAGACGCTGAGTTGCGCCGAGAGTTGAGCCAGCTGTTGCCACGTTTATGGCGATACGGGCTGGTGCTGTCGCGACAAAAGCATGTGGCTGATGACCTGGTGCAAGCCACCTGCGTGCGGGCGTTGGAGCGTGCAGGCCAGTTCGTGGCTGGCACGCGGCTGGACCGCTGGTTGCTGACGATCATGCATTCGATCTGGCTTAACGAATTGCGCGCCCAGCGAGTACGGCAAGGGCAGGGGTTTGTCGACGCCGAGCAGGCGTTGTCGTTCGACGGTGAAGCCCTGGCTCAGGACCAGGTCCTGGCCGCGCAGGTGATCAAGCGCGTCAATGCATTACCCGAAGCGCAGCGGGAGACTGTTTTTCTGGCCTACGTCGAAGGCCTCTCATACAAGGAAATTGCCGAAGTCCTGCATATTCCCGTAGGAACGGTGATGAGCCGGTTGGCCGCTGCACGCATGAAGCTGGCTGAAACTGCGCACTCAAGCGGCTTGTTGGATAAATCGAGCGGAGAACGACGATGACTCAAAATACACCACCGTCGGATGAACTGCTGGTGGCTTACCTGGACGGTGAGTTAGACCCTCAGCAGCGTCAGGTTATCGATAACCTGCTGGGGATCGATCCTGCCGTGACAGCCCGCTTGGAGCTGCTCAAGCGCGGCCACTTGCCGTTCAAATCAGCCTTCGATTCGGTTCTCGATCAAGCCCCTACAGAGCGTTTGCAGGTGATGCTCGATGCCTTGCCGCCGGCACAAACACCCACCCTGAGTCGACGCAAATTTCTCGCGGTAGCAGCAAGCTTTGCGGTGGCCGGTGTGGTCGCTGATCGATTGTTCATGACCTGGCCCCGGCCTGAGCCCGGTTCGGGCTGGCGTGCCTCGGTGGCCGAATACATGGCGCTGTATACGCCCCAGACCCTGGAAAACCTCAGCGCCGATCCCGACTCCCATATCGCCCAGCTGAGTTCGGTCGGGACCCAGCTCGGCCTGTCGTTGAACCCGGATGCAGTACACCTGCCTGGCGCCGAATTTCGCCGCGCACAAATCCTCGATTATGACGGCGTACTGATCGGCCAACTGACCTACCTCGACGCGCGCCACGGCCCGCTGGCGCTGTGCATTACGGCGGCGAAAAAAGGTGCGGTGGCCATGGCCACCGAACAGCGCCGGGGCATGAACGTGGTGTTTTGGTCCAGCCCGTCCCATGCGTTCATGTTGATTGGCAGAAACCCGTTCGAGGATTTGCAGATCATGGCGCGCAGTGCCGAGAAGGCTTTGTCGGCATAGCTTCAATGAGACGATGAGGGCGTTTGCAACGCCCGCCACTGAGCCGGCGTCGTCCCCTCCCAGGAACGAAACGCACGATAAAACGAGTTGGTATCTTCATAGCCCACCAGGCACGCGATCTCGTCTATCTCAATTGACGGCTCGGTGAGCAGATGCCGCACCACTTCCTGGCGGGTTTCCAGCATCAGTTGCCTGAAACTGGTGCCGGCCTCGGTAATGCGCCGTTGCAACGTGCGTTCGCTCATGCCCAGCTCCCGCGCTACCTCGACCATCTCGGGGCGGCCACTGGCCAGGAAGCGCTTGAGGGTGATCTTGACCTGATGGCTGATGCTGGCCGGTGTCGAGGCCTCGGCAAGCGCTGCCACCAGGCCCGGGTTCAGCATTTCGAGCATTTGCGGGTTGTACCCCGGAAAAGGTCGGTCCAGATCGGCGGCGTCCAGTATCAGCGCGTTGCGCCCGGCACCAAAACGCACGGAGCAACCGAAAAACTCGGCCAGTGCACGGCTGCCATCGTCCGGGCGAACCAGTTCGACCTGCAGGGGAGTGATCTGCGTCCGTGCTCCCCGTCGCCCCAATTCAACAAACGTCGCAAACGCCGCATCCACCAGCAGCGCAGGCGGTAATTCTGGCGTGTGCAACCAGTCGATGGTCACCGTACAGGTACGGCCATCCTCGCAAACCTGCAGGCGCTCGGGTGTGCACAATTGCTTGAAGCGGGCGAGGCGGTGCAGGCCATCGCGATAATCCCGGGCGATAAAAGCGGCAAAGCTGGAGGGTGGAAGCGCGGTGATATCCAGCCGCGTCACCAGTAATATCCCGACAGCCGGATCAGGATTAAGTATGCGCACCGCCTCCCACAAGCGAAAGAACTCCAGCGTCGTCACCTGCCGCCGGTCTCGCCGCTCGCGGATATGCAGGGTCATGGGCAAGCGTGCCTGACGCAACACCACCGACGGCTCCAGCCCGACGCTCTGCAGCGCCAGCCAGAACACATCCGGTATGTTGAAACGGGGTTGGGTCACGTCAGGCATGCGGCACCTTTTTCAAAAGCGTGAGATTAATCCGAGGCTGACACGCTGAGGTCATGCCACTTCTTATCCGACTCGGCCAAGTCTGCCGCTGCCCGGGCGGCGTATTGCACGGCATCGCTGCCGATCAGCAAGCGTAGCGGGGCGTCTTTGTTCAGTGCCAGCTCCAGCACGATTTCGGCAACCCGGTCCGGACCCGTCGGCAGGATGCCGGGGGAGTTGAGCAATTCAACCAGGGCGCCGACCGTTTGTTGGTAGGGCTCACTGATGGCCGGAATCGTCATGGAACTGCCCGACCAGTCCGTGCGCATGCCGCCCGGCTCCAGCACGGTCACCTGGATGCCCAGTGGTGTGACTTCCTGTGCCAGTACTGTGGAAAATCCACCGACTGCCCATTTCGCACTCTGATACGCGGCCAGGCCGGCCATGCCGATGCGGCCACCCAACGACGATACCTGGAAGATATGCCCACGGCCCTGGGCGCGCAGCACCGGCACCACCGCCTTGCTCACGTGCACCACACCATAGAAGTTGGTGCTGATCTGCGCGGAAAAATCCTCCAGCGTCACATCTTCCACCGACGCCAGGTCACCGTAGCCGGCGTTATTGACCACCACATCCAGGCGACCAAAATGTTTCACCGCGGCATCCACCGCTTCCAGCACCTGCTGGTTATTGGTCACGTCCAGCGCGACCGGATAAATCGCCTCGCCGTATTCGGCCACCAGGTCATCCAACTGCTTGGGATTGCGCGCGGTGGCAACCACACGATCACCGGCGCGCAGGGCGGCTACGGTAATCGAGCGGCCGAGGCCGCGGGAACTGCCGGTGATAAACCATATCCTGGACATTCGAACACCTCTTCGTTTGAGACTGCGGGAGTAACCTGTGAACGAATGATGGTCGACCGGCTTCTCTCATACACTAGCAAGAGGCCGCCAAGTGACTTGCATATCACGCCCTTTATTCTGCGGCCAACCGTGCCGACAGGCTTTCGATAAACACCGTCTCCGCCCGGCTCATCTTCTGCTCACGGTTCCACAGCAGGTGGATATCCACGTCGGTAATCCCTTCGTCTGGCGGCAAGCGCCAGAGCAACCCATGCTTCACATCCTCGGCCACCACATGAATCGGCAGGCAGCCCAGGCCAAACCCGGCAATCACCAACCGCCGCACTTCCTCCAGGCTGGAGGACGACGCCACGATGCGCCCGCTGAAGCCCTGCTGGTCGCGAAAGATCGTCAACGGCGAGAGCATCCCGCCGATCTGGTCGCTGGTAAAACTCACGAAGTTCTCCGACTGCAAATCTCCCTCCGCCAGCCCGGTGCGTCCGAACAACGGGTGATGCCGCCCGCAAAAAAATGCATAACGCTGACGTAGGAACAGGTGCTGCTCCAGCCGTGGTTGCGGCCGGCGATTGAGGCTCAGGCCCAGCGTCGCGGTTTTCTCCAGCAGGGCGGCGACGATGTCAGAGCTGCGCATCACCTCAACGTCCAGGTCGACCCGGGGATGCTGGCGATGGAAGTCCGCCAGGAAGTCATCAAAGGTGTCCGAACTGATCCGGCTGATCATCAGCAACCGCACTTTGCCAAGCACCTCGTCGCCAGGCTTTTGCAGGGCGTTGCTCATCTGCGAGACCTGGCCATACATCTCGCCGGCGATCGCGAAAATCTGCTCGCCGGCTTCGGTCAGCACGAAGCGCGGGCCGCGCCGGGCGATCAACTGGCAGTCGAGCTGTTCTTCCAGGCGCTTGAGCGCCTGGCTGATGGCCGGCTGGGTGAGGTGCAGGCGGGCGGCGGCGCGACTGATGCTCAACTCCTGGCCGATCACCCGGAAGGTGCGCAACAGGTTCCAGTCCAGGCGGTCATTGAGCAGCGGATGAACATCGCGGCGATTTTCAGGCATGTCGACAGCTCGATAATAAGCAGGATTTATAATCGGAATAATAAATAGAAAATTGACTAATCATAGGGCCGAGACGAAAAATCACCCTCAACCAGCGCCATCAGAGCGCGTGCGCCAGACCTTTCTCCTGCCAAAAAAATAACCAAAGGAGCCAGCCCCATGAAGCCTTCCGCTTCGCCGCAGCCGCGCCGTGCCGCGGCCGCCGCTTTCATCGGCACCATGATCGAGTGGTACGACTTTTACATCTACGCCACCGCCGCCGCGCTGGTGTTCGGTCAATTGTTCTTCCCTTCCGACGACAAACTGTTCAGCACCATGGCCGCGTTCGGCACCTTTGCCGTGGGCTTTTTCGCTCGGCCATTGGGCGGCATTGTGTTTGGGCATATCGGTGACCGTATCGGTCGCAAGAAATCCCTGGTGATCACGCTGGTGATGATGGGCGTGGTCACCGTATGTATCGGCCTGTTGCCGACCTATGCGCAGATCGGCGTCGCGGCGCCGGTGTTGCTGGTGCTGCTGCGCATCGTGCAGGGCATCGCCGTTGGCGGCGAGTGGGGCGGGGCGGTGCTGATGGCCGGCGAACATGCACCCAAAGGCCGTCGCAATTTCTTTGCCTCCTTTGCACAGTTGGGCAGCCCGGCGGGTTTGATCCTGTCGTTGCTGGCCTTCAGTGCGGTAACCCGTTTGCCGGAGGCCGACCTGCTCAGTTGGGGCTGGCGCGTGCCGTTCCTGGCCAGTGCCTTGTTGTTGATCGTCGGTCTGGCAATCCGCCTGGGCGTCAACGAATCGCCTGAGTTCCTGGAAGACAAAGCCAAGGCAGAAAAGGCCCGGGCCATCACCCAGGATCAGGCCCCGGTGATCGAAGTGCTGAAAACGGCCTGGCGCCCGCTGCTGCTGTGCATCGGTGCCAACACCCTGGGGATTGCCGGGGTGTATTTCACCAACACCTTCATGATTGCCTACACCACCCAGCAACTTAACCTGCCGCGCTCGTTGATTCTGGAATGCCTGTTTGTCGTGGCCATCATCCAGTTCTGTGCCCAGCCGCTGGCGGCCTGGGTGGCGGAGAAGGTCGGTGCCACTCGTTTTCTGTGTGCGATGAGCGTGCTTGCGATGGCCTCGCCTTATCCGATGTTCGTGCTTGTCAGCAGCGGCCAGGCGCCATTGATCATCCTCGGCATCGCCCTGGCCGTGGTGTGCATGGCCTCGTTTTATGCGGTGATTGCCGGCTTCGTCAGCGGCTTGTTCGAAACCCGCGTGCGCTACACCGCCATCTCCCTGGCCTACCAAGTGTGCGGCGCGCTGGCCGGTGGCCTCACGCCGTTGATCGGCACCTGGCTGGCCCATGAATACCAGGGCCAGTGGTGGCCGATGGCAGTGTTCTACAGCGCGATCGCGGCGGTTTCGCTGCTGTGCGTACTCGCGTTGTCCCGTCGTCACGCCACCGCCCACCGTCTTGAAATGGCTTGAAGCGTTTGATTGGAGAATGTGTATGTTGAAGATTAATGGCGAGCGTCTGTGGGCCAGCCTGATGGCCATGGCCGAGATCGGCGCCACGGCTCGCGGAGGCAGCTGCCGCCTGGCGTTGAGCGCCGAAGACCAGGCCGGCCGCGCACTGTTCAGCCGCTGGTGTGAAGAGGCCGGGCTGACCCTGAGCGTCGACGCCATCGGCAACCTGTTCGCCCGCCGCGCCGGCACGGACAATGAAGCGGCCCCGGTAATGATGGGCAGCCACCTCGACACCCAGCCGGAAGGCGGGCGCTTTGATGGCGTCTATGGTGTGCTGGCCGGACTGGAAGTGATCCGCAGCCTCGACGACCACGGCATCAAGACCCGCAAACCACTGGAAATCGCGGCATGGACCAACGAGGAGGGCGCCCGGTTTACCCCGGCCATGCTCGGCTCGGCGGTGTTCACCGGCACCTTGGCGTTGGATAACGCGCTGGCCACCCGGGATGTCGCCGGTGTCAGCGTGGCGGATGCGTTGCGCAGCACCGGCTACAACGGCCAGCGCCCATTGGGCGGCGCGGTGGATGCGTATTTTGAAGCGCACATCGAGCAAGGTCCTATTCTGGAAGACAACGCCAAGAGCATTGGCGTGGTTACCGGTGGGCAGGCGATTCGCTGGCTCGATGTGCGCGTGGAAGGCATGGCCGCCCATGCCGGGACTACGCCGATGCTGCTGCGCAAGGACGCCTTGTACGGCGCCGCGCAGATGATCCAGTCGCTGGAAAACCTGGCGGCTGATTTTGCGCCTGAGGGCCTCACGACCGTGGGTGAATTGAGCATCGCCAAGTCGTCGCGCAACACCATTCCCGGCCTGCTGAATTTTACCGTCGACCTGCGCCATCACCGCGACGCCGACATAGAAGCCATGGAGCAACAGGTGCGTGCCCGCTTGCAGGACATCGCCGCCCAACGTGGTCTGAGCGTCACCGTCAGCCCGCACTGGATCAGCCCGGCGACACCGTTTGATGCCGAGTGTGTCGCCTGTGTGCAGTCCGCCGTGGATGCGTTGGGTTATGCCCAGCAATCGATTGTCAGCGGTGCTGGCCATGACGCCATCCACCTGGCGCGGTTCTGCCCCACGGCGATGGTGTTCATTCCGTGCGTGGGAGGCTTGAGTCATAACGAAGCCGAAGATGTGCTGCCCGAGGACGTTCGCCAGGGTACCGATGTATTGCTCAATGCCGTGTTGAAACGTGCCGGCCAGGCTAATTAACGAAACATTTCTGCAAGGTTGAACACGATCAAAATGTAGGAGCTGGCTTGCCTGCGATAGCGTTGGTTCAGGCAACAAATTTGTATCTGAGCCACCGCAATCGCAGGCAAGCCAGCTCCTACAGGTCCGGTATTCAACCGCAGATGTGTGCCCATCAGGAGAAATCCCATGCGTACTTATTTCCACCCCGAACAACTCCTGCACCATCCTCGCAGCTACTACTCCCGTGGCCAGATGCGTACCCCGCAGGAAGTCCCGGAGCGCGCCCGCAATCTGCTGCTGGCCGCACAAAACCTGGGCTTCGACATCCAGCAACCCCACGACCACGGCCTTGATCCACTGCTGGCTGGGCACGGTGCGGCCTACCTGGCCTTCCTCCAGGAAGCCCACCAGCGCTGGAAAGAAATCCCCGAAGACTGGGGCGACGAAGTCATGTCCAACATCTTCGTGCGCGAGCCCAACGCCCTGCGCGGCATCCTTGCCCAGGCGGCGCGCTACCTCGCCGACGGCAGTTGCCCGATTGGCGAACTCACCTGGCGCTCGGCCTATTGGTCCGCCCAAAGCGCCGTCGCTGCCGCCCGGGACATCCTCGACGGCGCACCCGCGGCCTACGCGCTGTGCCGCCCGCCAGGCCACCACGCGCGTTTTGATGCAGCCGGTGGGTTCTGCTATATCAACAACGCGGCGGTTGCGGCGCAGGCGTTGCGCGCTGGCTTCGAGCGCGTCGCCGTACTCGACACCGACATGCACCACGGGCAAGGCATCCAGGAGATTTTCTACGAGCGTGATGACGTGCTGTACGTGTCGATTCACGGCGACCCGACCAACTTCTATCCGGGGGTTGCAGGCTTTGCCGAAGAGCGCGGCGCTGCTGCGGGTGAAGGCTTCAACCTCAACCTGCCGATGGCGCATGGCGCGAGTGAGGCGGTGTTTTTCCAAAAGCTGGAACTGGCATTGAAGGCAGTGAAGGACTTCTCGGCGGACGTGCTGGTGTTGTCGCTGGGGTTCGATATCTACGAGCTGGATCCGCAAAGCAAAGTGGCGGTGACGCGGGAAGGATTTGCGCGGCTGGGGGAGTGCATTCGTGGATTGGGGTTGCCGTGTGTGATCGTGCAGGAGGGCGGGTATCACCTGGAAACGCTGGACAGTAATGCTCAGGCTTTTTTTGCAAGTGCGCAGGCGTGGTCAATGTAACCCGCTGAATAAAGCGCCCCGGACTGCCTTGGAAATACATTCAAGGCGCGTCCGACCCGTGGGCCTTTTACGTCGATAATTTATATCTCTTAACTTCTGGTCGACACCCCTAAAGTCCCGCCCTGACTGGCCGAAACTCTGTCATACGATGTCGTATGCCCATAATGAGAACAATCGCCATGTCGCTCCGCAGCCTGTCCATCGCCCGCCGTGCGGGTCTCGGTTTTGCCTTGATTGCCTTGCTCGTGGCGCTGTTGGGGTTCTTTGCGCTCTCGAACATGGCAAGCATCCGCGAAAGCGCCGTGCAGGTTGAAAGTGGCCTGGTGCCGAAGATGCGCCTGGTCTCGGACATTCGCGAAATCATGCTGCGTATCCGCACCATTTCCCTACGCATGGCCCTTGATCCCAATCCCGCGAGCCTCTCGCAATACCGTAGCCAGATGGACACCCGCAGCCAGGATCTGACGAAGAAACTGGCCGACCTGAATGCGGTGATTGATACCCCCGAGGTACGCAATCTTTATGATCAGTTCCAGGTCTCCCTGCGTCAGTATCAGCAAGGTCTCACTCAGTCATTCATCCTCGCCGACAAGCAGCAGACCGCCGAGCTGAACAAGTTGCTGCTGGTGGACATGAAGACCGTGGTCGACGGTTCCGGCAATCAGCTCAATGCCCTGGCCGACTATTACAACGCCCAGATAAACCTGCAGGGCCAGACGGCCGAGTTGCAGTACAGCCGCTCGCGCACGATGGTCTTCGGCTTCGTGCTGCTGGCGGCGTTGAGCACCGTGGCCTTGGCCTGGTTGCTGACGCGTAGCATTGTCGGCCCGCTCAGCCACGCGGTGCGTGCCGCCGAAAACGTCGCTCAAGGCGACCTGACCCAGACCGTTGACGTCACCGGCGATGACGAAGTGACCCGCCTGCTGGTGGCACTGCAGAGCATGCAAGGCAGCCTGCGCAGTACCTTGCAGCTGATTCGCCAGTCGGCCGGGCAGATGGCGGCATCGGCCACCGACCTCAACGGCATCACCGACCAGAGCCGCCGTAGCCTGCAAAAGCAGACCGCTGAAATCGAGCAAGCCGCCACCGCGGTCAACGAGATGACCTCGGCCGCCGATGAGGTGGCACGTAATGCGGTCTCCACTTCCGAATCCACCCGGCTCTCCAATGAAACGGCCCGTGACGGCCAGCAGCGCGTCGGCGAAACCGTCAGTGCGATTCAGGCGTTGAGTACCAACATCGGTGAAACCTCGAGCCTGGTGCAAAACCTCGCCGATCAATCGCGGGACATCGGCAAGGTGCTCGATGTGATTCGCTCCATCGCCGAGCAGACCAACCTGTTGGCCCTGAACGCCGCCATCGAGGCGGCGCGTGCCGGTGAGTCCGGGCGTGGCTTTGCCGTGGTGGCCGACGAAGTGCGTGCGCTGGCCCATCGCACCCAGCAATCGACCCTGGAAATCGACCAGATGGTCACCGCGATGCGCAGTGGCTCCAGCGAGGCACTGACCTCAATGCAATCGAGCACCCAGCGGGCCAGCGAAACCTTGATCCTGGCCGAAGGCGCCGGTGGAGCCTTGAGCCAGATCACCGACTCCATCGACCAGATTCACCAGCGCAACCTGGTCATCGCCAGCGCCGCCGAGGAGCAGGCGCAGGTGGCCAAGGAAGTGGATCGCAACATCGTCAATATTCGTGACCTGTCTGCGCAGTCGTCTTCGGGAGCGGGGCAGATCAACGGGTCGAGCCAAGAGCTGGCGCGCTTGGCCGTGTCGCTCAACGAGGCGGTGGCGCGGTTTCAGCTGTAACCGGGTCTACCCGTGCCACGGAGGGCACCAGTTCCAGGATACGGTCACGGCCACCTTCGGCCACCAGGTACGTTCCCTTCGTCGTACGCACAATCGACTGTGGCGCCTTCAGGAAAGACAGGATCGTCTGCTGGCGTCCTTGCTTGTCGATCAACAACAAACGCGCCCGGTGGGTGGAATCCTCGTTGATCCATAACCCGCGTTCATCGCACATCAGGAAGGTGGGTTTGTTCAAATGGCTCAGTACCACCGGGTCGCTACCGTCGATGGTCAGCTCTCGCACCACGCCCTTCTTCTTTTCTGTGTAGAGCATGCGCCCATCCGTGCAGCGAACAATCGACTCGCCTTCGCTGAGTTGGTCACGCACGACGCTCAAGGTCCTGTCGCTCCAGTGATAGCGCAGAATCCGCGCCCCGACCTTGCGGTCTTCGATGGCATACAAGTACTCGCCGTCGTCCCATAGCCCTTGCACGCTTTCTCCCCTGAACAGCTCGGTGACGACGCCGTCCTTGAGGAAGCTGACCGGCGCGCCGTCCACTTCCTGGCTGAACACCCAACCGCCCTGAGTGGCGACCATGCCATCGGGCTTGGATAGTTTTCCTACAACCAGCTCGCGTTTTCCGTCGGGCAAGATGCGCACGATACTGCCAAGCCCATCGCTCAATTCCTGGCTCACCATCAGCGTACCGTCGGGCATCGGCATCAGTGATGCGGCCTTTGCTACGTCTCGGTGGACGACATGAACACTCCAGTCTTCGGCTGCGCTGACCGGGTAGAAGCTTTGCCAGGCGAAGAAGCCCAAAGCTGCAAGGCAGAGCAAACCCAGGAGCCACAACCCCGCTCGAAGCGCTCGATAGAGAGGCGCAGGGCTGGAAGTCCTTTTTATTGTTTCATCCATTGATTGCGTTACCGGTAGCTATTCGTGAATAGAACGATTGGAGCCGAAGTTAACCGTTGTCCTCGTCCTGCAAGAGGGCTGCGTAATCTTGCCCTCCGTAGAACACCCCTAGAATCGATACCGTTTCAGTGTCGGCATCTACTGTAAAAGCGATGATGGTGGTGTGCCGATAGTGAGTGGTACGTAGAGTGGGTAACAAGTCTTCACGGCTGATGCCGCGCAGAGGAAACAGATACAGGTTTTCGCAGTAAGTGATGATGGCATCTACATAGCGCGCAGCGATGACGGGTGAGCCGGCCTGGGTGATGTAGTCTTCAAGTTCTTCGAGTTGCGTTACTGCCTTGGGTGAAAAAGCTACCGTGTAGGTCACGACTTACGGTTGCCTTTCTGTTGGCGTTTGGCTGCCATGTGTTCGCGGACCTGGGCGGCAGACAGCGCGCTGTCTGGATCGGCCTTGAGGGCGACGGCTGCTGGAATCACTTGATCCTGAAGCCAGTTTTCCATTGCTCGTTCACGTGCCAGCAAGATTCGCAGCCCGTCGCGTATGACTTCACTTTCACTGGCATATTCGCCAGTGCTCACTTTGGCTTTGACGAGTGCGGCCATCTCAATCGGCAAGGTGATGCTCATTTGCTGGGTTGAGCGCATGGTAGCGTCCGCTTTTGCTGGGTAGGATTTAATCCTACTCAACGCTGGGCGTGTTGCAAGCGGTAACTGACCAGTGTGAGTCGCTGGAGTCTCCTGAACTGACCAGCGTGCTGTCTGTTTCGTGCAGATACTGATGGGGTAATCCATCGTCAAAAACTTTTCCATAGTGGGCCTAAAAGTGAGAGCTGGATTTGAGGCTGTCAGTATTGACGCTTTTCAGAAGTCTCGTTTCCAACCCACGCAAATTCCCTGCTGATATGTATGACCGCATATTTTCCGTAGGGTTATTGGCTGATCCCGAGTCTGTGGCCCGCGCCAATAGCATCCCGCCAGCCCCCATACGATAATGCCCGCCACATCTGTTCAACCAATGGCTGCCCCCGTGATCATCAACTTCGACCTGAACGACCTCCAAGCCTTCCGTGCCGTCGTAGACAAGGGCAGTTTCCGTGCGGCGGCCGAAGCCATCCGTATCTCCCAGCCGGCCCTCAGCCGGCGCATCGAAAAGCTCGAGTCTGCCCTCGACGTCAAACTCTTCGAACGCACCACGCGCCGGGTCAGCCTGACCATGGTGGGTCGCGCGTTCCTGCCGCAAGTCGAGCGCATGCTCGATGACCTGGACATCGCCCTGATGGGCATCAGTAACGTGGCTTCAACCCGTATGGGCAATGTCACCATCGCCTGTGTGCCGTCTACGGCGTACTACTTCATGCCCCACGTGATCTCCGAATTCCACAAGCTCTATCCGAAGATTCGTCTGCGGGTCTTGGACGCCAGTGCGGGCGAGGTGTGTGCGGCGGTGGAAAGTGGCGAGGCGGATTTCGGCGTGAGTTTCAGCGGCAGCCTGGCAGACGGGGTGGAGTTCGAGCTGTTGTTGCAGGAGCGTTATGTACTGGCCTGTCGCCGGGAGCACCCGCTGGCGGACCGCGCCAGTGTGACGTGGGCCGAGGCGTACGAGCACGACTACATCACCGTGGACAAGACCTCAGGCAACCGCTTCCTGCTGGACCAGGCCCTGCGCGGCGTGCGGGTGAAGAAACCAAGCATCTGCGAAACCCATCACGTCACTACGATGATCGGGCTGGTGGAGGCGGGGTTGGGGGTGGCGATGGTGCCGTCGATTGCGATGCCGGGCGGCGAACATCCGATTCTGACGAGCGTGCCGCTGGTGGAGCCGGAGGTGGTGCGCAACGTGGGGTTGATCAAGCGCCGCGGGCGTACGTTGACGCCGGCGGCACTGGAACTGGAGCGGTTGACGCGGGAGATGCCGTTCCGGTCAGTGTGAGACCGAATCCAGGCCGGTGGATTGCACCGCCGGTTGCGCCTGGGGCGAGGCGAGGAATTGCAGAAGCTTTTTCGCCTGCGCGGGGTGCTGCGCATTTACCGGAATGCCGGCGGCAAAACGGGTGACGGACTGCACGTCTTCGGGGATCTTTCCGACGTAGGTCACGCCCGGAATCGGCAGCAGTTCGGACACCTGCTGCAAGCCCACCTCGTAGTCACCCTTGGCCACCTGGGAGGCCACCGGGATGCGTTCGATCATGGTGCCCTTGGACGGCATGCCGAGCTTCTTGAACAGTTCCTTTTCGACGTAGACGCCGCTGGCGCTGTCCGAGTACGCGACGGATTTGGCGTTGGTCAGTACCGTCTTCAGTTCGGCATCGGTGGCAATCGAGGGCTTGGCCGCGCCTTCCTTGACCACCAGGCCGATGCGCGAGTCCGCCAGTTCAACGCGGGACGCCTTGTCGACCTTGCCTTGCTTGATCAGCTCATCCAATGCGTAGCCGACCATGATCACAACGTCGGCGTGTTCGCCACGGGCCAGGCGGTTGGGAATCGCTTCCGGCGCCTTGCCCATCGACGGGCCGAGGATGGTGTCGAGGGTGTCGCCGCTCTGGGTGGCGTATTGCGCACCCAGCACCTTGTAGGCAGCGGTGAAGCCGCCGGAGGTCATGACTTTCAGCTCTTCGGCGTGGGCGACCATCGCCAGGGAACCGATCGCCAGTGCCGCCAGTGTTTTCAGCATGGGGTTCATCAGTGCGGCTCCTCAGGCAACTTGCAGACGGGCGCTGGCGCGGCGATACAGCGCGAACGTCGCGCACAGGGCGCACAGCGCGGCGAACATCAGCCAGTAGGCGGGCGATGCCTTGTCGCCTGTCTCATGGATAAACCAGGTGGAAATCGCCGGGGTAAAACCGCCGAAGATCGCGGTCGCCAGGCTATAGGCCAGGGAGAAGCCGGCCACACGCACTTCTACCGGCATGATCTCGGTCAGGGCCGGGATCATGGCACCGTTGTACATGCCGTAGAGGAAGGAGAACCACAGCAGGGTTTCCAGCATGTGCGCGAAGCTTGGCGCATTGACCACGTAGGAAAGTGCCGGGTAAGCGGTCAGCACGGTCAAAGCAGTCATGGCGATCAGCACCGGCTTGCGGCCAAAACGGTCACTGAGGGTGCCACCGATGGGCAGCCAGATGAAGTTCGACACGGCCACCAGCAAGGTCACCAGCAGGGCGTCGGCGGTGGTCAGGTTGAGTACGGTTTTGCCGAAGGTGGGTGCGTACACGGTGATCAGGTAGAAGGCCGTGGTGGTCATCGCCACCATCATCATGCCGCCGATCACGATGGTCCAGTTCTTCACCAGGGTGGCCAGCACTTCGCGCATGGTCGGGCGATGCTTGCGGTTGGCGAACTCTTCGGTTTCCTGCAGGTTGCGGCGCAGGACGAAGATGAACGGGATGATCACGCAGCCGATGGCGAACGGAATGCGCCAGCCCCAATCGGCAACCACGGCTGGTTCCATCCACTGGTTCAGGCCATAACCCAGGGCGGCCGCGACCACGATGGAGATCTGCTGGCTACCCGATTGCCAACTGGTATAGAAACCCTTGCGGCCCGGGGTGGCCATTTCGGCCAGGTACACCGACACGCCGCCCAGTTCGGCACCGGCCGAGAAACCTTGCAACAGCCGGCCCATCAGCACCAGCAGCGGTGCCCACAAACCAATGGTGTGATAGCCGGGCACCAGCACGATCAGCAGGGTGCCACTGGCCATGATCGCCAGGGTCACGATCAAGCCTTTGCGACGGCCCACATCATCGATGTACGCGCCGAGGATGATAGCCCCCAGCGGACGCATCAAAAAGCCCGCGCCGAACACGGCGAAGGTCATCATTAATGACGCAAATTCATTAGCGGCAGGGAAGAAGGCGGCGGCGATATAGGTGGCATAGAAACCGAACAGAAAGAAGTCGAACTGTTCGAGAAAGTTGCCGGAGGTGACGCGAAAGACCGCGCCGACTTTGGAGCGGGCAGAGTCAGGCCGTGAAGGGTTTTGCATTTTCTTGTGTCTCCAGCGTTCTTTTTAAAGTGCTTGTTTCGCTTAAGACCGCGGATAGTGGCTGACACATTTGGAAATGATAAGTGAGTTGTTTACATGTATTGATGCGTCGTGGTTATCAATTGCCGGATGCACACAAAACCGCTCCCTCATCTATGCTTGCCCAGTGTGTCCAATTCTTACGGATGGGAGGTGGGTATGAGCAACGAACAGAAGCAGCGCGAAGAGTTGGAGCAGGAGCGGGCGAGGAAGCTTCGCGAGGAAGAAAAGCCGCAGACCTGGAAGCATCCGGACGATGGCACCGAGCTGTCGGAGCGCGATCAGGAGCGCCCGCTCAGGCCTTGATGCAGGCATTTCATTGTGGAGAGGGAGCTTGCTGTGCCGAGGGAGCTTGCTGTGGCGAGGGAGCTTGCTCCCGCTGGGCTGCGCAGCGGCCCCAAGATTTTTGGGAGCGCTTCGCACTGGAGCGCCAGCCCGGTCCAGCGGGAGCAAGCTCCCTCGCCACAGTACGATTCACTGAATCGGCGTACACAACTCCACCAGCGTCCCATCCGGGCACCGCACATACGACACCACCTGCCCCCAAGGCTTGGTGCTCGGCGCAGCAAGTTCTGTCGCACCCTCGGCCAGCGCTCTGGCATGAGCCTTTGACACATCCTCGGTAACAAACCCCAACTCCATCCCCAGCGGTTGCTGTGAAGCATGCGCCTCCACATGCCCGCCCTTGAAGTTCATCTCGCCCAACTCATGCGCTGCAAAAGAGAGGGTGGTATCACCGGTATCCAACTCGCCATAGGTCCCCGATTCATGCAGGAAACGGCGACTGAAGCCGAAGGCTTTTTCGAAGAATTGCAGGGATGCAGCGACGTCCGGGACGTAGACGATGGTGTAGGCAAATTTCATGGTTCAGCGGTCCTTGCTGGAGAAAGGGCTCATTAGAGTCAGCGTCGTGCATACCGTCAACGGGAAACTATTTGACATATTTGATTTGTGATCACATATTGGAGCCATAAGAACGACAACACAGGTTTTGACTCATGACAGATGGCCCGCTTCTCCTTCCCACCTTGCGCCAGGTGTCCCGCGATACCTTGCAAGACCAGGTCTATCGCCAGATCCGCGAAGCCTTGATGAGTGGTCGTTTCCAGCCCGGCCAGAAACTCACCATCCGCGGCCTCGCCGAAGCCCTCGGCTCCAGCCCCATGCCAGTGCGCGAAGCCCTCCAGCGCCTCAGCGCCGAAAACGCCTTTGAAGTCACCGAAACCTCCCGTCTGCGGGTACGCATGATGACGGTCGAACGCCTGCGGGAAATCCGCGATGCGCGGGTCGCCCTGGAAGGTTTGCTGGCAGAAAAGGCCGTATTGCTCCTGGAAAAAGCCGACCTCGACGAAATTTCCGACCTCTGCCAACAGATGCAACAGGCCGCCGACGAAGTCGACGTTTCCCGCTACCTGTGGACCAACTTCGCCTTTCACCGTCGGATCTATGCCGTCGCCCAGGCCGAATTGACCATGGCCGCCGTGGAAAACTTCTGGCTGCACATGGGCCCGTGTTTTGCCCTGGTCGCCCCCGATAAAGCTCACTTGCAACGCTCGATGGAGGCGCATACGCGCATCGTCGAAGCCCTGGCCGCCCGCGATGGCGCCGGTGCCCGCGCGGCCGTGACCGATGACATCATGCAGGCCGCCGATTCCCTGGCGCGCCTGCTCGTCAAGAACGACCGTTCGCGGTCGTCTGTTTCAGGAGGTAAACGTGCATGAGTATCCTACAGCGGCTGCAGCCTTATCCTGGGTTACGTGTGTTGATTTCCGGCGGGGCTGCCGGCATCGGTGAAGTGTTGGCGGCGGCCTATCTGGAGGCGGGTGCCAAGGTGCATGTGTGTGATGTCAGCGAAGCGGCCCTGGCGGCGTTTCGCGACAAGTACCCGGGCACTGTCGCCACCCGTGCCGACGTGAGCGATGCCGCGCAGATCGAGGCGGTGTTCCAGGTGCAGCGCGAGCAATTCGGCGGGCTGGATGTGCTGGTCAACAACGCCGGGATTGCCGGGCCCACCGGCGGCATCGACGCCATCAGCGATGCCGAGTGGCAAGCCACGATCAATATCAACCTGACGGCGCAATACCGCTTTGCCCACCACGCGGTGCCGATGCTCAAGGAATCGTCCCACGGCCATCTGCTGCATATCGCCTCGGTCGCCGGGCGCCTCGGCTACGCCTGGCGCACGCCGTATGCGGCGACCAAATGGGCCATCGTCGGCCTGATGAAATCCCTGGCCTCGGAGCTGGGTGAAAGCGACATCCGCGTCAACGCCTTGCTGCCCGGCATCGTTGAAGGCCCGCGCATGGACGGCGTGATCCGCGCCCGTGCCGAACAGGTCGGTGTGCCGGAAGCCGAGATGCGCCAGGAATACCTGAACAAGATCTCCCTCAAGCGCATGGTCACCGCCGAAGACGTCGCGGCCATGGCCTTGTTTCTCTGCTCGCCCGCCGCCCGCAATGTCACCGGCCAGGCGATCAGTGTCGACGGTAACGTCGAGTACCTGTAGGCCGCGTCAGCGTTTAGCCAGGGAAGAACACACAAGTTACACCCGGGATTTTTTTCATAAGAATAAAAGTCGGAGAATCGTCATGTCCAAAAATCGTCCTGTGATCATCACCTGCGCCGTCACCGGTGCCATCCATACGCCGTCGATGTCGCCGCATTTGCCGATCACCGCGCAGGAAATTGCCGACGCCGCCATCGGTGCCGCCGAAGCCGGCGCCGCCATTGTCCACCTGCATGCCCGTGATCCCATCGATGGCCGTCCCAGCCAGGACCCCGCGCTGTTCGCCGAATTCCTGCCGCACATCAAGGCCGCCAGCGACGTGGTGATCAACATCACCACCGGCGGCGCACCGACCATGGGCGTCGAAGAGCGCCTGCAACCGGTGATGCAGTTCAAGCCGGAACTGGCCTCGCTGAACATGGGCTCGATGAACTTCGGCCTGTACGAAATGCTCAACCGCTTCACCGAGTTCAAGCATGACTGGGAGCGTCCGTACCTGGAAGAAAGCGACGACCGGATCTTTCGCAATACCTTCCGCGACATTACCCACATCCTCAATTCCTGCGCCGAGAACCGCACCCGTTTTGAAATCGAGTGCTACGACATCGGCCACCTGTACACCGCCGCCCATTTCCTGGAGCGCGGCCTGCTGAAACCACCGTTGTTTATCCAGTCGGTATTCGGTTTGCGTGGCGGCATCGGCGGCCACCCGGAAGACCTGGCCCATATGCGCCGCACCGCCGACCGCCTGTTTGGCGACGACTACGTGTGGTCGATCCTCGGCGCCGGCCGTGGGCAAATTCCGCTGGCCACCATGGGCCTGTCCATGGGCAGCAACGCCCGGGTCGGCCTGGAGGATTCGCTGTGGGATGGCCCGGGCAAACTGGCCGCGTCCAACGCCGACCAGGTACGGCGCATTCGCACAGTGATCGAAGCCCTCGGCCACCGCGTCGCCACGCCGGATGAAGCGCGGGAAATCCTCGGGCTTAAGGGGCGCGACCAGGTCAATTTCTAAGTGACAAACCGGCCGCGTCACGGCGCGGCCATGCCCATCCCGCACAACAACAAAAAAGGGGATAACACCATGCGTATCGAAGTGCTTGTGGACGTGAAGACCACCCTGGGCGAAGGCCCGGTGTGGGACGTCGAACAACAACGGTTGTACTGGATCGACAGCGCCGACGGCCGGATCCTGCGCTGCACCGAGGATGGCCGCGAACTGCGGGCCTGGGATGTGGGCCAGAAAATCGGCTCCATGGCCCTGCGCCATAGCGGCGAGCAAGCCATCGTCGCCCTGCAAAACGGTGTGCACCTCCTCGACCTCAGCAGCGGCGAACTGGCCCTGGTGATCGACCCGGAACCCGCACTGCCCAACAACCGCCTCAACGACGGCAAGGTCGACCGCCAGGGGCGCTTTGTCTTCGGCTCCATGGACACCCTCGAAGACAGCGCCAGCGCCAAACTCTACCGCCTCGACGCGGACCTGAGCCTGCACACCCTGGACGAAGGCATCATCGTGTCCAACGGCCCGTGCTGGAGCCCGGCGGGCGATACGTTCTACTTTTGCGACACCTGGTCCGGCGAGATCTGGGCCTATGACTACGACCCTGCCAGCGGCGCGGTGAGCAATCGACGCACCTTCGCGAAGGTCGATACCAGCGGCGGTGGCGCTGCCGACGGCTGCACCGTGGATGCCGAAGGCTGCCTGTGGCAGGCGCTGGTCTACGCCGGAAAACTGGTGCGCTACACACCCGACGGCGAGGTCGACCGGATCATCCAGATGCCGGTGAAAAAGGTCACCAGCCTGACCTTTGGCGGGCCGAACCTGGACACCCTGTTTGTCACCTCCATGGCCAAGCCACCGTTGCCGCGTTTCCCGGCCGACGGTCAGCAGCGCGGGGCGCTTTTTGCGATCACCGGGCTGGGCGTGCAAGGAATAGCCGAGCGACGGTTCGCCAGCTAGCGCGTTTTTTTCAACAAGGCACTTTCCTTTCGCAACCTTGTGTCAGTGCGCGCCCTCGCGCGCCTGGAGAAACCCATGGCAACCTTGAAAAAAGCCTCGCTGCGCAGTATTCACCGGCACTCCTGGGTGTCGCTGCTGGTGTGCTGGATGATCTGGATCCTCAACGCCTACGACCGTGAGATCGTGCTGCGCCTGGGGCCGACCATCTCCAAGCATTTCGATTTGTCGGCCGACCAGTGGGGCACCATGGCCACGGTGATCATGCTCGCCCTGGCCCTGCTGGATATTCCCGGCTCGATGTGGAGTGACCGCTACGGCGGTGGCTGGAAGCGCGCACGGTTCCAGGTGCCGCTGGTGCTGGGCTACACGGCTATTTCGTTCCTCTCCGGGTTCAAGGCCCTGAGCGGCAACCTCGCGACCTTTATCGCGCTGCGGGTTGGCGTCAACCTCGGCGCAGGCTGGGGCGAGCCGGTGGGCGTGAGCAACACCGCCGAATGGTGGCCGGTGGAGCGTCGTGGTTTTGCCCTTGGCGCGCACCACACCGGTTACCCGATCGGCGCCATGCTCAGTGGCATCGTCGCCAGCTTTGTCATCAGCACCTTCGGTGAAGACAACTGGCGCTACGTGTTCTTCTTCGCGTTTGTGGTGGCGTTGCCGCTGATGATTTTCTGGGCGCGGTATTCCACCGCCGAACGCATCACCGCGCTGTACGTCGACATCGCCGCCAAGGGCATGACCCCGCCGGACAACGCACCGGCCAGCCAAGTGAAGGGCCACGCCTGGCGCACGTTTATCGCCACATTGCGCAACCGCAATATCGCCCTGACGGCGGGTAATACGATGCTGACCCAAGTGGTGTACATGGGCGTCAACATCGTGCTGCCGGCCTACCTGTACAACATTGCCGGGCTGTCCCTGGCCGAGTCGGCGGGGATGAGCGTGGTGTTCACCTTGACCGGGATTCTCGGGCAACTGGTATGGCCGTCGCTGTCGGACATCATTGGCCGGCGCGTCACCCTGATCATCTGCGGGGTGTGGATGGCCGCCAGTGTCGGTGCGTTCTACTTCGCCAACACCCTGACCCTGATCATCGTCGTGCAACTGCTGTTCGGCCTGGTGGCCAACGCGGTGTGGCCGATCTACTACGCGGTGGCCTGCGACTCGGCCGAGCCGTCGGCGACTTCCACCGCCAATGGCATCATCACCACCGCGATGTTTATCGGTGGCGGCCTGGCGCCGGTGCTGATGGGCAGCCTGATTGCCATGGGCGGCGGCTGGACCACCTTGCACGGCTACACGGTGTGCTTCTTCGTGATGGCCGGCTGTGCCCTGGGCGGGGCGCTGCTGCAACTGTTTTCCCATCGCCCGCCGGCGCTGGTTGCGCAACTCGAACCCTAGAACAACACCGATGCGTCCCCCAGCCGTTGCGCTGGCGGGGCGCCAAGAGGAATTGCCCGATGAAGACTGCCAACACCGCCCGTGAACCACGGGAGTTGAACAAACTGATGTTCGTCAAGCTGATGCCCTTGCTGATCATCGCCTACGTGCTGAGCTTCCTGGACCGCACCAACATCGCCTTGGCCAAGCACCACCTGGACGTTGACCTGGGGATTTCAGCAGCGGCCTATGGCCTGGGCGCCGGGCTGTTTTTCCTGACCTATGCGCTGTCGGAAATCCCCAGCAACCTGATCATGCACAAGGTCGGCGCGCGGTTCTGGATAGCCCGGATCATGGTGACCTGGGGCCTGATTTCGGCGGCCATGGCGTTCGTCCAGGGTGAGACCTCGTTCTATATCCTGCGCCTGCTGCTGGGCATTGCCGAAGCCGGCCTGTTTCCCGGGGTGATGCTGTACCTCACCTACTGGTTCAACCGCGAGCAACGGGCGCGGGCCACCGGGTATTTCCTGCTCGGCGTGTGTTTTGCCAACATCATCGGTGGCCCGGTGGGCGCGGCGTTGATGCGCATGGACGGGCTGCTCGGCTGGCACGGCTGGCAGTGGATGTTCCTGCTCGAAGGGCTGCCGGCAGTCGCGTTTGCCTGGGTGGTGTGGTGCAAGTTGCCGGACCGTCCGAGCAAGGCGCCATGGCTCTCGGCCGCAGAGGCGCGCGGCATTGAACAGCGCATCGCGATGGAGACCGAAGAGGGCGCAGGCGAGGGCGGGCATTCCCTGAAGAACTGGCTGACACCGCAGATCCTGCTGGCGATCTTTGTGTATTTTTGCCATCAGATCACCATCTACACCGTGATCTTTTTCCTGCCGAGCATCATCAGCAAATACGGTGAATTGAGCACCATGAGCGTCGGCTTGCTGACCTCATTGCCGTGGATTGCCGCAGCGGCCGGCGCTGTGTTGCTGCCGCGCTTTGCGACCACGCCCACCCGTGCTCGGCGGCTGTTGATTACCGGTTTGCTGACCATGGCGTTGGGGCTGGGGATTGCCTCGGTGTCGGGGCCGGTGTTCAGCCTGCTGGGCTTTTGTGTGTCGGCGGTGATGTTCTTTGTGGTGCAGTCGATCATCTTTCTCTACCCGGCCTCGCGCCTCAAGGGCGTGGCGCTGGCGGGCGGGCTGGGCTTCGTCAATGCCTGCGGATTGCTCGGCGGGTTTGTCGGGCCGTCGGTGATGGGCGCGATCGAGATGAGCACCGGCAATGCCACGAATGGCTTGAAAGTGATTGCCGTGGTGCTGGTGGTGGCCGCGTTGGCCGCCTTGCGTTTGCGTCAGGGGCAGGAGCCCGGTCACACCAGCAACGAGGTAGGAAACCCCGAAGCCAGCACCAGGTAAGCCACGACTGCCGCCAGGCACAAACCGACAAATACCCGTAACAGTGTCCTGGCGGTGGGATGTGCGATGAATTTGATGGCCCAGAGCAAAATCCCGGCAACCAGGACGCTCAAGGCAGAAATGACCAGCACGATGGTGTTCTCGCAAGCCTTGGAAGCTGCTTTATAGTCCCAAAGGCCCGTGTTGAACAGTGTGCGCATAGACGCAGGGCCCCGGGTGTTTCTAAACTGCGACTTATCCAGGGCAGTGGGGCGGTCGCCGATGAATCGCAATGAATTACGCAAGGCCGACATCAATTTGATGGTGGTCTTTGAAACCTTGATGCTCGAACGCAACGTGACCCGGGTGGCGGAGAAGCTGTTTCTCGGGCAACCCACCATCAGTTCGGCCCTCAACCGCCTGCGTACGTTGTTCAATGACCCGCTGTTCATTCGTGTCGGCCATCGGATGGAACCTACCGCGCGGGCCGAGGAAATCATCAAGCACCTGTCGCCGGCCCTCGACTCCTTGTCGTCGGCCCTGAGCCTGACCCACGATTTCGACCCGTCCATCAGCACCATGACCTTTCGCATCGGCCTGTCCGATGACGTCGAGTTCGGCCTGCTGCCGCCGCTGCTGCGGGCCTTGCGCCAGGAAGCGCCGCAGGTGGTGTTCGTGGTGCAGCATGTGGATTACTGGCGCATCCCGGACCTGCTGGGTTCCGGGGATATCACCGTCGGCATCACCCAGACCCGCGGCCTGCCGGCCAATGCCAAGCGCAAATTATTGCGGCATATCCGCCCGTGCCTGCTGCGGGCGGACGCCTCGGACAAACCCCTGACCCTCGACGAATATTGCGCACGGCCCCATGTGCTGGTGTCCCACACCGCCAACGTGTCCGGGTTTGCCGATGAGTGGCTGGCGGAAATCGGTCGCAAGCGCCACGTGGTGCTCTCGGTGCCGCAATACAGCGCATTGCCGGCGCTGCTCGCCGGCACCGACATGATCGCCAGCCTGCCGGATTACACCGCCCAGGCCATGGCCGCCGGAGGCAATCTGTTCTGTGAACCGTTCCCGTTCGAAACCCCGACCCTGGACTTGTCGATGGTCTGGCTCAGCCACGTTGACACCGATCCGGCGGAGCGCTGGATGCGTTCGCGGCTGGAGGCGTTCATGAGCGAGCGGGACATGCTGCCGGTGGTCGCCCCCAAATCTTGAGATAAAACCTTCAGGGAGATCCAGGCATGGCCCCATCCCGTTCCTTGCTGCGTGGGCGCGGCAGTCATGACAGCGGCAAGGTTGGCATGGTCGAGCTGTTTTTCGACCTGGTGTTCGTGTTTGCCGTGACCCAGTTGTCCCATTCGCTGCTCGCCCACTTGTCCATCGGCGGTGCCGTGCAGGTGGCGTTGATGATGGTCGCGGTGTGGTGGGTGTGGATCTTCACTTCGTGGGTCACCAACTGGCTGGACCCGGAAAAAATCCCGATCCGCATCGGCCTGTTCGGCTTGATGGTGGCGGGCCTGTTGCTGTCCTCGTCGATCCCCAAGGCGTTTACCGATCGCGGGCTGTTGTTCGCCGGCGCCTATGTGTTCATGCAGGTAGGACGCACGCTGTTTGCGTTGTGGGCGGTGCGCGGCGAGTCGCTGAACATGACCCGCAATTTCCAGCGGATCCTGGCGTGGATGCTGTTTTCCGGGGTGTTCTGGATCACCGGTGCGCTGCTCGAAGGCGAGCAGCGCCTGGCCTTCTGGGCCCTGGCGCTGTTGATCGAGTTGATTTCCCCGTCGGTGTATTTCTGGGTGCCCGGGCTTGGGCCCTCGACGCTTGCGGACTGGAATGTGGAAGGCAACCACATGGCCGAACGCTGCGGCCTGTTTGTGATCATCGCCCTCGGTGAGTCGTTGCTGGTGACCGGCGCGACCTTCGCCGAACTGCCCTGGAGCGTGGACGGGCTGGCGGCATTCCTGGTGGCAGTGGTGGGCAGCATCGCCCTGTGGTGGATCTATTTCGACAGCGGCGCCGAGCGCGCCCACCATCGCATTGCCAGCTCTGCCGACCCGGGCCGTCAGGCGCGGATCGCCTACACCTACCTGCATGTATTGATCGTCGCCGGGATTATCGTCAGCGCCGTGGCCGACGAACTGGTGCTGGTGCATCCGGGGCATGCCAGCCAGGCGGGCGTGGTGGCGATCATCGCCGGCCCGTGGTTGTTCCTGCTGGGCAGTGCGCTGTTCAAGTGGGTGATGAGCGACCGGCCGTTGCCACCGTTTTCGCACCTGGGCGGCTTGCTGATGCTGCTGGTATTGCTGCCGCTGGGATTGCAGCAGGTGTTTTCGGCGTTGGTACTGGGGGCGTTGACGTCGGCGGTGTTGGTGATCGTGGCGATCTGGGAAAATCGCTCGCTGCACAGCCTGACCGAAGTTTCACACTGAAAGCGGTCTGATTCCGCCCGGCCCCGTGCTATATGTATGACTCTTTTCCTACAACAACTCGGAGCCTTTCATGCCGCATCTGCATCTGGAATACACCGCCAACCTCACAGAGCTGGCCGTTGAGAAAACCTTATTGCGGCTCAACAACGTGCTGATGGCGTCCGGGCAGTTCGGTTCCGAGTTCGATATCAAAAGCCGCGCGCTGAAGGTGGAGACATTCCAGGTTGGCACGTCCATCAGCCCGCGCGCTTTTATCGCGGTCAAGCTGTCGCTGCTCAGCGGGCGTTCACCGCAGGTCAAGAAGCAATTGTCGGAAAGCCTGTTGGCGGCGCTGCAGGACCTGGGCGATTGGCCTGCAGACCTGCAGGTGCAGCTCAGCGTCCTGCTGGTAGACATGGATCGCGATTCCTACAGCAAAGTCACCATCGGCTAACTACTGTAGGAGCGAGCTTGCTCGCGAAAAACTAACAGACGACGCGGGGATCCTGAATGCCCGTGTCATCGTTAACGTTCTTCGCGAGCAAGCTCGCTCCTACAAAAAAGTTATAGCAACCCCTGATCCGCACACACCTTCACCACCTGCTCCCTGAACCACGTGTTGGCGCTGTCCTGCGCGCTGTGTTCATTCCACTGCATATCCAGGGTAAACCCCGGCAAACCGTTCGGCGCTTCGCAATGGCCGAACACGGTCGTGTCTGCCAGCAGCTTCAGCACTCGACGGGGCAAGGTGACGATAAAGTCAGTGCCGGTGATCATCTTCAGCGCCGCGCTGTAGCTGTTGGCGCGGGCGATCACCTGGCGTTTGTGGGACTGGCGCGCCAGCCAGCCGTCGATCATGTTGGTGTCGGAACTCCAGGGCGTGGGGAACACATGGCGCCGGGCGACGAAGGATTGCAGGCTGAACGCCGGTTCCCGGGGCGCCGAGTGTTTGTCGAACACGCACACCAGGTCGTCCTCCAGCAGCATCTGGGTCTTGATGTCCTTGTGCTCGCGATGAAAGTGCGGCCCGAAGCAAATCACCAGGTCCAGACGCCCGTCGCGCAAGGCGTCGGCCGGGACCTCGGTTTCGAGCTTCTGCACGTTGACGATCACCGGCAGGTCGGCGCGGTCGAAGTTTTTCAGCAGGCGCGGCAGGATCAACTGTTCGAAGTATTCTGGGGCGCAGACGTTGAAGGTCACAGCCTTCTGGGTGGGGTCGAACGTTTGGCTGCCGGCATGGCACAGGTTGATGCTTTCGAGGATTTTCTGCACATGCCCGTACATGGTGGCGGCTTTGTACGTAGGACGCATGCCCGCCCGGGTGTTGATAAACAACTCGTCTTCGAAGCTGGTGCGCAGCTTCTTCAGGCTGTAGCTCACGGTGGACTGGCTGACGAACAGGGTTTCGGAAACCTCGGTGACGCTGCTTTGGTCGTAAACAGCGACAAACACCATCAGGTCCTGCATATCGAGCTTTCTAAGCAAGTTGCTGTTTAGCATCCGTTCCGTCCGCAAGCGCTTTGTACCGAACTCGGTACAAGACAATACAAAATGTTAACGGAACGCTCGTACCAATAGAAAGCTCTGTCGGACCTTTCTCTGTTTGAGGTGGGACAAATAATGTTTACAACACGACCTCAGCGAATATGCCGCGCGTAATGCCGGGGATCGAAGCGCAGTACGATCAGCAGCATCACCACCACCACGGCCGTCAATGACCACCAGGCCCACTCGAAGCTGCCCAGCTGGTCGCGGATCATCCCGGCAATCAACGGCGACAACCCGGCGATCAGGTAGCCGATGCCCTGCACAAAGGCCGTCAGGCCACCGGCGCGGCGCGGGTTGTCGAGGTGGTCGAGGGACAGGATCAGGCTCATCGGAAACAAGCCGCCAATCCCCAGGCCGAGCAAACACGGCCACAGCAGGCTCAGGTATTGCGGGCTCAGGATCAGTCCGCAGAAGCCGGCGATGATCAGCACCAGCAGCACCGCGACCACACCCCGCTTGTCCCTCCGGCGGTTGGCGATGGCCGGGGTGATCAGGCCGGAGACCACTTCCATGGCCGTCAAAAAGCCCAGCAACAGGCCGGCGTTCTGTTCACTCCAGCCTTGTTCCACGTAGTACGGCGCCAGCCAGGCCAGCACGCAGGTGTAGGACGCGGTACCGAGGCCGAAGAAAATCGCCAGCAACCAGGCCCGGCGATTGCCGAAGAATGACGCCTGCGGGCCTGCGCCGGCTTGCGGCAGCGGCGGCAGCACCGAGCGTTGGGCGTACCAGAACACCAGCGCCAATACCGCGAGAACCGCCCAGATGGCCAGGCCGATGCGCCAGCTGCCGGTTTGCACCTGGATAAACGGCGAGAACGAAGCGGCGAGGGCCGCGCCGCCCATGATCGCGGTGACGTACAGGCCCATGAACAGGGAAACGTTGTCGCTGAAGCGCGACTTGATCAAGGCTGGCATCAACGCCTGGATCATCGCGATCCCCACACCGGCGGCAATGGCGCTGAGGATCAGCTCAACCGCCGAGTCCAGGAACAACCGGGAGACGGTGGCCAGGCCGATCACCACCAGCGACAGCACAATGCTGCGATGCTCGCCGAAGCGTTTGGCCACGCCCATGCCAAAAAACATCGCCAGGCCCATGGCCATGACGGGCAGCATGGTCAGCAGGGAGGCCGTGCTGAACCTCAGGGCCACATCGGCGCGAATCGACGACAACAACGGGCCGACGGCGGCCATCGACGGGCGCAGGTTGAGGGCGACCAGCACAACGCTGATCATCAGCCAAACGGCGGTGGCGGGTTTTGCGCGGACGTTTTCCATGGGCAGGCCTTGAACTGACAAGGGCAGTATTAGGCCGGGCGTGGGGGAGGGCGGCAAATGAGAAAGTCGTTGGGGCTATTGAAAAAATGCATCTGCTGACACGGCACAAATCAACAGGTAGGAGCTGGCTTGCCTGCGATAGCGGTGGGTCAGGCAACACATCTGTGTCTGATAGACCGCAATCGCAGGCAAGCCAGCTCCCACAGGGAACAGTGGTGCTCTTGAGTGTTTCTACACCGCCCGGATCACATGCTTGATCTCCTGAAACGCCTGCAACCCCCAAGGCCCCAGTTCGCGGCCAATGCTGCTCTGCTTGTAACCACCCCACGCCGTTTGCGGGAAGATCACCTGCGGCGCGTTGATCCACACCAAACCCACCTGCAAAGCATTGGCCACTCGCTCAGCCGCTTCCACGTTGCAGCTCAGCACGCTCGCGACCAGGCCAAACTCACTGTCATTGGCCAGCGCCACCGCCTCGGCCTCACTGGCAAAACTGCGCACGCACAGCACCGGGCCGAAGATCTCCTCGTTCCACAACGCGCTGTCCAACGGCACTTCAGTGAAGACCGTCGGGCGAATGAAATACCCATGAGGCAAATCCGCCGGGCGCCCGCCGCCACACAGCAGCTTCGCGCCGGCTTGCAGGCCACGTTCGATATGCCCCAGCACCCACTGGTACTGCGCACGGTTGACCAATGCGCCCATTTCCACGTCTTCGGCAAACGGGTCCGCCACGCGAATGCTCTCGGCCCTGGCCTGCAAGCGGGTGAGAAACTCGTCCGCCAGTTCGTCGGCCACCAACACCCGGCTGGTGGCGGAACACATCTGCCCGGCGTTGAAGAAACCACCGCCGCAGGCCAGTTCCACGGCCAGGTCGAGGTCGGCGTCCGCCAGTACCAGCAACGCGGATTTGCCGCCCAGTTCCAGGCTCACACCCTTCACCGTTTCGGCGGCGCGCTGCATCACCTGCACGCCCACGGCATTGCTGCCGGTGAAGGAGATTTTCGCGATCCTTGGGTCAGCCGCCATCGGCGCGCCCACCGCCAGGCCAGTGCCGCAGACCAGGTTGAACACACCGGCAGGCAAGCCCACCGAGGCGATGATCCGGCCCAGTTCCAGCTCTGCCAGCGGCGTCACTTCCGAAGGCTTGAGCACCACGCAGCAACCGGCCGCCAGCGCCGGGGCGAGTTTCCAGGCGGTGGTCACCATCGGGAAATTCCACGGCACGATCAGGCCCACCACGCCGCAGGGTTCACGGCGTACACGGGCGCTGAAATCCTCAGTGGGCAGTACCACCGGACGATCCTGGGTGGCATCCATTTCGTCGGCCAGGTTCGCGTAATAGGCAAAGGTGGCGATCACGTCATCCACATCGATGCCGGCTTCAAACAGCGGCTTGCCGTTGTTGCTCGATTGCAGTTGCATCAGGTGTTCACGCTCTGCGCTGACACCCTCGGCGATCTTGCGCAACAGCGCGGCGCGGTCGCGGCCGGTGCTTTTTGACCAGCCCGGGAAGGCCGCGCTGGCGGCGCCGATGGCCTCAGTCACCGCGCCTGCATCACCCACGCTCACTTGGGCCAGGGTGGCCTCGGTGGCCGGGTTGATCACGTCCAGCACGTCATGGCCGGCACGCCACGCGCCATTGATAAACAGCCCATTCAATACCGCGCTCATACCGCCACCTCCTTCATCCAAAGCCCCTGGTCGATTTCAATCAGCGTCGGGCCCTGGCGATCAGTGGCGGCACGCAAGGCGCTGCGTAATTCCTCAACACCCTGGATACGCTGGGCAGCAGCGCCGAGGGCCTTGGCCACGCCGATAAAGTCCGGGGTGTAGATGTCCACGCCCACCGGTTCGATGGCGCGGTTGACCATGTATTTCTTGATCTCCTCATAGCCCTGGTTATTCCACAGCAGCACGATCACCGGCGTGCGCGCTTCCACGGCGCTGGCCAGTTCCGGCAGGGTGAATTGCAGGCCGCCGTCGCCGATCAGGCACACCACCGGCGCACCGTTGCCGCGCCCCAGCCACGCACCGATGGCCGCCGGCAAGGCGTAGCCGAGGGTGCCGTAGCCGGTGGAGGAGTTGAACCAGCGGCGCGGCTGGTCGAGGTTCAGGGTCAGGTTGCCGGTGTACACCGGTTGGGTGGAGTCGCCCACCAGTACGGCGTCGGGCAGTTCGTCCAGGACGGTGTTGAGGAACAGGGTTTGCGCGCGGGTGGCGGCATCCCAGGTGGGTTCCAGTTCGCTCCACAGGCGGGCGACGCGGTGGGCGCCCCAGTTGCTGTCCCGGGCGGCCAGGGGTTTGTTGCCCAGCTCGGCAAGCAGTGCCTGCGCAGCGATTTGCGCGTCGGCTACCAGCGCGACTTGCGGCGGGTAATTGCGCACGGTCTGGTCGGAATCGATGTCGATGCGCAGCAGGGCGCCGGGAATGTCGAAGCCGCCGGCGAAGGTCACGTCGTAGTCGGTTTCGGCCAGCTCGGTGCCGATCGCCAGCACCACGTCTGCCTCGGCCACCAGCGCGCGGGTGGCGACCAGGGTTTGGGTCGAGCCGATCAGCAGCGGGTGATTGGAGGCCAGCATGCCCTTGGCGTTGATGGTCAGCGCCACCGGCGCGCCGAGGGCTTCGGCCAGCTGCGTCAACTCGGGGGCTGCGTCGATGGCACCGCCACCGGCGAGGATCAGCGGACGTTTCGCCGCTGCGAGCAACTGGCTCATCTGCTTGACCGCCGACGGCGCAGCGCCAGCGCGGGAAACGCTGACCGGTTCGCTGCCGAGCAACGCGTCGGCGTTTTCCACCAGCACATCCAGCGGGATTTCGATGTGCACCGGGCGCGGTCGTCCGGCCTGGAACAGCGCAAATGCCCGGGCCAGTACACCGGGCAACTCGGCCGCCGACATCAAGGTATGGGAGAACGCCGCCACGCCCGCGATCATCGCGTTCTGGTTCGGTAGCTCGTGCAGCTTGCCGCGCCCGCCGCCCAGCTGGCTGCGGGACTGCACGCTGGAGATCACCAGCATCGGGATCGAGTCGGCGTAGGCCTGGCCCATGGCGGTGGTGATGTTGGTCATGCCGGGGCCGGTGATGATGAAACACACGCCGGGCTTGCCGCTGGTGCGCGCATAGCCGTCGGCCATGAAACCGGCGCCCTGTTCGTGGCGCGGGGTGACGTGGCGGATGCTCGAGCGCGCCAGGCCCCGGTAGAGTTCCACGGTGTGCACGCCGGGGATGCCAAACACCTGGTCCACGCCGTAGCCTTCCAGCAGGTTGACCAATACTTCGCCGCAGGTCGCCATTGTCGTCGCTCTTATTGTTGATAAAGGCCCGTATTGGAACGGCTGGCCCGTAGCGGCAACAATCGATAAAAAGTCATACTAGCCATGTCCTCACGTCATGGCTGCGCCCTTATGAAACGTCTTCCGCCGCTGCCGGCCCTGCACACCTTTTGGGTCACGGCCCAGTGCTGCAACTTCACCCGAGCCGCCGAGCAATTGCACATCACCCAGGGCGCGGTGAGTCGGCAGATCGCCGGGCTGGAAAGTCATCTGGGCTATGCGCTGTTCCAGCGCCAGGCTCGTGGCTTGAGCCTCACCGAAGAGGGCCGCGAATGGTCACTGCGGGCGCAGCAGGTGTTCGGCCTGATCGGCGAGGCGGTTGAGCAGATCGGCACCCGCCGCGAGACCTTGCAGCTCAAGGCCTCCACCTGCGTGATGCGCTGGCTGTTGCCGCGCCTGATGCAGTGGCAGCAGGAACGCCCGGATGTGCCGGTGGAGTTGACCACCACCGTGGCCTACACCGTCGACTTTCGCCGCGAGCAGTTCGATGCCGCGGTGATCTACGCGCCGATTGCCGAGCAATCGGCCCAGGCCCGGCATCTGTTCGATGAGCGCCTGACACCGGTGTGTGCGCCGGCCTTGCTCGGTGGCTTGCACACGCCCGCCGATTTGCAGCAACAGGTGTTGTTGCACCCTACGCGGGATGAGCGCGATTGGGCGTTGTGGTTGAAAGCGGCGAATACACGCTTGAGCAATCTGGCCCAGGGGCATCATTTTGAAACCCTGGACCTGGCGATGACGGTGGCGTCCCAAGGCTCGGGCGTGGCAATTGGTGACAGTGCGCTGATTGGCGAGGACCTGAAGGCGGGGCGGTTGGCCACGCCGTTTGAACTACGGGTGCCGACGGGGATGGGGTATTACCTGGTGTACCCGCCGGGCACTGAGCCCTCGGCGGGGTTGGAGCAGCTTATGGATTGGCTGGTGAGCCAGGCACAGGCTTAATAAATGATCGTTCCCGCGCTCTGCGTGGGAATGCCGCCCTGGACGCTCTGCGTCCGCTCTAGGAGCCGTGACGCGGAGCGTCACAAGATGCATTCCCACGCAGAGCGTGGGAACGATCGAGCGTAGGGGGATCAGTAACCTATGGTAAACCGCTGGCGTGAATGCTTCGGTGTTTCCACTTCATCAATCAGCGCAATCGCAAAGTCGGCAAAACTGATCCAGCTGCGGCCTTCACTGCTCACCAGCAATTCATCCTGGCCCAGGCGGAATGTGCCGGTGCGTGCGGTCTCCACGAACTCCGCCGAAGGTGACAGGAAGGTCCAGTCCAGGTCTTTTTCCTGGCGCAGGGTATCGAGGAAAACACTGCCGGCGCTGGCTTCGGCTTTGTATTCCTCGGGGAAGCCCGGGCTGTCGATCACTCGGCTGCCGCCCGGCAACAACAGCGAACCGGCACCGCCGACCACCAGCAGGCGCTTCACGCCGGCTTTTTTCACCGGGTTGATCACCGCTTCCGCAGGCAGGGTGGCGAAGTGCGCCGCGCTGATCACCACGTCGTTGCCGCGGATGGCCTGTTCCAGCGCCTGGGCATCCAGCGCATCGACTTGCTTGGCGGTGACGCCAGGGCGCGCGCCGATCTTGTCGGTATTACGTGCGATGGCCGTGACGGTGTGCCCGCGACGCAGCGCTTCTTCCAGCAGTTGGCTACCGGCACGACCGGTGGCACCAATGATTGCGATCTTGCTCATGACGTTCTCCAGTACGGTTAAGGGTTGAATCAACTCACCACTGCATTTCGCCCTTGGCGACTTTGGCGCCCAGTTCCAGGGTGCTCTCGTCACCCAGGTTCGGGTAACGCTTTTGCATCGCCGCAATCAGGGCGGCGGAGTCCTTGGCCTTGGCGGTTTCTTCGTCAAAGGCCTTGATGTAGTCGGCGGTGAACGCCACGGATTTGAGCGACGGCGTGCCCAGGTAGTGACCCGGAATCACCGTGCGCGGTTTCAAGTCCTGGATACGTTGCAGGGTGGCCAGCCAATCGGTGTGGGACTTCGCGGTCTGCGTATCGGCCATCCACACATGAATGTTTTCCGCGACGACTACACCACCGACCACCGCCTTGATCGACGGGATCCACACAAAGGTGCGGTCCGGTTGTGCGCCGTCGAGGCCGATCACCTCCAACTGCTTGCCTTCGAGGGTCAGGCTGTGGCCCTCAAGCACCTGGGGAATGACGGCTTTGCCAGGCTTGTCCGCGCCCAGTTTCGGGCCCCAGAACGCCAGTTTGTGTTCAACGGTGGCCTTGATATGGTCCACCACCGGCTGCGGTGCCAGGACTTTGGCCTGGGGGAAGGCGGCGGTCAGGGTATCGAGGCCGAAGTAGTAGTCCGGGTCGCCGTGGCTGATGTAGATGGTAGTCAGGCGCTTGCCGCTGGCGCGGATTTTTTGCACCAGTTGCTCGGCCTGGGTCTTGCCGAATTGGGCGTCCACCAGGATCGCATCTTTGTCGCCGCTGACCAGTACCGAGGTGACCGGCATCATCGCGGTTTCGCCCGGGTTGTAGGCGTCCAGAGTCAAGTCGGCCGCCACGGCGTGCGCGGCGAAGGCCAGGGAGGCGGCGGCCAGGGAGGCGGCGGCCAGGGCCACGCGCTTGAGCGGGGAGAATCCAAACATGTGCAGCTCCAGTCATGGGTAAGGTGTGGACAGAGCTTAGTTGCACCAAACGCTACAAAAAATGCGATGCTTGGACATAGTTTGTTTCTAAAAGCGGGCAAATCATGGATCGTCTTCAAGCAATGCGGGTGTTTGTCGCGGTGGTGGACTTGGGCAGCCAGTCGGCGGCAGCCGACCATCTGGACCTGTCGCGCCCGGTGGTGTCGCGCTACCTGGCGGAGCTGGAAGACTGGGTCGGCGCGCGCCTGATGCACCGCACCACCCGCAAGCTCAGCCTGACCGCCGCCGGCAGCGAAACCCTGCCCCGTTGCCGGCAGATGCTGGAGTTGTGCAGCGACATGCAGGCCGCCGTCAGCGAACCCGACGAAGCGCCTCGCGGCCTGCTGCGCCTGAGTGTCAGCACCTCGTTCGGCCAGGCACAGCTGGCCGATGCCATGGCCGAATACGTCAAGCGCTACCCGCTGGTCAACATCGATATGCAGATGCTTGATCGCACGGTGAACCTGGTGGATGAGCGCATCGACCTGGCGATCCGCACCAGCTTCGAGCTGGACCCCAACCTGATCGCCCGCCGCCTCACGCTGTGCCGTTCGGTGATCTGCGCATCGCCCGCTTACCTGCTGGAGCATCCGCAGCCGCGGCAGGTACAGGACCTGGCCCGGCACAATTGCCTGACCCACTCCTACTTCGGCAAAAGCCTGTGGCACTTCATGGAGAACGGCGAGCCGGTGTCGGTGCCGGTGCAGGGCAATATCAGCGCCAACGAGGCCAGTACCTTATTGCGGGTGACGCTGGCGGGAGCAGGGGTGTCGCGGCTGCCGAGTTATCAGGCGGGCGACTACATCCGCAGTGGCGAGTTGATCCGCTTGTTGCCCGAGGCCGAGCCGCAGCAGATGAACATCTACGCGGTGTACGCCTCGCGCAAGCATATGCCGGCGGCGCTGCGCAGCCTGCTGGATTTCCTGGTATTGAGGTTTCCGGAAGAGCCGGTGTGGGACGTCGGTCTCTAAGCCGACATAAACAGGTTGAATGTCGCCCGATAATGGCGACTTGCCCCAGCTGACCTATGCTTATCAAAGCACCTTCTTGATCGGATCAGAGGTCAGCATCATGTCGATCAAAACAAGAAAGTACCTGATGATTTTCACCCTGTGCGCCGCCGCCACCGCGCTCTATGGCACTGCCGCCTACCGCGTCGAACAGACCCGCATGCAGCCGGGCTTCGCCTCCAGCTGCAATCACGGTCAATGCGTTGGCCACATGGCTGCCTTCAGTTCGCTTCGCTAGCGTCCTGGTCGGCTTTCAACTGCTCCCGAAACGCCTTCGGGGAGAACCCGACGCGTCGGCGAAACAGCCGTGAGAAGTTGGTCGGGTCGGAAAAGCCCAAAACCTCCGACATTTCATTGATGGTCATGCTGGTGTAGGTCAGCAGGCGCTTGGCTTCCAGCAACTGGCGGTCGTGCATGATCTGCAACGCGGGCTGCCCGCCCAACTCCCGACACGTACCGTTCAGGTGTGAGACCGAGATCCCGAGCTTGTGGGCCAGGTCTTCGATTTTTGGGTGCTCGCGATAATGTTGCTCTACCAGCTGGGTGAACCGGCGGAAGTATTCGCGGCCCCGCGGTGCCCGTGGATGGCGGCGCTGGATGGCCTGGCGGCTGATCCACACCAGCAGCACGCTGACCAGGGCGTGCATCATCATGTCCCGCGCCGGTTGGTCGCTGGCGTATTCCTCCTGCAGGCGCGCAAACAGGCTGTTGAGGTAGTCACTGTCGTTGCCGGCAGGGTAGCTGCCCAGGGCATTCAGGCCATCCAGCGCCGCGCCCAGTTGCCCCTGCAGGTGCGCCATCAGCGGCGCGGCCAGGGTGACCACAAACCCCTCGACGTCTTCGGAAAAGCGAAAGCCATGCACGCATAACGGCGGCAGCACCTGCAGCGTCGATTCATTCAGGGTGCTGCGCTGCCCCTCGATCTCCAGTTGTGCCTGGCCTTTGTGCACGTAAAGCAACTGGCACAGGTCCGCATGCCGGTGGGGCTGGATTTCCCACTGGTACTCACGGCTGCGCCGGGAGATGGTTTCACAGTGCAACAAATCCGGGGTCGGCCATTGCTGGCTCTCACCGTAGAGTTTGAACACTGGAATCGCGGCACTGGCAGTTTTGGTCATGGCTTCATCCGATACTTCGGGAGAGTTGTGCGGTAATCGCCCCAATTGGCGAAAAGCGCAGCTTTGGGCTCAGTTTTCACCTTCTTATGCCGGGCACTCAAGTGAAAAATGCCAGCAACACCTTCAATGACAACTCTTTCACCGGATACGTTCGGATGAAGCTTGCGGGCCATAAAAATAATGAAAACGCTGAAAACCCAAGTCGCCATCATCGGTGCCGGTCCCTCGGGGCTGCTGCTCGGTCAACTGTTGCACAACGCCGGGATCGAAACCCTGATTCTTGAGCGCCAGACGCCGGATTACGTGCAAGGGCGCATCCGTGCCGGGGTGCTGGAACAAGGCATGGTCGACCTGCTGCGCCAGGCCGGCGTGAGTGCGCGGATGGATGCCGAAGGCCTGGTGCATGAGGGCTTTGAGCTGGCGCTGAATGGGCAACTGACCCATATCGACCTCAAGACGCTGACCGGCGGCAAGACGGTGATGATCTACGGGCAAACCGAAGTCACCCGCGACCTGATGGCCGCGCGCCAGGCCAGCGGCGCGACAACGTTGTATGAAGCCGGCAACGTGCAGCCCCATGATCTGAAAAGCCCGGAGCCGTGGCTGAGCTTCGAACATAAAGGCGAGCATTACCGGCTGGACTGCGACTACATCGCTGGCTGCGATGGATTTCACGGTGTGGCGCGTCAGTCGATTCCCACCGAGGCATTGAAAGTCTTTGAACGGGTCTATCCGTTTGGCTGGCTGGGCATCCTCGCCGACACCCCGCCGATCCACGATGAACTGGTGTACGCCAAGCACGAACGCGGTTTTGCCCTGTGCAGCATGCGTTCACCGACCCGCAGCCGTTATTACTTGCAGGTGCCGGCCGATGAGTCGGTGGACGACTGGTCCGATGCACGCTTTTGGGATGAACTGAAAACCCGCTTGCCCAGCTCACTCACCGAGCAACTGGTGACCGGCCCGTCCATCGAAAAGAGCATCGCGCCACTGCGCAGTTTTGTGGTGGAGCCGATGCAATACGGTCGCCTGTTCCTGCTCGGCGACGCCGCCCACATTGTGCCGCCCACCGGCGCCAAGGGTTTGAACCTGGCGGCCAGCGATGTCAGTACCTTGTTCAATATCCTGCTCAAGGTGTACCGCGAGGGCCGAGTGGAATTGCTGGAGAAGTACTCGCAGATTTGCCTACGGCGGATCTGGAAGGCCGAACGGTTTTCCTGGTGGATGACCTCGATGTTGCATCAGTTTCCTGAGGCAGACGGCTTCAGCCAGCGCATTGCACAGAGCGAATTGGAGTATTTCGTGGACTCAGAGGCGGGGCGTAAAACCATTGCAGAAAATTACGTCGGACTTCCTTACGAGGCTATCGAATAGTCAGCTATCTAGTACACTGACGAGCATTCCCGTGGGCCTCCTTTTCCCGCGGGCCCTTGCTCGCAGGTTCTGCCGTGACCAACCTCAATCAGCCCGCCACACCCGCCGTGCGCAGTGTCCTTGTCGCCTTGATGATGGCGATCTTTCTCGGGGCTTTGGACCAGACCATCGTCGCCGTCTCCATGCCGGCGATTTCCGCCCAGTTCCATGACGTCAACCTGCTGGCCTGGGTGATCTCCGGCTACATGGTGGCAATGACCGTGGCCGTGCCGATCTACGGCAAGCTCGGCGACCTGTACGGGCGCCGGCCAATGATGCTGATCGGCATGGGGCTGTTCACCCTCGCGTCACTGTTCTGCGGCATGGCCCAGAGCATGGAGCAACTGGTGCTGGCGCGGATCCTCCAGGGCATCGGTGCTGGCGGGATGATTTCGGTCAGCCAGGCGATTATCGGCGACATTATTCCGCCCCGTGAGCGCGGGCGCTACCAGGGTTACTTCAGCAGCATGTACGCGGTGGCGAGCGTGGCCGGCCCGGTGTTGGGCGGCTACATGACCGAGTACCTGTCGTGGCGCTGGGTGTTCCTGATCAACCTGCCGCTGGGCGCGGGCGCCTGGTGGGTGGCCCATCGCACGCTGGTGGGGCTGCCGGTGCCGCAACGCAAGCCGGTGATCGACTACCTCGGCACTGTGCTGATGATCGTCGGTTTGACGGCGCTGTTGCTGGGTATCACCGAAATCGGCCAGGGCCATCATTGGCGCGACGATGAAGTGCTGGGGCTGTTGGTCTGTGCCGTGGTGGCGTTGACGGTGTTTGTGTGGCACGAGCGTCGGGCGCGGGAGCCCTTGTTGCCGATGCACCTGTTTGCCAACCGCAGCGCGGTGTTGTGCTGGTGCACGATTTTCTTTACCAGTTTCCAGGCGATTTCCCTGACGGTGCTGATGCCGCTGCGCTACCAGACCGTCACCGGTTCCGGTGCCGACAGTGCCGCCTTGCATTTGCTGCCGCTGGCGATGGGCTTGCCGATGGGGGCGTATTTTGCCGGGCGCATGACCTCGGTGACCGGGCGTTATAAACCGATGATCCTGATTGGCGCCTTCTTGAGCCCGATCGCGATTTTCGGCATGGCGTTGAGTGCGCCTCAGGCGGTGGCGGTCACCAGTCTGTTTATGTTGCTGTGCGGGATTGCCGCCGGGATGCAGTTTCCGACTTCCCTGGTGGGTACGCAGAACTCGGTGGAGCAGCGGGATATCGGGGTGGCGACCAGCACCACCAACCTGTTCCGTTCCCTGGGCGGTGCGGTTGGGGTGGCATGCATGTCGGCGCTGTTGCTGGCGTTGTTGCAGGACTCCAGTTTTGCGCACCTGGCCAGTGGGGCGCTGGTCGCGGAAGGGAGTTCGGGGAATGTGCTGCTGGATGGCTTGAATGCGGCGCCTGGGCCGGCGCAGGATGCCTTGCGGGGGGAGTTGTTGATTACCTTCAGGCATTTGCTGATGGTCAGTGCCGGGGTGTCGTTGTTGGGGTTGGCGGCGGCGATTGCCATGCCTGATCGGGTGTTGCGGGGGCGGGAAGACAAGGCCAAATAGTTGGACCAATGAAGATTAAATGTGGGAGCGGGCTTGCTCGCGAATGCGGTCTGTCAGTTGATAAATAGGTTGGCTGATACACCGCATTCGCGAGCAAGCCCGCTCCCACATTCGATTGCGTTCCAGCATTTAAATAGCTGACCTTCACGGGCTGTAATACCCCACAGCCACCATGAAATGTCCGGTTTTGCGCAAATACGCATGCTTGTTCTCAACCTTTCCGGTCACCGGATTTTTCCAGCGGTACTTGTATTCCCCCTGATCCTGCTCGGCCATGACCGCCAGGATCGGCTCACCCACCGGCTTCCCGTCGGGATCCTTGATCTTGCTGAAATCCGTATTCACCAACCGCGGAGTCGTGCCATGGGCCACGTAGCGCTGGGTGTCGAGGTCAACCACAAACACATACAAATCGTCCTGTAGAAAACCACCCTGCATGGCGTTGATCGCCTTGAGCGTTCCAACCGGGTCTTTCTCCAGCGCCTTGACGGCTTTGTTCCGCAGCGCTCTGGCATGTTCCGGCGTCGCCCGCGGCAGGTAGTAGCCAACGGCCAAAATCCGCTGCCCGACGCGCTGGTAATACACATGTTTGCGCTCCACCTTGCCGTCATTCCAGTTCTGCCACCGGTAATCGGCCTGCTGGATGCCACTGCCTTCCGGCACCGCCAACGCCTCCTTGAACGACTTGTTCAAATCCGGCCCCAGTACCTCGGAAACATCGCGCCCGATCAACGCGGAAGAGGGCCCACCACTCGCCAGCAGCACGCCCTTGGTGTTGACCACGAACACATAACGGTCCTGGTCGACGAATTCACCCTGGCGGCTGAACGCCGCAAAAGCCTTGTCACCGTTCGTCTGGTAATACGCCAAGGCCTTTTCCAGCAAGGCCTTGGCGGCTTGGGCATCCGCCTCCTCAGCGGTGGCGGCGTGCACCTGGCCAACACATAACAGCAGCAGCCAGGTGGCTCGGAGCATTGCCTTCATTACCCGTCCCTCGATCTTGTTGGTGTGCCAAGAGCGTAGACGGTTTGCCGGCAAATCAGAACGGTTTGGTCGGCAGGTATTTGCCATCCAGGGTGATCACCGCGCGGGAGCCGCCGTCCGGGTCTTCGACCTTCTTGATGTCCAACTTGAAGTTGATCGCGCTGATGATGCCGTCGCCAAATTGTTCGTGCACCAGGGCCTTGAGGGTCGAACCGTAGACCTGCAGCATTTCATAGAAACGGTACATGGTCGGGTCCGTCGGCACGCCGCCCGGAAAGCTGCCGCGCAGGGGCACGGTTTGCAGCAGGCGGCTGGCGTCCTGGTCGAGGCCAAGCTTGTCGCAGACCACATCGGCAGCGTCCTTGGGCAGCGGATGCTGGCCGAGCAGGGCAGCGGTGACGAACGCCAGGCTCAGGCCGGTGCCGTCAGTGAGGTCCTGCCATGACAGGTTCTTGCGCGCCTTGATGTCGATGACGGTGTCGGCCAGGGCCAGGCGTGGGGATTGGGCGAATTGGGATTGCAACATGGTGATGTCCTCTTGGGTTTGAATAAGGTTCAGGCGGCGTAGGCACGGGTGGCCGGGTGGTCGAGCAGCGACACGAAGCGCCCGCTGCGGCCATCCAGGGCGTCGATGGCGCCGCTTTCGATGTCGTAGACCCAGCCGTGCAGGCTCAGCCGGCCTTGTTCCAGGGCCAGGGCCACGGAAGGGTGGGTCTTGAGGTTGGCCAGTTGGGCGACCACGTTTTCCCGTACCAGCGAGTTCAGCCGGTCGGCATCCGATGCGTGAGCGCGGGCGGCATTGATCACCTTGGCCGACTCGGCGTGGCGCAGCCAGTTGGCCACGGCGGGTAAGTGGTCGAGGCATTTGCAGGTGGAGATCGCGGTCATGGCACCGCAGTCGGAGTGGCCGCAGATCACGATGTCGCTGACGCCGAGAACGGCCACTGCGTATTCGACGGTGGCCGACACGCCGCCAGGCTCCGGCCCGTAGGACGGGACGATGTTGCCGGCGTTACGGATCACAAACAGGTCTCCGGGTTCCTGCTGGGTCAGCAGTTCCGGGACTACGCGGCTGTCGGAACAAGACACGAACAACGTGCCGGGGTTTTGCGTGGTAGCCAGGTGTTTGAACAGGTCGCTGCGTTGGGTGAAGGCTTCACCCTGGAACTTGCGAAAGCCGTCGATGAGATCTTGCATGGTGGTTCTCCTTGCGTCGCTGATGGGGCAAGGATGGAAGTTTTCAGCTATAGCGTCCAAGACCGGCTTATTATGGTTTCTATAAGTCATGCCTATAGTTGGAGCGCCTTCCATGTTGCTGCGTCATATCCGCTACCTGCTGGCCGTTGCCGAGCACCGTAATTTCACCCGGGCGGCGGAGGCGCTGCATGTGTCGCAGCCGACCTTGTCGCAGCAGATCCGGCAACTGGAAGACACTCTCGGTGCGCCACTGCTGGACCGTTCCGGCAGAAGCGTCAGCCTGACCGATGCAGGCGAGGCCTATGTGCGGTTTGCGCGCCTGGCCTTGCAGGATCTGCAGGCCGGCACCCGCGCCATGCATGACGTGCAGGACCTGAGCCGTGGCAGCTTGCGCCTGGCGATGACGCCGACATTTACCGCCTACCTGATCGGGCCGCTGCTGGCGCGATTTAACGGGCTGTATCCGGGGATTACAGTGAGTGTCGAGGAGCTGACCCAGGACCGCATGGAGGCGGCACTGACGGAGGATTTGCTGGATATCGGCATCGGTTTTACCGGCGAGCATTTGCCGGATATCGAGTGTGAAGGGGTGTTTGTCGAGGCGTTGAGCGTAGTGGTGAGCGCCGGTCATCCCGGCATTGATCGACAGTCGTGGCTCCAGCAGCCGTTGGTGCTGCTGAATGCCGGCTTCGCCACGCGTCGCTATATCGATGAGTATTTTCGCAGCCAGGCGGTGAAACCGCTGATCACCATGGAGGCCAATTCCATCAGCGCGATTATCGAAATCGTACGAAATACGCAGTTGGCGACCATCCTGCCCAGCGCGATTGCCCAGGTGCAGCCGGGGTTGCAGGCGGTGCCGCTAAGCCCGCCGTTGCCGCAACGCACGGCGGCGTTGCTCAGCCGCAAGGGAGGCTATCGAAGTGCTGCGTGCAGGGCGTTTGTCGAGCTGGTCAGGGCGCAGCCAGCCACTGATTGATGATGCCGTCGTACACGCCGGTCACCGTGCTCAAGTGCAGCCACTGGTCCACATAACTCTTCCATGCGACATCATCGCGGGGCAGCAGGAACGCTTTCTCGCTGTACTGCATGTACCGCTCGGGATTCACCGCGCACAGTCCCGGCTTGAGCTTCTGCTGATACCGCGCCTCGCTGGCGTCGGTGATCATCACGTCCGCCTTGTTCGCCAGCAGTTCCTCGAAAATCGTCACGTTATCCGGGAACAGCGTCAGTTGTGCCTTGCCCAAATGCGCCCGCGCAAATACTTCATTGGTGCCGCCCGCAGGCTCGATCACGCGTACCTGCGGCTGGTTGATCTGCTCCACCGTCTGATAGCGCTGCACATCGGCGCAACGCACCAGCGGGATCTTGCCGTCGACGCCCAATGGCTGGCTGAAAAACGCCTTTTTCTGCCGCTCCAGGGACACTGAAATACCACCCACCGCAATATCACAGCGCTGGGCCAGGAAGTCCGGCATCAGGGTTTTCCAGGTGGTCGGCACCCACTTCACCTGCACCCCAAGGCTCTTGGCCAGCGACTGGGCCATCGAAATGTCGATGCCTTCGTAGCTGCCGTCCGGGCGTAAATAGCTGTAGGGCTTGTAGTCGCCGGTGGTACAGACGCTCATTTCGCCGCGCTGGAGCACTTCATCCAGGCGCGACGCAGAGCTGTCGGCCAGGGCCTGGGCAGACAGGCCGGCCAGCAGGGAAAGGGTCAGCAATGCTTTCATGCGGTCGGGTCCTTGGGCATGGGCAGGGCCGCCATTATTTGCAAATGTTTAGCCACTTCACAACCAAACTCCATCAAGACTGGATTTAACGGCTTAACCTCGCGTGTGAGGCTGCCCGGCATCTCTTTACTGTGAATCCCGCATGGACGGTTCCCCCGACACACACCCTGAGACATCGCCAGGCGCCACCGCGTCCAGCCGTCCGGATCGTCGTCGAGTCACCGCTGATGCCCTCCCTTCCGAACTCGCCTTCTGGGCGCTCTGGCACTGCCGCCACGCACGCCCACCGGACACCTTTCTCCGACGTTGATTTGCCCGAATGGATGCCCCGCGCATCTGCCCGGCAGCGCCCGCGCGCCTGCCTGACGCGAACGTATGAGAATGCCCATGAGCACGCCCTTTGCCACCCTGCACGAAGCCCAGTCCTTTCTTGAGCAGAACCCGGATATCGAGATGTTCGAGCTGTTCATCCTCGACAACAACGGTGTGCCTCGCGGCAAACTGCTGCACCGCGATGAACTGCTGGCGGTCTATGAAAGTGGCCGGCCGCTGCCGAGTACCATCCTCGGCCTGACCATCAATGGCGACGACGTGGAGAACTCCGGGCTGGTCTGGGAAGTCGGTGATATCGACTGCCGCGCTTACCCGGTCAGCGGCAGTTTGCAGCGCATGCCGTGGCGCCTGATCCCGACGGCAGCAGTGCAAGTCAGCATGCACCCCACCGAAGGCATGCCCGCTACCGTGGCCGATCCCCGGCACCTGCTGGCCAGGGTGATTGACGACCTCAAGGCTGACGGCTATTACCCGGTGATGGCGGCGGAGCTGGAGTTCTATTTGCTCGACCAGAAACCCGACAGCAACGGCCGCCCGCAACCGGCGCGGGATGTCGACGGCGGGCGCCCGCGCTCGACCCAGGTCTACGGCCTGCGGGAGCTGGAGCAGATCGAACCGTTCCTCGCCGACCTCTACAGCGCCTGCAAACTCCAGGGTATCCCGGCGCGCACGGCGATTTCCGAATACGCCCCGGGCCAGGTGGAAATCACCCTGGAGCATCGCAGCGATGCCCTGCAAGCCATGGACGAGGCGGTGCGTTACAAGCGCCTGGTCAAGGGCGTAGCCCACAAGCACGGGATGACCGCGTGTTTCATGGCCAAGCCGTTCGACGATCTGGCCGGCACCGGCATGCACATGCACGTCAGCCTGGCGGACCGCGACGGCAATAACCTGTTTGCCAGCGAAGCGCCCGACGGCACGCCGCTGTTGCGCCACGCGGTGGGCGGCATGCTCAGCACCTTGCTCGACTCGTTGCTGATGTTCTGCCCCAACGCCAACTCCTATCGACGCTTCCAGACCAACAGCTACGCGCCGCTGGCCGCGACCTGGGGCGTGGACAACCGCACCGTCACACTGCGGGTGCCCGGCGGGCCGGCGTTTTCCCGGCATATCGAACACCGTATCTGCGGCGCCGACGCCAACCCGTACCTCGCGGCGGCCGCGATTCTGGCCGGTATCCACCGGGGCATCCGCGAACAGCGCGACCCCGGCGCGCCGGTGGAGGGCAACGGTTATGCCCAGGCCAAGGAGTTGCTGCCCACCGATTGGCTGACCACCTTGCGTGCGCTTGAAGGCTCGGTTTGGGCGCGTGAGGCGTTCGGCGGCGAATTCCTCGGCGTGTACCTGGCGGTCAAGCGGGCCGAATACCGTCAGTTCATGGGCGAGGTGGGCGAGCAGGATTGGCGCTGGTATCTGCACCAGGCCTGAAGATGAAGGCGCTGATCACAGACAGTTAACAGACAGGCAGCGGGCTGGATACTGGTTCTGCATTAACGGCGAACAATCCTTCGACCTTTTTTTCACGAGACGGTGGTTAAGCTGCGAATGTCTGATCCATTAACAGAGTCGTGTGATGCCGTCGCAACCGCCGTCTTCCATCGAGATTGAATTTGCCGAACGCGCTGGCCAGCAGCATGCCCTGGTCTGCGCCGACACGCGCCCGCCGGGGCTGTTGCGGCGCCTGGGGTTGTGGCGCGATGAGCAATTGGTGCGCCGTGCGCTGAAGATCGCCGGCGAGCCAGGGCTGATCCTCGACCTGGCGTGCGGCTCCGGGCGCTTTTGGCCAGTGCTGGCCGAGCACAGCAACCGGGTGATCCTGGCGTCGGACAACTCCCAGGACATGCTCGACCACGCCCGTACCCATCACGCGCCGGGCTTGCTCAAGCGGGTCAAGACCTTCCAGGGCTCGGCATTTTCCATCGGCCTTTCGGCCAACGCGGTGGACTGCATTTTTTGCCTGGAGTTGTTTCGCCATGTGCCAACGGCAGAAGGGCGCCTGGCCCTGCTCGGTGAGTTTCATCGGGTAAGCCGCGACACGGTAATTGTTTCGGTCAACAGCGACAGCGGCTACCGGGCGTTGCAGCCTGGCCCGGCGGCAGTTGCCAGCCACCGGGCGCAAGTGGAGGCGGAGTTTCGCCTGGCGGGTTTCAAGGTCCTCGGTCAACAGGAGTTCATGCCCGGCTCAGCCATGTGGCGGGTGTATGTCCTGCGTAAGAGAGGATAAGTACCGACTGTCGGACTATTCTTCAGCTCCTATAAGAGTTTTCATGGCGGATGCTGTACTGCGAATGCTCGCAACTCCCTTTCGCGATATATACTGCGCGCCATTCTTCAAGGGAGAGCCGTGTGGCCATCGATATTCACTGGATCTGCGACAACGATAGCCTCGGCCAGCACTGCGCCGAATGGCAGCAGTTGCCATTCGTCGCCCTCGACACCGAATTCATGCGGGTCGACACTTTTTATCCCATTGCCGGGCTGATCCAGATCGGTGATGGCGTGCGCGCTTACCTGATCGACCCCCTGACCATCGACAACTGGCAACCCCTGGCCGCCTTGCTGGAGAACCCGGCGGTGATCAAGGTGGTACACGCTTGCAGCGAAGACCTGGAAGTGTTGCTGCGCCTGACCGGCAGCCTGCCGGTGCCGTTGTTCGACACGCAACTGGCGGCGGCCTACCTGAACCTCGGCTTCTCCATGGGCTATTCGCGGTTGGTGCAAGCCGTCCTCGATATCGAGTTGCCCAAGGGCGAGACCCGCTCCGACTGGTTGCAGCGGCCATTGTCCGAGACGCAAATCAGCTACGCCGCCGAAGACGCGGTGCACCTGGCAGAAGTCTACACACGCCTGCGCCCGAAGCTTTCCGACGACAAATACGCCTGGGTCCTGGAAGACGGTGCCGAACTGGTGGCCAACCTGCGCCGCGAAGTCGACCCGTACGAGGTTTATCGCGACGCCAAGCTCGCCTGGAAACTCTCCCGTGCCCAGCTCGCCGTATTGCGCGAACTGTGCGCCTGGCGCGAACAGCAAGCCCGTGCCCGTGACCTGCCGCGCAACCGGATCATCCGTGAGCACTCGTTATGGCCCCTGGCCAAATCCCAGCCGGATAACCTCGCCGCGCTGGGCAAGATCGAAGACATGCACCCGCGCACCGTGCGCCAGGACGGCGAGTTCCTGCTGGGCCTGATCAAGCGCGCCGGCAGCGTGCCCATGGACCAGTGGCCACCGGCGGTTGCCGAGCCATTGCCGGTGGACGCCGCCACGCTGATCAAGCAACTGCGCGCCCTGGGCCAGGCCGAGGCCGAACGCCTGGACATGGCGCCGGAACTGATGCTGCGCAAGAAAACCCTTGAAGCCCTGGTCAAGAGCGGCTACCCCGAGGGGCCTTACCAATTGCCAGATTCGCTGCGTGGCTGGCGCCGCGAACTGATGGGCCAGGCGCTGCTGGACAGCCTGGCCACTGCCGGAGAACAGCCTTGAAACGTATTTGCTCCATCTATCGCAGCCTCAAACGAAACGAGATGTACCTCTACGTGCTGAAAAGCGATGCACTGGAGCGTGTGCCGGAAAGTCTGCTGGCCGCCTTCGGCAAGCCGCACCACGCCTTCGACCTGGTGCTGAGCCCGGAGCGCAAGCTGTCCCGCGAGGACATCACCGTGGTTCTGGAGAACCTCGAAAAGCAGGGTTACCACCTGCAAATGCCGCCGGCCGAGGACGAGTACATCGAACACTTGCCCGAAGAGCTGCTGCGACGCAATGACCCGATGTGATCGGTCAGTGCCCCGTCCGGGGCACATTCATCAATGGAATTCAATTTTTGGCGGCGGCCGCACGGTACAGTGAACTGGACCGGCGGCCGCCTGCAGTGTTTTTGAAAGGTTTGAACCATGCGCGTTCTGATTGCTGAACACGATCACCCGCTGTACGCCCGGCTGCTGCGCGAAGCGGCGCCGGACCTTGAGGTCATGACCAGCGGCGACTCCGCCGAATTGTCGCGCCTGGCGGCCGATTGCCCGGTGTGGCTGGGCCAGCCGGATCTTCTGGCCACCTTGCTGCGCCAGGGGCACCAGCCACAATGGCTGCAATCCACCTGGGCCGGCATCACGCCGCTGCTGGCCGACGGCCTGCCGCGGGATTACCGCCTGACCCGCGCCGTGGGCATTTTTGGCCAGGTGATGGCCGAATACGTGCTGACTTACATGCTTGGCCATGAGCGTGAAGTGCTGGCGCGGCTGGTCAGCCAGGTCGAGCGCAAGTGGGATAACCGCATGGGCCAGAGCCTGGCGGGGCGCAAAGTGCTGATCGTCGGTACTGGTGATATCGGCCGCAGCGTTGCGCAATTCCTGCAGCCGTTTGGCGTTGAGCTGTACGGCATTGCCAGTGAGGCCCGTGAGCAGGCGCCGTTTGTCGAAGTTGCCGGGCTCGACGCGTTGCCGCGCCTGGTGGGTGAGGTGGACTACGTGGTCAACCTGCTGCCCAACACACCGAACACCCATGATTTGTACAATGCTGCGCTGTTCAAGCAATTCAAGCCGACCGGGTTGTTCATCAACGTCGGGCGCGGTGTGGCGGTGGTCGATGCGGACCTGGTGGAAGCATTGAAGGAAGGTCATCTGGCCGGCGCGGTGATTGACGTTTGCCGTCAGGAGCCATTGCCACAGCGCCATCCGTTCTGGACCGCCTGGGGCTTGCTGTTGACCGGCCACAGCTCGGCGCCGACTTCGCCGGGGATGATGGTGCAATTATTTGTCGAGAATTTGCGCGCGTACCAGGCGCAGGAAACGTTGCGCGGCGAAGTGAGTTTCGAGCGCGGTTACTGACAGCGCGAAGGCCCGGCAAAGCGTGTTGCCGGGCGCTTACAAATTTCTGCAAACACTAATCAGATGTTCGTTTCGCAGGCCGTATGTGAGGCTCGTACCCCTCTCCAGATGGGTACATTCTCATGTTGAATGCTGGCACTGTGTCTCTCCCTCCACGGGTAACTTCGCAACTTTCCCTGCTTTCTACCGAGCCGGCGGCGCTCCCTCTATTGCCCTCTGCTCTGGGTGCTACGGCCGATCTCAATACGCAGGCCCTCGCCCCAGTCCCCCGGCAATCCGGTCTCACCGCGGCGTTGGGCGACCGCGAGAATCTGCGGACACTGGGCCAGAAGCTAAACGAAATCGCCAGCCGTCTTGGCGTGAATGCCAGCCCTCAAGCGGTGCTGGCCGCGCTGCAAACGACACCGATGCAAATACACCCCGACTCGTCCTACCCGACCCAGGCGGGTAAAGCGGCGACGGTAGAGACCTTTCTCAGAAGTATCGGCTTGGGGTTGCCCACCAATCATTTTCAGCTGACCGGTCATGCCCATGCGGTGAGTGACAGGGCACTGGAGCATCCGCTCGGCAATTTTGGCGGCGGGTTGTCCTGGCCTGTTCCCATGAGCGCCGCTGAACAGCGCAGGGTACTGGCGGCGGCTACCGACCATGGCAGCCAGAACCCCAACGCACCGCACATCGGCGCAAGCGTGGGTGTACTGGAATATCTGAACGCGAACCAGCCGTTGTCAGGCGAGGCATTGGCTGATCCTGCCAAGGCACTCGAAACCCTCGTCAGCTCCACCCGCGGGCAGGCACTGGGGCAAGCCATACAGGACCAGCTTGGGGGCGCCGCCTCCGAGACCAGCGTGAACGAATACGCACTGAGCGCAATCCACCTGCTGCTGGATCCCGAGTCCATTACGGCGCCGCACCGAAACCGTGTGGCAGGTTTCGACCTCGCGCAACAGGCCCACTGGGGCAAGCCGGCTTCGACAGTGCTCGAGCGCCTGAGCACTTACCTGCACGAAAATCACAAGACCAGTCCCGAGATGGCCAAGGCCGGCGCCTATTTGTTACTGGCACGAAAGGCCCCCGAGTTTTTGATCAAGGACATCCCCGACCGCGTGACCTACGGCAGCCCGGCCTGGGTAAGCCTCGCGGTCGCAGCGGCGGCCATAGAGGCGCAGTTCCCCGGAAAGGTGGCGCACATGACCTTTGCCCAAGTCATGTCCAGCGCGGAAAACGCGATCCTGACGAATCGAGCCGCCGCCGAACATGCACAAAAGGCGGCATTGGTGGACTGGGCCGTGGTCAACGGGATCGTCACATGCCAGCCAGATGATCGTTACAGCGACGATGAGATAGACCGTGCAAGGACGGCATTCAACGCACAACTGAAGTCGACGCTTGCGGCTACCGGTTTGTTGGAAGCCGAGATTCCAAGCCGTAAAGACATTGCGTTGGCCCATTTGAAGGAGCGGTTTGGCGAACACGTACCTTTTGAAGAGAATCGACTGAAGGTCGTTGACTCGAAACAACCGTCAGCCCAACCACTTTATGATCCGAACCGGGCGCCCGGCGGGCTTTTCTCGTTGTTGGACATCGCCATGAGCGGACTTGGCCAATACCCATGGGAAACCAGGGACCCGAGCATTGCCGAGGCAATCAAAGGCAAGAGCCTGGATTTCAGCGTGAACAAAATCTTCAACGAAGAATTTGAACAAGCAATCACTTCTCGCCAGCAAGGGGTTCGCAGCGTCATCAGGCACCTTGTCGCAACACTGCCCTTGGTTGACCGGGAAAACCTGGAGTTTGCAAAGCTCGAGTTTTTTCAGAAAAACACTTATGAACTGGGCCTCGACTTCACCTCTAAAAAACGGCAGGGCGCGGAAAACAAACTGTGGATCAAGGCCACCGGAAGAAATGGCAACACCGTTTATGAAATTGATTTGAACGCAGGTGCAATCAAGTCGGTGCCGGCCTCGGAGTTAACAACAAAACGCGAGCGGCAGGCCAACAAGGAGTTCAAGACGGAGCCCTTCAAGCCCAAGACCGTGAGCGAGGCTGCCCTTGGCCAAAAGAGCCAGGACGGCTTGTCAACGCCGCCCCCCAGTTTTTCCAGTGCGCGAACCCAGCACATTGCCGATGCCTTTGTTGAGCATCTTGATCTCGACAGTGATGACATAAAAACCTATGCCCGGGGTGTCACCTCATTCGATAAACAAATGGCAACCGAGTGGAACGTCACCCACTTTTTTCTTGACCTGATTCCGCTCAGGTCCGCCATCGTGAATTTTTCCAGGGGTAACCACGTGGAAGGGGCCAGTGACCTGGCGCTGGATGTCTTTGGTTTTGTCACGGCGGGCGCGGGTGTGGCGGCGAAAGTCACGAAGGCGGGAGCCAAGGTCGCGAGCGCCGCCGCCAAGGCCATTCAAGTGGCAAAAGTCATCGGTGTGGCTGCCATTGAAGCATTCAACCCATTGGATGGCTTCAGCGAACTGGTCGCGGGCGGTGCCCGGTTGCTGGGCAAAGGCGCCAACTTTGTACGCGCCACGGGTGCAGAGGTGGTCAACAAGCTCAGGGGCGCGAGCGGCAGCTATGACCTGTTGAAGGCTGCCAGTAAACACTATGACGCAGCAGCGACGGGTACCTTCAAGGTCGCCGGGCAAAGCGTTGATGGAGGCGCGGTACTCCAGAACGGTCGATGGTATGCGTTTGATGTGGACAGGATGCGGCCTTACGGCAGCCCTCTTGAAGGCTTCACCGCAAAAACGAGTGCGATGGATGGGGCGATCATCACCACGCCTGCCGAGCCGGGCAGCGCCCTGAACAACCGGTTGCTTGGCGACTACAGCGTGGCCGAATCGAAAATAGCCGGGCTTGCGCGCAACAGTCAGGGGATCTATGTGGCGGCGGACGGTCACTTGTCCCACATCCGCCATACCGATACTGCCGGCAACACTGCGGTCTACGAAGTGCGGCAAGTGACTCGCACCGCCGACGGTGCCGTACAGGGGCAGATTTATCACAACAACCGGCAAACGCCGCTGCTGGTGCAGCACCTGCAGGGGGACCAATGGCAGCGCCTGGGGGCACGCGGCGGTAACCCGCCTTCTGTGGCATCAGACCTGGGGCCGGAAATTGGCGGGGGCGGTGAGGGGACGATCTACGACAGTCTCGACGGGAAAAGTGTCTATAAGGACTATGGCCCTTCATCCATGACTTCTGCCGACGACTTTGTCGATAACGAGACCCTGTGCCTGAACAGCTATTACGGTGACGGCTTTGCAACCACGATATTTGAAAATGGTCGCCGTTATTTGAAAATGGGCAAGCTGGACGGGGTGGATGTAAATACCCTGGCAAGGGGAAGTTTGCCCCCAGAGGCCAGGCTTTTACTGGATGACGCATTTCGGCGCATGGAACAGAAAAATCTTTACCACAACGATCTGCAGTTAAGTAATTTCCTGTATTCAGCGAGGGATAATAAAATCTATCCAGTGGACTTGAACGCAAACGGTCTTGAAGACATGACACCGTTTCTCGCCAATATGTACAAGCGTGATCGAGACGAGCTGCGCAGGGCCTATTACGCGCTGATCGCCAAGGCGTAGCTGCACTTTTGGCGGGTGTACCCTGCTGTGATCGCAGCAGCAGGGTTTTGACGTGACCGTCAACGACTGCCAGAGCGTGTTCAGTCCTGGTGGTTGAAGTCGCCTTCGGACACCAGCTCGTTCAATGGACGACGCGGGCTCGGGGTTTCCCGGGCTTGCAGGTAGTCGGCCAGGGTCGATTTGTCGCCGAGCTTGCCAATCGCCACCGCAGCGTGCAGGGCGTAACCTTCAGGAATCTTCAGTTCCTTGCGGGTCAGTTCCTGGTCGAAACCGGCCATGCCGTGGGTGTGCCAGCCGCTGAGGCTGGCTTGCAGCGCCAGGTGGCCCCAGGCCGAGCCGGTGTCAAAGGTGTGCCACAGGGCCGGGGTTTCTTCGGTGGCACCAGGCACGGCAAAAGTCGTCTTCGACGCGACGATCACCAGGGCCGAGGCATGCTGTGCCCAGCCACGGTTGAATTCGTTCAGCAGGCCCAGGAAACGTTCCCAGTTCGGCGTGTCGCGGCGCGCATAGAGAAAACGCCATGGCTGCGAGTTGTAGGCCGAAGGTGACCAGCGCGCGGCTTCGAAGAAGCTCAACAGGGTGTCCACCGGGATGCTTTCGCCGGTGAAGGCGCGCGGCGACCAGCGGTCGGTGAATTGTGGGTGGATCGGATAGTCGGCGACGCGTGGGTTGCTGCTCATTGGGCTGATCCTGATGAAAAACCGGGGTTCAAAGCTACTTCGCCGCCGGGTGGCTGACAAGTCTTGTTCTACCGACAGTCGTAAGCGCTTGGCCCCGGGGGCCATGGGCACTAGACTGGCGGCCTTTTAACATACCGATATTGATGTAGAGCCATGGCCGCCAAAGTCGAACCTTTCTGGATCCGCAAAACCCTCGAACAACTCGACCAGGATGAGTGGGAGTCGTTGTGCGACGGCTGCGGCCTGTGCTGCCTGCAAAAGCTCGAGGATGAAGACGACAACAGCGTCTACTACACGCGCATCGCCTGCAAACTGCTGGACCTGAAAACCTGCCAGTGCACCGATTACCCCAACCGTCGCGCCTCGGTGCCCGATTGCATCCAGCTCACTCCGGGCCAGGCCGACCAGTTCAAATGGCTGCCGCCCACCTGCGGTTACCGGCTGGTCAGCGAGCGCAAGGATTTGCCGCTGTGGCACCACCTGGTCTGCGGCGATCGCGACGCTGTGCACCAGGAACGCATTTCCCAGTCCGGGCGCATGCTCAGCGAAGGCAGCGTGCCCGAGGATGACTGGGAGGATTACCTGATTTTTCGTGCAGGCTGAGAAGGAGTGTGTATGACGGTTGGAGCCAGGCTGGCGGCGAGCCTGCTGTTGTTGGTATTGAGTGCGCCGGCGTGGGCAGCGAAGAAAGTTGACCTGGACTATTACGTCAAGCTGTTGCCCCAAAGTGATCAGGCAGAAGTGCGCCTGAGCCTGTCCCAGGGCTCGGCGGTGCGCAGCCTCAACTTTGACCTGGGCCGCGACGGCGACTACAGCGACTTCAAGGCCGATGGCCAGTGGCAAGTGTTGCCGGGCAATACCCCGGGTGACAGCCGCGGCCTGTGGCAACCGAGTGCCGACAAGGCCAGCCTGACCTACCGTGTACGCCTCACCCACGCCCGCAAGAAAGGCGTCTACGAAGCGCGGATGACCCCGAGTTGGGCGCTGTTTCGCGGCGAAGACCTGGTGCCCACTGCACGTCTGGATCAACAGGACGGCATTGAACTGGTGTCGCGCCTGGTGTTTGAACTGCCTGCCGGCTGGAAAAGCGTCGAGACGTCCTGGCCGCGCATCGGCAAGAACAAATTCCGCATCGATAACGTTTCCCGCCTGTTTGACCGGCCCACCGGCTGGATGCTCGCGGGTACGCTGGGCAGTCGCAGGATGCGCCTGGGGGAAACCGAAATCACCGTGGCGTCGCCCAAAGGGCAAGGCATGCATCGCATGGATGTGCTGACCTTGCTGACGTTTGTCTGGCCGCAAGTGCAAGCGGCATTCCCACGGCACCCGGCGAAATTGCTGGTGGTGGGCGCCAGTGACCCGATGAGGCGCGGTGCGTATTCGGCGCGGGACTCGATTTACCTCAACAGCCGAACGCCGTTGGTCAGCGAGAACGGCAGCAGCCCGTTGATCCGTGAAGTGGTGCAGGCTATCGGCCGCTTCAACGACCACCAGGGCAGCGACTGGATCAGCGAGGGCTTGGCGCAGTACTACGCCATTGAACTGATGCGCCGCGCAGGGGGGATCAGCGACGATCGTTATGCCGCCCTGCAGGCCCGGCTGGCCAACGAAGGCAAGGACGTGACCACCCTGCGGGTCGAGCACGCCAATAGCGCGACCGTCTCACGAGCGGTGGTGTTGTTGCAGGAGCTGGACCGCGAGATTCGTGTGAAAACCCACAACAAGCGTTCGCTGGATGATTTGACCCAGGCGGTGATGCGCCTGAACAGCATCAGCACCAAGGAATTTGTGCAGCTGGGGGAGAGCATTATTGGCGAGTCGTCGGTAGTACTCGATACCAAACTGCTGCACTGAAACCAAGGTGGGAGCGGGCTTGCTCGCGAAAGCGGTGTATCAGAAACACAGTCAGTGACTGACACTCCGCTTTCGCGAGCAAGCCCGCTCCCACATTTGATCGGTGTTAACCCACAGTTTTGCTGGCGTTTTCAGCCGCCACTTCAGCCTTGGTCTTGAGGTTTTTCAGTTCCTCACCGGCGCGTTCGATCTTGGTTCGCACGCTGTTCATTTCCTGGCGGCTGCGCTCCAGCAACTCTTTCGCCGAGCTATGCCCGCTGATCCCGCGTGCCAGCGCTACGCCGCCAATCGCCACCTGGATCAAACCGAAAAAGCCGCCACGGCGCAGGCCTTTGCCCATCATCACCACACCGCCAGCCAGGGAGCCGATGCGTTCCCAGCCCTGGACGTTTTGCGTGGGTTGGGGCTCGAACGGGGTGGACCGGATAACGGGTCGCAGGGTTTTGCTGTCGCTCATGATCTGTCTCCAACAAGGGCTGATTGATATGCAGCTGACTGCACACAGGCCGCGGATGTTCCCAAAAAATCAGTATTTGGGGCCCGAACGGGTGTTGTTGCCCTTGGCCAGACGGTCGTAAAGCACCACGTTGACGGTGGCGGCGAGGTTCATGCAACCGGTGGTCGGGATGTAGATCACGTCTTCACACCAGTCGCGAATCTCTTTGTCGAGGGAGCCGTCTTCCGGGCCGAAGATATACAGCGCACGGTCCGGATGGGTGTATTCGGGGAGAGGGCGGGCGCCTTCCACCAGCTCGACGGCGACGGGGATGCAGCCCAGGGGCAGGATCTTTTTCAGGTCGTCGATACCGATCAGCGGAATGTCGTGGTGGACCTTCTTGGTGTCGGTAATAAAGTCCCGGGCCCGCTCATAGCGCTTGCCGGTGTAGAACACCGAGGCCACGCCGTAGCAGCCGGCGGCGCGCATCACCGAGCCGACGTTTTCGGGGGATTTGGGGTTGTACAGACCGATGCAGCTGTAGCGTTTATTGCCCACGGGAAAGGGTGCCTTCGAGAAAAACCGCGATTATACGGCCTCGGGCTAATGCATTGCTTGGGCGATCGCTATCGCGGGCAAGCCCGGCTCCCACATTTGGAATGCAATCCCTTGTGGGAGCCGGGCTTGCCCGCGATGAGGCCGTCACATTCAGCGAAGATACTCAGTCGTCTTTCTTCATCAACCCGGCCAACGCCGCAAACGGGTTGTGCGTCGCCTTGGCGATCGTCGGGCTGCTGGTGGAGCCTTCGCCGAAATACTGCTGGTCGGTATAACGCGAGTGTTCGTTGTCGTGGCAATACAGGCACAGCAACTCCCAGTTGGAGCCGTCCTGGGGGTTGTCGTCATGGTTGTGGTTGCGGTGGTGCACGGTCAGTTCGCTCAGGCGCTTGCCGGCGAATTCACGGGCGCAGCGGCCACATACGTGGGGGTACATCTTCAGGGCTTTGTCGCGGTAGCCCATTTCCCGGTCGCGCTGGGCATCGGCGAGGATGCGATCCAGCTTGGCGGTGTGGGAGGGCGGGTTGGTCGAGCTCATCATGGCTCCTGTCTTTTAGTGGATCACGGATAGCGTTGATTCTAGCTGCTTGCGGGCTAATAAACCTCCGGCTTTTTCAGGCGCTGTCATGCCGGTGAGGGGGATTGTTTGTAGTATCGACGAACTGAATTCATAAGGAGCGGTACTCATGCGGATGCATTCATGGTTGTGGGCGCTGCTGTTGTGCGCCGTCAGTGTTCAGGTCCAGGCGTTTTCCACGCCCCAGCCAGGCGAGGTGATCGATGTGGCGCTGGAGCAGCTCCACCCGACCCAGGCCGTCATCGGTTTTGATCAGATCCATTACAAGCTGGGGGTATTTGCCGAGTCGCCCAAAAAAGTGTTCGACGAATACTGTGAAACCAACGGCCAGGGCGGTGTCGACAAGGTGCCTGAAGATGCCGATCTGCATAAGCCGGGCAGCTTCACCTGCAAAGACCCGGTAGGCGCTCACCCGGCGGACATGAAAACCGTGGTGGTCGGCCCCGCTGGCCAGTTGTACCTCACTGACGGCCACCACTCGTTCAGTACCTTGTGGGAGCAGCCAGGTGCCGGCGCCAAACTGAAGATGTGGGTGCGGGTCACCGATAACTTCAGCGACAGTCCCGACCTGGCGACTTTCTGGAAACGCATGGAGCAGGGCCGCAAGGTCTGGCTCAAGGACGGCCAGGGCAAGACCATCACACCTGAGCAAATTCCGGCACACCTGGGCTTCAAGGACCTCGGCGACGATATGTTCCGCAGCCTGGTTTACTTCTCCCGCAAGGCGTCCTACGGCAAGCCGACCTCTGGTGAGGTGGTGCCGGAATTCCTGGAGTTTTACTGGGGAGGATGGTTGCGCACGCAGATTGACCTCGGCGCGTTCAACCTGAACAAGCAAGGCGGGTATGAAAAGGCAATCGAGGCGGTAGCCAAGCGCATGGTCAGCCTGGCGCCCGAGGCACCGGTAGGGGACAGCGGCTTCAGCGCCCGGCAGTTGGGCGGCTTCACGTCACTTGACCGCAAAGAACTGAACGATACGTTCAAGAAGAAAGTGCCCTACGTTATCGACAGTAGAAGTAACTAAGTGACGAACCGGCAGGGGCGGCCCTGTGCTGTTTCTGTCGGGCGTATAACGGCTTAATATACAGTAAAGATCCGGCAAATATTGATTTAAATGCCGTGGGGCATTTAATTGGCTTCAGGGTGATAAAGTGTTGGACTAACTTTGCCAGTTTGTTTAATGTGGCGCCTCTTGGCCTACTGCCGTTAGTGTGTTCTGTGGTGGCGTCAGGTAGTCAATACGTCAGGTCTTTCCTGGCGACTGTCAGTTTCCCGCAAGCCGGGCTTTCCTTTCACGATATCAACCCCCGTGGTTGGCGTTGTGGCGTTTCAAATCAGAAGCGCTCATCCAGAGCGTACTGCTTCCAATAACCGAAGTCGGGTGGTTGAAGTGTCTGATGATCGTCGTGCAAATAATAAAAGATCGACGCGTTACCCTGTTGTTATAACTTGAAGATTCGGGATAAGTGTCCCGTGCAAGTTGTAAGCTTATGGTGCCCGTTAATAAACTTCTGATGTTCATCTCACTGACATTCACACTGCGTGAATGCAACGGCCTGCTTCAATTGAATACATGCAATTTTTTGTAGAGGCTGTTGTGTCTAAAGGCGTTGTTCTGGCGGTTTCCGCTTCCTTCCTGTTTGGTGTGCTGTATTTCTTTACCTCCCTTCTTGAACCCTTGAATGGCCAGCAGATATTTGGCTGGCGAATGCTCATCTCGTTGCCCTTCATGACGTTGCTGTTGTGCCTGTCCGGGGATTGGAAGTGGGTGCCGTTGATCTACAAGCGTCTGCGGGAGAAACCCGCATTGCTGCCTTGTGTCGTGCTCACCAGTGCCCTGGTGGGTGTGCAGTTGTGGATATTCATGTGGGCGCCCCTCAATGGCCACGGCCTGGATGTATCGCTGGGCTATTTCCTGTTACCGCTGACCATGGTCATCACCGGGCGCATCGTTTACGGCGAACGCCTTTCCCATCTGCAAAAAATTGCCGCAGCGCTGGCGGCGGTGGGCGTGGCCAACGAGCTGTATCGCACGGGCGGGTTCTCCTGGACCACCCTGGTGGTGTGCGTCGGTTATCCGCTGTATTTCGTGCTGCGCAGGCGTTGTGGCACCGACAACCTCGGCGGGCTGTGGCTAGACATGATGCTGATGATTCCGGTCGCGCTGTGGTTCGTCCTCGGTAGTGAGCCCATCAACGAGACCCTGGCGCAGCGCCCGGCGCTCTATTGGCTGGTGCCACTCATGGGGTTGGTCAGCGCGGCGGCGGGTTATTCCTACATCCTGGCCAGCCGGCTGTTGCCGTTCAGCCTGTTCGGTTTGCTCAGTTACGCGGAACCGGTGCTGCTGGTGGCCGTGTCGCTGATGCTGGGAGACGCTCTCAAACCGGGCCAATGGATGACCTACCTGCCGATCTGGCTGGCGGTGGTGGTGTTGGTGCTGGAAGGCTTGAGGCATTTGAATCGACTGCGCCGGTCGATCTGACCTACGACCCGCGCAGTGAATTCAGGCGGCTGTTTCAGCCCTTGAGTTTCTCGGCAATCCAGATGGTATGCCGCGTGCCCTTGTTGCCATGGGCAAACACTTGCACTTCCTCGGCCTTGAAGCCGGCCTTGCGCAGTTTGTCGCTGAACTGCTTGTCGGCGCTGGCCGACCACACCGCCAGCACGCCCTTGGGCCGTAGCGCCTTGGCGCAGGCGCTTAGGCCACCGGCGGAATACAGCCAGCTGTTGGCTTTTTGCGTCAGGCCTTCGGGGCCGTTGTCGACGTCCAGCATGATCGCGTCAAACCCCTGGGGCTCGGCCTGCAGCACCTTGGCCACGTCTTCCAGACGGATCACGGTGCGCGGGTCCAGCAGCGGGCGGCCGGACTTTTCCCCCAGGGGCCCGCGATTCCACTCGACCACGCCGGGCACCAGCTCGGCAACCACCACTTCGGCAGTCTTGCCCAAATGCTTGAGCGCTGCCGCCAGGGTGAAGCCCATGCCCAGGCCGCCAATCAACACCCTGGAGCCGGGCCGACCGGCGACTTTGCGGCACGGAATCTCCGCCAGCGCATCCTCGGAACCGTGCATGCGCGTGTTCATCAACTGGCCACCGTCACCGCCCTGAATCTTGATGACAAAATCCTCACCGTACTCGAACAGGCACAAGGCACCGCCGTTGTCGGGGATCGGAGTAGTGTCCAGCAGAACGAAACGTTTCATGGAAATCTCATTGGGAAGGGCATTCTTGCGCGGTTGGGAGTAGCCTTACGACTTTACGGTCAGGCCATGGAGCCATCGATGAAGTGCAGCATTCTAACGGTCATTGTGTGGAGCGCGCTCGCCCTTGGCGGTGTGGCCCAGGCTCAGGAGTCGCAAACCGTGCCGATTACCCCCGCGCCCACGGCGGGTTCACCGGGTACTGCAACGCCCACGCCTTACCCGCAAGTCACGCCACCGGCGACACCAAAGGCGGCCGGCAGCGGTGAGCCATTGTTGGCGCCGATCGTGCTGCCCGCGCCGCCGAAGGACCAGACGATCCCCGGCTTGCAGCAAAACGACATCAAGCCCAAGACCCCAGGCGGCTAAAACTGCTGGGACAGCAATTGCCCGTCCGCCATGCGCAGGCGCCTGGACAGGGCGATAGCAATCGCACGAATGATCTTGGCCGCGATTTTCGGTGCATCGTTGAGCATCTTTTCCAGGGAATCCTTGCCCAGGTTCAACAGCACGCAATCGCTGGCCGCCACACAGCTGGCGGAGCGGCGCTCGCCGTCCAGCACAGCCATCTCGCCAAAGGTCCGCCCGCTGCGCAAGGTGGCGATAGTCAGGCGCTGGCCTGCATGGTTGGTCTTCTGCACCGCCACCTGGCCTGAGTGAATGATGCACATGAAGGTGCCCGCGTCGCCCTCGAGGAAAATCACCTCATCGCGGGCGATGCTGCTGATGTTGAAATAGCCCGCCGCTACGTGGAAGTCTTCCGGCAGCAACGGGTCGAACAGGCCGCAATCCATCAGCATGTCGCGGATTTCGTTATTGAGTAAGGTCGGTTCTGGCATGAGGCTTACAGTCTTTGTCCATAAATCGTGCAGGGCGCGCCCGGCGGTCAAGTGTTCAGACCGGCCCGCCAGGCGGAGTTCCTTAAATCAGCCCCAGCGCCTTGAAAACAAATGCATATTCGAGTGCTACGTCACGTAATCCCTGGTAACGACCACTCATGCCGCCGTGGCCAGCGCCCAGTTCGGTCTTGAGCAGCAACAGGTTGTCGTCGGTCCTGGTGTCGCGCAGCTTGGCCACCCACTTCGCCGCTTCCCAGTACTGCACGCGGCTGTCGTTGTAGCCGGCGATCACCAGCGTCGCCGGGTAGGCCTGGGCGCTGACGTTTTCGTACGGCGCGTAGGCCTTGATCCGCTCATACACCTCCGGCTCTTCAGGGTTACCCCATTCGTCGTATTCGGTGATGGTCAGCGGCAACTCGGGGTCGAGCATGGTGTTGAGCACATCGACGAACGGCACTTCGGCAATCGCCGCCTGGAACAGCTCCGGGCGTTGATTGAGCACCGCGCCGATCAACAGGCCACCGGCGCTGCCGCCGCTGATGGCCAGTTGCTTGGAGGTGGTCAGGCCCTGGGCGATCAAGTGTTCGGCGCACGCGATAAAGTCGCTGAAGGTGTTTTGCTTGTGCTCCTGCTTGCCGCCGCGATACCAGGCCTCACCCAGTTCGCCACCGCCGCGTACATGGGCAATGGCGAAGGCCACGCCACGGTCCAGCAGACTCAGGCGGGCGTGGGAGAACCACGGGTCGAGGCTGTGGCCGTAGGCGCCGTAGCCGTACAGATACAGGGGCGTCGGCTTACCCAACTGATCGCGTCGGACGACAAGACTGATCGGCACCTGAGTGCCATCGGCCGACGTTGCCCACAGGCGTTGGCTGACGTAGTCGTCGGCGTTGAACACACCCAGCACCGGGGTTTCCTTGAGCACTTGTTGTGCGCCGCCGGCCAGTTCCAGCTGACGAACCTGGGCCGGGCGGTTCAGCGCCTCATAGCGCAGGCGGATCTTGTCGCTGGCAAATTCCAGGCTGTTTTGCACATAGAGGCTGTAGGCCGCGTCCGGTAACTCCACGCGATAAGCGGCTTGCCCCTGTGGGTGCACTTCGATGATCGGCAGGCCGCCGATCCGCAGGCTCAGGGTCATGGCCCGGGCATTGAGGCTTACGCCATCGAGCATTACCGCGTCGTCGTGGGGGATCAGGTTCAGCCAGTCGTCCTGGGTCGGCACACTGCCGGTGTCGGCCGCCTGGAACAGCGCAAAGTTGATGCCGTCACGGTTGCTGCGGATAAACCAGGTCCACTGGTCGTCCAGCTTGCCGTGGTCGACGTCATATTCATGGCCCTCGACCCGTGGCGCCATGCAGGTAAACGCCTGCTGCGGCTTTTCGGCGTCCAGGGCCCAGATCTCGCTGGTGGTCTTGCTGCCCAGGGCCAGCAGCAACTGACGCTCGGAGCTGGAGCGGTAGCAGTGCAGGAAGAAACGTCCGTCAGGCTCGTGGAACACTTCTTCGGCGGCAGTGCCGTCCAGGCGATAGCGATACAGCTTGTGCGGGCGATGGGTGTCGTCCAGTTCGGTGAAGAACAGGGTCAGGCTGTCGTTGGCCCAGGTCATGCTGCCATCGCAGTCTTCAAACTCCAGTTCGCTGACCTTGCCGGTGGCCAATTCCTTCACGTAGAGGGTGTAGATCTCTTCGCCGCTGGTATCCAGGCTGTAGGCCAGGCGCTGGTGGTCCGGGCTGATGCTGAAGGCGCCGAGGGAGAAAAAGCCGCCATTGGCCAGTACGTTCGGGTCCAGCAGCAGCTCTTCCGCGCTTTCGTCGACCTGTTGGCTGTCGTCCGCCGGGCGCGGGCAGCGGTAGTGGCGGGCGTATTCGTCGCCGGCGGTGGTGCGGGTGTAATACAGGTACGGGCCCCAGGGCGAGGGCAGGGACAGGTCGGTTTCGAGAATGCGGCCCTTGATCTCCTCGAACAGGGTCTCGCGCAGCGCCTGCTGGTCGGACAATTGTGCTTCTTGCCAGGCATTTTCCGCCTTGAGGTAATCGAGCACCTCGGCGCTGTCACGCGCTTGCAGCCAGGCATACGGGTCGGTGCCTGGGGCCTTGCGGGCGATCGGGGCGGCAGTGATGTGGGTCGATGGGGGCATGGATCACTCTCTGTCTGGCGGTTGGCCGACGGCATTGCAGCCTCGGCACTGAAAAGCCGTTATCATAGCGGCCTGTTTGCCTACCTTGCCATGGACACCATGACCGAGAACGACTATCTGATCGCTTGGGGCCTCTACGCCTTCGCAGCCCTGGGTTGCCTGTTGGTGTGGTTTGCCATGACCCGCTGGATGTGGCGCTGGCTGCGCGAGCCGCTGCGGTTGCTGGTGGCGGTGCTGCTGTTCAGCCCGACCATCGTCGACCCGGTGAAGACCCAGTTCGCCCCGGCCGTGGCCATCACCGCCCTGGACCTGGTGCTCAAGGTCGGCAACAACGCCTGGCGGGCGATCTCCGATCTGTTCATGTATTGCATGATCGCGTTCGGCGTGTACCTGGTGTTCGTGCTGATCCGCTGGCCCATCGAGCGTGCCGCCAGGGTTCGTCGTGAGCAGAAGGCCGCCGCTGCGGCAGCCGCTGCCGCCGAGCCGGAGGATGACGACGAACCCTTCGCCGATGAGCGTTACGGTCGCCCGGCACCTGTCAGCGGTATGCGGGTCGAACCGCGCCTTTAACGTTGTACGCCCTGTATCGAGAAGCCTGGCATGTGTGAATTATTGGGCATGAGTGCCAACGTACCGACCGATATCGTCTTCAGCTTCACCGGGCTGATGCAGCGCGGCGGACGTACCGGGCCCCACCGCGACGGTTGGGGCATCGCCTTCTACGAGGGCCGTGGCCTGCGGTTGTTCCAGGACCCGGCGGCCAGCAGCGAATCGGAAGTCGCGCTGCTGGTGCAGCGTTATCCCATCAAGAGTGAAGTGGTGATTGGCCATATCCGCCAGGCCAATGTGGGCAAGGTGTGCCTGTCCAATACCCATCCGTTCGTCCGTGAACTGTGGGGCCGCAACTGGTGCTTTGCCCATAACGGTCAACTGGCGGACTTCAACCCCCGCGCCACGTTCTACCGCCCGGTGGGCGATACCGACAGCGAAGCGGCGTTCTGCGATTTGCTCAACCGAGTCCGTGAAGCGTTCCCGGAACCGGTGGACATCGAACAGGTGCTGCCGGACCTGATCGCCGCCTGCAGCGAATACCGCAGCAAGGGCGTGTTCAACTGCCTGCTGAGCGACGGTGACTGGCTGTTCTGCTATTGCTCGACCAAACTGGCACAGATCACCCGGCGTGCGCCATTTGGCCCCGCACGGTTGAAAGATGTCGACGTGATCGTCGATTTTCAGGCCGAAACCACCCCCAATGACGTGGTGACGGTAATTGCCACCGAACCCCTGACCGAAAACGAGACCTGGACCCGCTACGAACCGGGCCAGTGGAGCCTGTGGCGACGCGGCGAATGTGTCAGCCAAGGTAAAACGGAATAAGGACGTCGAATATGTTGCTCAGCTATTTGCGACTGGTGTTGTTTGCCGTGGGTCTGTTGGTCGGTGTGCAGGTGCCGGGGTTTATCAGCGACTACGCCAAGCGCGTCGAAGCCCACTTGATCGAAGCCCAGACCGGCTTGCGCGGCTTCGATGCCACGGCGCAACAGTTCTTCAACGGTGACTTGCAGGCGCTGGTGGCCCATTACCGTGCCAGTGACGACCCGGTGTTTCGCAGCGATGCCAACAGCCTGGGCACCTTGCTCGACCGCCAGGCAGCGCTGGATAAGCAGTTCCAGGCGATGCAGGGCCCGTGGTACATCCGCGCGCTGCAAGTGGCGGTGGCCGCCGACCCGGCGATTCGCCAGGAAACCTGGAACGGCTACAGCTACATGCTGTTGCTGACCCCGGAAGCCATGGGCTGGGGCCTGGGCGGGGCGATGTTGTTGTCGTTCGGCATCGAGTGCCTGTTCCGCCTGATCGACTGGGTGGTGTTGGGCGGCAAGCGCCTGCGCCAGAGCCGACCGATTGAAGAGCGGGACCTCAAGGGGCTTTAAAGGCTGACGCGGTCAAATTGTGGGAGCGGGCTTGCTCGCGAATGCGGTGCGTCAGTGACATAGGGGTTGGCTGGCACACCGCATTCGCGCGCAAGCCCGCTCCCACAGTTTTAAATCGGTTCCTTCAGTGGCATGGGTTTGCTCAACACCATCAAGTCCTCGCCCACCTTCTGCGCATACTGCTGCACCACGCTCTGGCACAGCGCCACAATCTCCTCCACCAACTCCACGCCCACTCGCCACGACACCACCACCTGCAGGTTCGGCGGCCGTTGTTCCATGGGCAGCATGGTCAACTCACCTCGTGCCAGCTCTTCACTGACCAATACGGGCGGGAACGCACCAATCCCGAACCCGTCCCGCAGCAGGCGGGTGATCGCTGACACCGAGTTCACACAGTTCATCCGTGGGGCGGATACGCCGTTAGCCTGCATCAGGCTGAGCACGTCCTGGTGCGGACAGGAGTTTTTCGAGTAGGTGATGATGCGCTCCTGGGCCAGTTCGGCGAGGGACGCGTAGTCGCGGTTGTAGATCGAGTGGCTGGCGACGATCCAGCCCATGGGGTGGCTGGCCAGTTCCAGGCTGCGCAAGGTTTCCTGGCGCAGCAGGTCGGTTTGCAGGATCAGGTCGAGAAAGCCTTTTTGCAACTGATCGCTGAGGTTCAGCGCGGTATCGGCGACCAACTCGATTTCTACCCGCGGAAAGTTGTCCGTCAGTTCTGCCACCAGCGCGCTCAGCCAGGTGTGGATCACCGTGTCCATCACTCCGATGCGGATACGCCCGACCTTGCTGCTGGTGGTTTCCAGGGACTGCTTGAGCCCTTGCATGGTGGCCATCATCTGCTCGGCATAATCGAGCACCTTCAAGCCTTCCGGCGTCAGGCTCACACCTCGGGAATCGCGCAGGAACAGCTTCACCCCCAACTCGCTTTCCAGCACGGCGATGCGGCTGGAGATCGAGGCCTGGGTGGTGAACAGCTTCTCTGCCGTGAGGCGAAAGCTCTTGAGCTTGGCCACCCAGACGAAGGTTTCGAGGAACTTCAAATTCATGGGATCAACTTTTCTTATGCATGGATTGTTTTTTATTAGTTGGACGCAGCGTGCCGCAACCGCCAAAAATCGAGCTGTCTCACGATAAGCGTCGTTGGGGCTCGGGACAACATCGTTGCGAGATCTTGGTAAAAGATCCCACACTACAAAAAAATAAAGCCTACAGGAGCCCTACCGTGAGCCGCCTGCTATTGAACTGCGACATCGGCGAAAGCTTTGGCAACTGGACCTTGGGTCTGGACGCCGAAGTCATGCCGTTCATTGATTGCGCCAACGTAGCCTGCGGTTTCCACGCCGGCGACCCGAGCATCATGCGCAAGACCGTCAGCCTGGCCTTCGAGCATGGCGTTCAGGTGGGCGCGCACCCGGCGTACCAGGACCTGCAGGGTTTCGGCCGCCGCTCCATGGCCTACACCCCGCAGGAAATCCAGGACCTGTTGCACTACCAGGTCGGCGCCCTCGACGGTATTTGCCGGGCCCAGGGCGGGCGGGTCAGCTACGTCAAACCCCATGGCGCGATGTACAACGACATGATGGCCAAGCCTGCGCAATTGCGTGCGGTGATCCAGGCCGTGGCGGCCTACGACGCCAGCCTGCCATTGATGCTGATGGCCACCCGTGACAACAGCGCCGCCCAGGCCTTGGGTGAGGAATATGGCGTGACCCTGTGGTTCGAAGCCTTTGCCGACCGTGCCTACGACAGCGCCGGCCATCTGGTCTCCCGCCAGTTGCCGGGCGCGGTGCATCATGACCCGGAAAAGATCATCCAGCAGGCCTTGATCATCGCCCGGGGAGAACAGTTGGTCGCCAGTGATGGCAGTCCGTTGCACCTGCAAGCCAATACCTTGTGCGTGCATGGCGATAACACCAGCTCAGTGGCTGCCGTGCAGCGCATCCGCGAGGCGTTGACCCCAGCATGAAGCCACGGATTGAAGTGGTGGCCATCGACTGCCTGATGGTGCGCCTGTTTGAGTTGATCGCCGAAGACAACATGCCCTGGATGCTCGCCGCCACCCGCCGTTTGCGCGAAGGTTTTGGCCCGGCGCTGGTGGACCTGGTGCCGTCCTACACGACCCTGATGGTGCATTACGACCTGCTGGCGCTGGACCCTGGCCAGGCACGGGCGTTGATCGACCAGGCGCTCAAGGAATTGCAGCCCGAACCCAAGGGCAGCGGGCGATGCCATGTGTTGCCGGTCTGGTATGACCTGAGTGTCGGCCCGGAGTTGGCGTTGCTGGCGCAGCGCAGTGGCCTGGCAGTGGAGGAGGTGATTCGCCGTCACAGCCAGCATGAGTACCAGGTATTCGCCTTGGGCTTCGCCCCGGGGTTTGCCTTTATGGGGCTGGTGGATGAACAGCTCGCGACACCGCGGCTCAACACCCCGCGCAAGCGGGTGGCGGCGGGCAGCGTGGGCATCGCCGAGCGGCAGACGGCGGCTTATCCGGTGGTCTCGCCAGGCGGCTGGAACCTGATTGGCCGCACGCCGGCCAAGCTGTTTGACCGTGAACGCGAGGGCTACAGCCTGATGCAGCCGGGGGACACCGTGCGTTACGAAGCGGTCAGCCATCGCGAATTCATCAACCTGGGTGGCGATGACACGCCGTTGGAGGCGCAGGCATGAGCCGCTTGCTGATCGAGGCCAGCACGCCGCTGTGCCTGTTGCAGGACGCCGGACGTTTTGGCGTCAGGCATTTGGGCGTGACCCAGGGCGGCGCGCTGGATTGGGTGTCGATGTCGTGGGCCAATTGGTTGCTGGGCAATGCCCTGAATGCGCCGGTGGTGGAAATCACCTTGGGTGGCTTCACCGTGCAGGCCGAGGCCTATTGCCTGCTGGCGCTGGCCGGGGCGGACTTGGGCGCGTATGTCGACGAGCGCGCGATCAGCCCGGGGCGCAGCTTTATTCTGCAAAAGGGCCAGCGCTTGCGTTTTACTCAGCCTTTCAGCGGTGCGCGGGCTTACCTGGCAGCGCCGGGCGGGTTTGATGCGCCGCAGGTGCTGGGCAGTTGCGCCACGGTGGGCCGTGAAGAACTGGGCGGGCTGGATGGCTTTGGCCGGTCACTGGCCGAAGGTGCGCAATTGACCTATTCGGGCGTGGGCGGTGCGATGCAGGTGTTGTCCGCCGGGCAATTGCCGAAGCTGGATTCCAAGGCGCCACTGGAGGTGATCCTCGGGGCGCAGATCGGTCAGTTTGGCGGGCAGAGTCTGTTTGATGTGTTCAACAGCGAGTGGACCCTCGACAGCCGTGCCGACCGCATGGGCATGCGCTTGCTTGGCATGCCGCTGGAGTATCAGGGGCCGTCGCTGATCTCGGAAGGCATCCCGCTGGGGGCGATCCAGGTGCCGCCGGACGGGCAGCCGATTGTGTTGCTCAATGACCGGCAGACCATTGGCGGCTACCCACGATTGGGCGCGTTGACGCCATTGGCGTTGGCGCGGCTGGCGCAGTGCTTGCCGGGGGAGAAGGTGAGGTTGGCGCCGGTGGTGCAGGAAACGGCGCATCGCCAGCAAGTGGAGTATTTGCAGTACCTTGCCAGAAACTAAAGACCGCCGCAGGACAAAATGTGGGAGCGGGCTTGCTCGCGAAAGCGCAGTGTCAGCCACCGAATATATTGGCTGATACACCGCCTTCGCGAGCAAGCCCGCTCCCACATTTGATCGTGGTTGTCTGGGAAACAACTTACTTCGACAAAAAGCGCATCCCTTCCTCAAGCCCGCGCAACGTCAACGGAAACATCTGGTCCTCGATCAAATCCCGGACAATCCCGGTGGACGCCGTATAGCCCCAGGTATCTTTCGGGTACGGATTAATCCAGATCAGCTTCTTGTACTTCTCCATGAACCGCTGCATCCACACATACCCGGGCTCTTCATTCCAGTGCTCGACGCTGCCGCCGGCCTGGGTGATTTCATACGGCGCCATGGCCGCATCGCCGATAAAGATCACTTTGTAGTCGGCACCGTACTTGTGCAGCAAATCCTGGGTCGAGGTGCGTTCCGAGCCCCGGCGCATGTTGTTCTTCCACACCGATTCATAAATGAAATTGTGGAAGTAGAAATACTCCAGGTGCTTGAACTCGGTCTTGCACGCCGAGAACAACTCTTCGCAAGTCTTCACATGGGCATCCATCGAGCCGCCGATGTCGAACAGCAGCAACAGCTTGATGGTGTTGCGCCGCTCCGGGCGCATCTGGATATTCAGCAGCCCGGCATCGCGGGCCGTATGGTCGATGGTGCCGTCAATGTCGAGCTCTTCCGCCGCACCCTGGCGTGCGAACTTGCGCAGGCGGCGCAGGGCGATCTTGATGTTGCGCGTGCCCAGTTCCACCGAATCATCGAGGTTCTTGTACTCGCGCTGGTCCCAGACCTTGACCGCCTTGCCCTGGCGCTTGCCGGCATCCCCCACGCGTATGCCTTCGGGGTTGAAGCCGCCAGAGCCGAAGGGGCTGGTACCGCCGGTGCCGATCCACTTGTTGCCGCCGGCGTGGCGTTCTTTCTGTTCTTCGAGACGTTTCTTGAATTCTTCGATGAGCTTGTCGAGGCCGCCGAGGGACTGGATCTGTGCGCGCTCTTCGTCGGTCAGCGAGCGTTCGAATTCCTTGCGCAGCCAGTCTTCGGGGATCAGCGCCTGCAGGTGATCGTCGAGTTTTTCCAGGCCGTTGAAGTAGGCGCCGAAGGCCCGGTCGAACTTGTCGAAATGCCGTTCGTCCTTCACCAGGATCGCCCGGGCCAGGTAGTAGAACTCGTCCATGTCGGCGAAGGTCACGCGCTGTTTCAGCGCGTTGATCAGGTCCAGCAGCTCACGCACCGACACCGGCACCTTGGCTGCACGCATTTCATTGAACAGGTTGAGCAGCATGGCAATCGCCCTTATCGGTTACCGCGACGGCTCATGAACGCCAGGCGTTCCAGCAACTGCACGTCCTGCTCGTTCTTCACCAGGGCACCGGCCAGGGGCGGGATGGCCTTGGTGGGGTCGCGCTCGCGCAGTACCGCTTCGCCGATGTTGTCGGCCATCAGCAGTTTCAGCCAGTCCACCAGTTCGGAGGTGGACGGTTTTTTCTTCAGGCCCGGTACTTTGCGCACGTCAAAGAATACGTCGAGGGCTTCGCTGACCAGGTCTTTCTTGATGTCCGGGTAGTGCACGTCGACGATCTTTTGCAGAGTGGTGCGGTCCGGGAAGGCGATGTAGTGGAAAAAGCAGCGGCGCAGGAACGCGTCCGGCAGCTCTTTTTCGTTGTTGGAGGTAATGATGATGATCGGGCGCTTCTTGGCCTTGATGGTCTCGTCGATTTCGTAGACGTAGAACTCCATCTTGTCGAGTTCTTGCAGCAGGTCGTTGGGGAACTCGATGTCGGCCTTGTCGATTTCGTCGATCAGCAGGATGACCCGCTCCTCGGACTCGAAGGCTTCCCAGAGCTTGCCCTTTTTCAGGTAGTTGCGTACGTCGTGCACCTTGTCCACGCCCAGCTGCGAGTCCCGCAGGCGGCTCACCGCGTCGTACTCGTACAGGCCCTGGTGCGCCTTGGTGGTGGACTTGATGTGCCAGGTGATCAGCTTGGCGCCAAAGGATTCGGCCAGTTGCTCGGCGAGCATGGTCTTGCCGGTGCCCGGTTCGCCCTTGACCAGCAGTGGCCGCTCCAAGGTGATGGCGGCGTTGACGGCCAGTTTCAGGTCATCGGTGGCAACGTAGGCCTGGGTGCCTTCGAACTTCATCTATCAATCCTCGAACGTGACGCCGAACGGTGCAGGACCGAAGCGGGCGAGTAATCAGCTTGGCCCGACTATACCGCGCAGCCCCGGCGACTGTGAACGCAGACGGGCTATTCAGTCTCTGAATGGGCAGTCACGTTGAAGATCAATCTGTCGAGGGCTTGGGTTGTTCATAGCGGGCGTTGAAGGCCTGGACAAAACCATTGCGCAAAATCTGCAAAAACGCCTGGAACGCGCTGATATCTTGCTGGTGCACGTTGCCGCTGAGCTCCACGCGGGTGGCGAACTGGTTTTTCTGCTGGTTCTTCAGCACGGTTTCGCTGACGCCAACCACCGCCTCCCAGATCGACCGGAAGATGCCCTTGTCCTTGTTCTCGACATCCTGCTGCCAGTTGAACACTTCGACATTGCGCAGCAAAGGCTTGATGTAGCCGGTCAACTGGCCTTTTTCGGCCTGGGCTTCCACCACCAGGTCGCCGGTGCCGGCATTGAAGTCGAACTTGCCGTAGGCCGAGGCGAAGTCATTCATGCGCTTGAGTTCGATATCCCGGGCCCGGAAGCGGAATTCGAAGTTTTCGAAATTGCTCAAGGGGTCGAACGTCGCCGTGGCTTCCAGCGGCGCCTGGCCCAAAAACAGCGCCTTGCCGTCGAAACGTGCGTCGCGCTGGCCTTTGACATCCACCACGTTGGTCAGGTTGTAGAAGCTGGCGTTGACCTGGGTCGCGTACATATTGACCGGCGGTTTCGAACTGAAGTTATGGAACGCGATCTTTCCGTCGTCGATGCGTACCTCGTTGAGGGTGATCGGCAACAGTTTGCTCAGTTGTGCCCGCCAGTCGGTGCCCTGACCGGTCTGGGACGCCTGTTTGTTGGTGCCGCCGTCGACGAAGTTCAGCTCCGGCTTGATGAACTGTGCCTCGGCCACCACTGCGTGGTCGTACCACAGCGAATGCCAGCTGACCGACAGGTCGATCACCGGCGCCTTGACGAACGGTACCGGCACCTTGCCGTCGACCTTGACGATCTGCAAGCCGTTGATCCGATAGGCGCCGCGCCACAGTGCGAGGTCGACATCGGTGACCTGGCCGCGGTAATCGCCCATGTCGGCGAGTTTGTCATTCAGGTAATTGCGCACCAGATAGGGCAGGGCGATATCCAGGACGACCAGCAGTACCACGACCCCGACGAGGGTCCAGAGCGGCCAACTGTAGCGACGTTTCATAGGAAAATTCTCCATCCGTGTAGGCGATTGACTGCTGGCGCCGCCGGACGTTCGCTTGACTGGACGCCTTGCAGCACGAGGCATACCCTTGGGGCCTTCCTGAAATTGCCTTAAGGACCCGTCATGAGCCGCATTTTTGCAGACAACGCGCACTCCATCGGTAACACGCCCCTGGTTCAGATCAACCGTATCGCGCCGCGTGGCGTGACTATCCTGGCCAAGATCGAAGGGCGTAACCCGGGGTATTCGGTGAAGTGCCGGATTGGCGCAAACATGATCTGGGATGCCGAAGGCAGCGGCAAACTCAAGCCGGGCATGACCATTGTCGAGCCGACTTCCGGCAACACCGGGATCGGCCTGGCATTTGTTGCCGCCGCCCGTGGTTACAAGCTGTTGCTGACCATGCCCGCCTCCATGAGCATCGAGCGCCGCAAGGTGCTCAAGGCCCTCGGCGCCGAACTGGTGTTGACCGAGCCGGCCAAGGGCATGAAGGGCGCGATTGAAAAAGCCGGCGAAATCCTTGCCAGCGACCCGGCCAAGTACTTTATGCCGGCCCAGTTCGAAAACCCGGCCAACCCGGCGATCCACGAGAAAACCACCGGTCCGGAAATCTGGAATGACACTGATGGCGCGGTGGACGTGCTGGTAGCGGGCGTGGGCACTGGCGGCACCATCACCGGGGTGTCGCGCTATATCAAGAACATCCAGGGCAAGCCGATCCTGTCGGTGGCGGTGGAGCCGATCAGTTCGCCGGTGATTACCCAGGCGCTGGCCGGTGAAGAGATCAAGCCCAGCCCCCACAAGATCCAGGGTATCGGCGCCGGTTTTGTGCCGAAGAACCTCGACCTGTCGATGGTCGACCGGGTCGAACTGGTCAGCGACGAAGAATCCAAGGCCATGGCGTTGCGCCTGATGCAGGAGGAGGGGATTCTGTGTGGTATCTCCTGCGGCGCGGCGATGGCCGTGGCGGTGCGCCTGGCGCAGAAGCCGGAAATGCAGGGCAAGACCATCGTCGTGGTGCTGCCGGACTCCGGTGAACGCTACCTGTCGAGCATGCTGTTCGCCGATTTGTTCACCGATCAGGAAAACCAGGCTTGATTCAAATCAGCGCGATGGCGTGGCCCTTATGCATAATTGGCCCGTTATCGCGCACCGCTAGATGCTGATTGTTGGAGTGCGCGGGTTTTTCCCGAGGCCCGGAGTGTTTATCATGGCCGGCTGCTACGTCTGGTTTCCCCGTAACGGGAGGCTAATGGCCAGACGCCTATTTCCAGGAGTTGCTGCATGACCTTTTCTTTGGCCGCCAAACTGTCGGTGTTGCTGCTGTTTATCGGCAGCACGCTGTATGTGCATTTGCGTGGCAAGGCCCGTTTGCCGATGTTGCGTCAGTTCGTCAACCATTCAGCGCTGTTCGCCCCGTACAACGCCTTGATGTACATCTTCTCCGCCGTGCCGTCCAAGCCGTACCTGGACCGCAGCAAGTTCCCGGAGCTGGACGTGCTCAAGGACAACTGGGAAGTGATTCGCGAAGAGGCCATGCACCTGTTCGACGAGGGCTACATCCGCGCCGCGGAGAAGAACAACGACGCCGGTTTCGGCTCGTTCTTCAAGAAGGGCTGGAAGCGTTTCTACCTCAAGTGGTACGACAAACCGTTGCCGTCGGCTGAACTGCTGTGCCCGAAAACCGTGGCCCTGGTCAGCAGTATTCCCAACGTCAAGGGCGCGATGTTCGCCCTGTTGCCAGGTGGCAGCCACCTCAACCCGCATCGCGACCCGTTTGCCGGTTCGCTGCGTTATCACCTGGGGCTGTCCACGCCGAACTCCGATGACTGCCGTATTTTCGTCGACGGCCAGGTGTACGCCTGGCGCGACGGTGAAGACGTAATGTTCGACGAGACCTACGTGCACTGGGTGAAGAACGAAACCGAGCACACCCGGGTGATCCTGTTCTGCGACATCGAACGCCCGCTGAGCAACCGCCTTATGACCCGCATCAACCGTTGGGTCAGCGCGCAACTGGGGCGCGCCACCGCACCGCAGAACCTGGATGACGAACGCGTTGGCGGGATCAACCAGGCGTATGCCTGGAGCAAGCGCTTCAGCGACAGCTTCAGTGGCGTGGTCAAGCAGTGGAAGCGCAAGCATCCGAAGGCTTATCGCATCCTGCGGCCAGTGCTGGCGGTGGTGGTGCTGACGGCGCTGGGGTATTGGTTGTTTGGTTAAGGCGTTTGCAGGCTCGAAAAAACCGCTCCGATGAGCGGTTTTTTTATGCGCTGGATTTGTGCGGGCGAAGTTATTGCAAAGCATGTCCCCAGCTGGTTATAGTCGGCCGCAGGTGTTTCCAGACACCTTGTTCATCCCTCCATAAAAGATCAGCACATGCCAGCTTCCCTGCGCATAGCGGTAGTCGATTCAGCGGTCAACGCTGCGGTCGTGCCGTGCGGGAGCCAGCAGCCTGCGCAGATCAGTCACTACCCCCCACCTGTCAGTAGCACGCCGGTGTACGCAGTCGTATCACCGCCGGGTGTTGGCATTTCGGGCTGATCAGCTGATGGCTGTTCCCCTGTGCCCGCCTGAAAAAACCTACTGAATTTCAGCTGTTGCTGAGTTGGCTTTTTGCCTGATCACAGGTGGTATCCATGTCTGTTCTTTCGAAACAATCCGTGGCCGCGGCGGCCTCGACGAGCCTGTTTGTCTTGCTGTGGAGCAGTGGGGCGATTTTCTCCAAATGGGGCCTGGCCCACGCTTCACCCTTTGCGTTTCTGCTGATCCGTTTCGCCATCGCCCTGGCGGGGTTGGTGATACTGGTACCGATCCTCAAGCTGAAGTTGCCGCGTCCCGGCAAGCCGATGCTTTACGCGGCGGCTACCGGGCTGGTGCTGTTGGGGGCCTACCAGATTTTCTATCTGCTGGCCCTGGACCTCAAAGTCACGCCCGGCATGATGGCAACCATCATGGGCGTGCAGCCGATCCTGACCGTGGTGTTGATGGAGCGCCGGCGCTCCTGGAGCCGGATGTTCGGCCTCGCGCTGGGATTGGCGGGGTTGATCATGGTGGTGTACCAGGGCATCGGGATGTCCGGCATGTCCCTGGCAGGCATGCTTTTTGGCCTGTTGGCCCTGGCCAGCATGACCTTTGGTTCGATCATGCAGAAGCGCATCACCGATAACCCGTTGGGCACGCTGCCTGTGCAATACCTGGCAGGCTTGCTGTTGTGCTCGGTGTTTGTGCCGTTCCAGCCGTTCCACTTTGAACACAACACCGGCTTTTTCGTGCCGGTGCTGTGGATGGGGCTGGTGGTGTCGTTGCTGGCGACGCTGTTGCTGTACCGGCTGATTGCCCGGGGCAACCTGGTGAATGTCACCAGCTTGTTCTACCTGGTGCCCGCGGTGACGGCGGTGATGGACTACCTGATCTTCGGCAACAAGCTGGCAATGTTGAGCTTGCTGGGGATGGGCTTGATCATCGTCGGATTGGCTTTTGTGTTCCGTAAGGGCTGATAAACCCAATGCTGTAGGAGCCAAAAAGCTCCTACAGCTTGCTGGCCAATTTCCCCGGCCGAAGCACCAGCCACAACGCCCCCGCAATCAACAACCCGCCATACAGATGCGCCATGGACAACGGCTCATCCAGCAGCAACGCGCCCCACAACACCCCGAATGGCGGAATCATGAAGGTCACGGTCATCGACTTCACCGGGCCGATGGACGTCAGCAAGCGGAAGTACAGGATGTAGGCAAACGCCGTGCATACCAGCCCCAACCCCAGCAGCGACAACCAAACAGGCCAGCCACCCCAGCTGACCGGTGGATGGCTGATGGCACTCCAGGCAAACAGTGGAAACAGGAACAGCGTGGCCCCGAGCATGCTGCCCAGGGCCGCCAGGCGACTGTCCAGCCCGCCCTGTTGATCGAGCCAGCGGCGTGCCAAAAAGCCGGCAAAGCCATAGCAGGTGGTCGCCAACAGGCATGCCAGCGCACCCATCAGCAATTCCATGTCGAAGGCCACCGGCCCGGCGCGGGTCAGGATGCCAACGCCGAACAGGCCCAGGCATACCCCGGCGATTTTCGACGGCGTGAGGCGCTCACTGAAAAACAACCCGCCAATCAGCACGCCCATCAGTGGCGTCGTGGCATTGAAGATCGCCGAGTAACCGGCCGGCAGCACTTGGGCCGCCACTGAATACATGGTTGCGGGAATGCCCGAGTTGATCACCCCGAGCAACAGGACCGTCTTGAACTTGCCCTGGAAATCCCAACTCACCCGCATCATGGCGAGGATCACCAGCAGGCCGGTGGCGGCAATCGACACCCGGAAAAACGCGGTAGGAAGGGTGCCGATTTCCGGCGCGATAATTCGCATGAACAAAAAACTCGCGCCCCAGATAGCGGCCAGCACCAACAGGTGCAGGGTGTCGACAGGTCTCACGGAGGAACTCCAGTTTGATAAGGGCGGAAGTGTTGCCCACCGACCTGTCTGACACAATCGCTAATACATGTTTTACAGTACGAAACGCGTCACCAAGCCATTGAGGTCCACCGCCAGCCGCGACAGTTCCTGGCTGGCCGCCGAGGTCTGGGTGGCACCGGCGGCGGTTTGCGTCGACAGGTCCCGGATGTTCACCAGGCTGCGGTCCACCTCACGGGCCACCAACGCTTGCTGCTCGGCGGCGCTGGCGATCACCAGGTTGCGCTGGCTGATCTGCGAGATCGCCGCCGTGATTTTCTCCAGTGCACTGCCGGCGCTGTTGGCCCGCTGCAAGGTCTGGCCGGCGTGTTCGGCGCTGCTGTTCAGGGCGCCGACGGTGTCCTGGGTACCTTGCTGGATACCGTTGATCATCTGCTCGATTTCTTCGGTGGAGTCCTGGGTGCGTTGTGCCAGGGAGCGCACTTCGTCAGCCACCACGGCAAAACCACGACCGGCCTCGCCCGCGCGGGCCGCCTCAATCGCCGCGTTGAGTGCCAGCAGGTTGGTCTGCCCGGCAATCCCGCGAATCACTTCAAGCACCTTGCTGATGTCCTGGGCCTGCGCCGCCAGGCCCTCGGCCTTGGTCGAGGCACCGAGGACTTCGTCCACCAGGTTCTGGATCGAGCTGATGGTTTCGCTGATCTGGTAGTGACCGTGCTTGCTGTCTTCGTCGGAGGCCTTGGAGGCTTCGGCGCTGGAAACCGCATTGCCCGCCACTTCATCGACTGCCGCGCTCATCTGCGTCACGGCGGTGGCAGCCTGTTCGATCTCGTCGTTCTGCGCTTGCAGGCCGCGGGTGCTCTGCTCCATTACCGAACTCATCTCTTCCGCCGCCGAGGCCAACTGCTGCGACGATTCGCTGATGCCACGGATGGTTTCCTGCAGGTTGGCCTGCATGGTGGCCAGCGCGGTGAGCAGTTGCGCCGGCTCATCCTTGCCCTCCACGACGATCGGCCGGCTCAGATCGCCGGAGGCGATGGTGCGGGCCACTGTCAGTGCCTGGCCAATGGGCGCGGTGATGCTGCGGGTCAGCAGCCAGGCCAGCAGCAAAGTTGCCATCAGGGCGGTGACGATGATGGTGCCGACCACCCATTGGGCGCTGGTGTACATCTGCGCCGCCGATGTTGCGGCGTCTTCCACACCTTTTTGGTTGAAGGTGATCATGTCTTCCAGGCTTTTGTTGAGGACCATGCCTTGGGGGGCGAGGCGGCTGTTGAGCAGGTCCATGGCGTTTTGCTGCTGGTCCTGGTCGACCAGTTGAATCATCTGGCCGACGATCGTCATATAGCTCGCAACGTTGGCTTTCAACTGTTTGAGCAGGTCGCGTTCCTGCTCGTTGCTCAGCAGGGTTTCGTGACGGTTCAGCAGTTCTTCAAGGTCGCCACGCTGGCGGGTGATCAGGTTTTTGCTGTTGTCACGCACCCGGGACTCATCGGTGGTGAGCAAGCGCAACGCTTCCAGACGGATGCTGGCGACGTAGGCGGCGCTGTCGTGAATGTTTTCAATACTCGGCATCCACGCCTCTTCGATGATCAGTGCGCTTTCCCGCAGCTTGGCCATCTGGCCTAAACCAAACAGGCCGACCACGATCAACAGGCTGGCCAAAACCCCAAAACTCAGACTGGCGCGCAGGCCGATCCCCATATTCCTCAATGACATCTCAATGCTCCTTTGGCGGTTAGAACCTGATCCCGGATCGGTCTTCTGACCTTGTTAGGTGGGAGAGGGCGCGCTATATAGCAAAGTGCCACTAGCTAGGGTAGTCAGGGTTTCCCTTACGTTGGATCCAATGGTCGAGAAGCCACCAGTAACGGAGCAGTAGAGCAAAGACTCTTATTTACCCCGGCTCGCACAGGCAGGCCACGTCACACAAGGCCTGTAGATGAAACGTTTAATGCGGGGAGGGTGACGCGCGGGTTTTTTGTTGACCAGTTAGTCGAATTAAATAAAGAGTAAATAAATGTACGAAATGAACAATCTTGTACAAGTCTGAATGAAAAATGATCCTTCTCCTGTTCCCGCACACTGGCTAAGCTCAGCTCACTCCAAATGCCCGCAGAGGTTTCCCGAATGCCGCAGCCAACGCCCGCCCTCGACATTGCGCAGATGATCCTCGACGGCTTCGACGACTACCGCGAGCACTTCCGCCAGATCACCGACGGCGCCCGGGAGCGCTTTGAAAAGGCGCAGTGGCAGCAAGGGCAGGCGGCATCGGCTGCGCGCATCAATCTTTACGAAGAGAAGGTCAGCGAAGTCACGGCGCGGCTGCGCGCGGCTTTCGATGAAGCCGTGTTGCTCGACATTGCCGCCTGGCCGCTGGTGAAAAGTGCCTACATCAGCCTGATCGACCTGCGGTTTGACGATGAGCTGTCCGAGACCTGGTACAATTCGACGTTTTGCGGCCTGTTCAGCCATGACCTGATCAGCGATGGCTGCATGTTCATCCACACCACCCGGCCCAGCCTGCGCCGCGCCCGGGCGGCGCAAACCCGCACCTACAAGCCGGGCGGCAAGCTGGCGGGCATGCTGGAGCAGATTTTCGCCGACTACAGCTTCAGCGAACCCTACGCCGACTTGCCCGCCGACCTGCGCCGCCTGGAGGCGCAATTGCGCGAAAACCTGCCGGACTGGGTGTGCAAGGACCCGGACCTCAACGTCGAACTGTTTTCCTCGGTGCTGTACCGCAACAAAGGCGCGTACCTCGTAGGGCGCATCTACACCCGCGACGAACAGTGGCCGCTGGTGATCCCGCTGCTGCATCGGGAAGGGCGCGGCATCCAGATCGACGCGCTGATCACCGACGAGGCCGATGTGTCGATCATCTTCTCGTTCACCCGCTCCTATTTCATGGTGGACGTGCCGGTGCCGGCGGAGTTTATCGGCTTCCTCAAGCGCATCCTGCCGGGCAAGCACATCGCCGAGTTGTACACCTCCATCGGCTTCTACAAACACGGCAAATCCGAATTCTACCGGGCGCTGATCAACCACCTTGCCACCACCGATGACCAGTTCATCATGGCGCCGGGCGTGCGCGGCATGGTCATGAGCGTGTTTACCCTGCCGGGCTTCAATACCGTGTTCAAGATCATCAAGGACCGGTTTTCACCGTCGAAAAACGTCAACCGCGCCACCGTGATCGAGAAGTACCGGTTGGTGAAAAGTGTCGACCGGGTAGGGCGCATGGCCGACACCCAGGAGTTCGCCGACTTCCGTTTTCCGTTGAGCAAATTCGAGCCTGAATGCCTGGCCGAACTGCTGGAAGTCGCCGCCGGTACCGTCGAAGTCGAAGGCGATACGGTACTGATCCGCCACTGCTGGACCGAGCGGCGCATGACCCCGCTGAACCTCTACCTGGAAAACGCCAACGAAGCCCAGGTGCGCGAAGCCCTGGAAGACTACGGCCTGGCGATCAAGCAACTGGCGGCGGCGAATATTTTCCCGGGCGACATGCTGCTGAAGAATTTTGGCGTCACCCGCCACGGTCGCGTGGTGTTCTACGACTATGACGAAATCTGTTTCCTGACCGAGGCCAACTTCCGCCACATCCCGGCGCCGCGTACCCCGGAAGATGAAATGGCCTCCGAGCCCTGGTATTCCATCGGTCCGCTGGACGTGTTTCCCGAGGAGTTTCCGCCATTCCTGTTTGCTGATTCCGGCCAGCGCCGCCTGTTCGACGAACTGCACGGCGAGCTGTACAACGCCGACTACTGGAAAGGCCTGCAAGAGGCGATTCGCGCCGGCAAGGTAATCGATGTGTTTCCTTACCGGCGCAAGGGCCTGGACAATGAATGAGGGGAGCGCGCGGCGGCGCTTTTCTGCGACAATCCGCCCCCTGCCTACATAGACGACCTTTGCGTACCTGATGACTGACCAAGCGCCCGCTATCGACCAACTGCTGAAAAACCTCGATCACGCCATGCTCGCCGACCGCCACCGCTTGCGGCGGCAGCTGCTTGAGCTGCGCAAGAAACCCGATGAGGAAAAACTTGCGCAGTGGGTGACGCGGATGCAGGCCTCCTGCGCCCAGGTGACGGCGCGGCGCGCCAGCCTGCCGGTGATTCGCTATGACGACAGCCTGCCGATCGCCGCCAAGCGTGACGAGATCAAGGAAGCGTTGCTCAAGCATCAGGTGCTGATCATTGCCGGTGAGACCGGTTCGGGTAAAACCACCCAGTTGCCGAAAATCTGCCTGGAAATCGGCCGCGGCCAATACGGCCTGATCGGCCACACCCAGCCGCGGCGGATTGCGGCGCGCAGCGTGGCGAGCCGGGTCGCGGAAGAGTTGGCGACGCCGCTGGGTTCCCTGGTGGGTTATCAGGTGCGGTTTGAAGACCAGAGTGATTCCAACACCCTGATCAAGCTGATGACCGACGGTATCCTGCTGGCCGAAACCCAGAACGACCGCTACCTCGAACGCTACGACACGATCATCGTCGACGAAGCCCACGAACGCAGCCTGAACATCGACTTCCTGCTGGGTTATCTGAAAACCCTGCTGCCGCGTCGCCCGGACCTCAAGGTCATCATCACCTCGGCCACCATCGACCTGGAGCGCTTTTCCAAGCACTTCGACGATGCGCCGATTGTCGAGGTGTCGGGCCGCACCTTCCCGGTGGAGACCTGGTACCGCCCGCTGACCCTGGAGCAGGACGAGGAGGGCAACCGCGTCGAGGACGACCTGACCGTCGACCAGGCGATTCTCGCCACCCTCGATGAGATCGCCGCCTTCGAGCGCAGCGAGCGCAAGAGCCCCGGCGATGTGCTGGTGTTCCTGCCCGGCGAGCGCGAGATTCGCGACGCCGCCGACATGCTGCGCAAGGCCCAGCTCAAGCACACTGAAATCCTGCCGCTGTATGCGCGCCTGTCGCCGGCGGAGCAGCAGCGGATCTTCCAGTCGCACCCAGGCCGGCGTGTGGTGCTGGCGACCAACGTCGCGGAAACCTCGCTGACCGTGCCAGGCATTCGTTATGTGATCGACAGTGGCACCGCGCGCATCAGCCGCTACAGCTACCGGGCCAAGGTGCAGCGACTGCCGATCGAGGCGATTTCCCAGGCCAGTGCCAACCAGCGTAAAGGCCGGTGCGGGCGGGTCGAACCCGGTATCTGCGTGCGCTTGTACAGCGAAGAGGATTTTATCGGGCGCCCGGAATTTACCGACCCCGAGATTCTTCGCACAAACCTCGCGGCCGTAATCCTGCAGATGCTGCACCTGCGCCTGGGCGAGATCACCGATTTCCCGTTTATCGAGCCGCCGGACGGCAAGGCCATCAGCGACGGTTTCAACCTGCTGCAAGAGTTGTCCGCCGTTGACCGCAACAGCCAGCTGACACCGATGGGCCGCCAGTTGGCGCGTCTGCCGGTGGACCCACGCATGGGCCGCATGTTGCTGGAGGCAGCCAAGCTTGGCAGCCTGCAGGAAGTGCTGATCGTCGCCAGCGCCATGTCGATCCAGGACCCGCGCGAGCGTCCGCCGGAGCGCCAGCAAGCCGCCGACCAGGCTCACGCACAATGGAAGGACGCGGATTCGGACTTCGCCGGGTTGGTGAACCTGTGGCGGGGTTTTGAAGAGCAGCGCCAGGAATTGACCGCCAGCCCGCTGCGCAATTGGTGCCGCAAGAATTTCCTGAACTACCTGCGCCTGCGGGAATGGCGTGACTCCCACCGCCAGTTGAGCCTGATCTGTCGCGACATGCAGTTGACCGTCAACAAAGAACCGGCGGACTTCCCCAAACTGCACAAGGCGGTGCTGTCCGGCCTGCTCAGCCAGATTGGCCAGAAGACCGAAGAGGGCGATTACCTCGGCGCGCGTCAGCGGCGTTTCTGGATTCACCCGTCGTCGGGTATTGGCAAGAAGCGTCCGCAATGGCTGATGACCGCCGAGCTGGTGGAAACCACCAAGCTGTACGCGCGGATGGTGGCCAAGATCGACGCCGACTGGATCGAGCCGTTGGCCGGGCACCTGATCAAGAAAAACCACTTCGAACCCCATTGGGAAAAGAAGCGCGGCCAGGTGGTGGCGTTTGAGCAGATCACCCTGTTCGGGTTGATCATCGTCGGGCGCCGGCCGGTGCATTACGGGCCGATTGATCCGGTGACGTCCCGCGAGCTGTTTATCCGCGAAGGCCTCGTGCGCGGCGAGATCCAGTCCCGGGCCCGCTGCCTGACGGCCAACCAGCAATTGCTGGAGCAGCTCGACGAACTGGAAGCCAAGGCCCGCCGACGCGATATCCTGGCGGACGAGGAAACGCTGTACGCCTTCTACGATGCGCGCCTGCCCGCCGAGATCCACCAGACTGCGACCTTCGACAGTTGGTACAAGGTCAACAGCCAGAAAGACCCGCAGCTGTTGATCATGCGCGAAGAAGACGTGCTGGCCCGCGAGGCCAGTGAAGTCACCGCCGCCCATTACCCCGACACCTTGCACCTGGGCGACCTGGCCCTGGCCTTGAGTTATCACTTCGAACCCAACCATCCACGGGACGGTGTGACCCTGCGCGTGCCGGCGCCGCTGTTGCCGGCCTTGCCACCCGAGCGCCTGGAATGGCTGGTGCCGGGTGTGATCGAGGCCAAGTGCATTGCCCTGGTGCGCAACTTGCCCAAGGCCCTGCGCAAGAACTTCGTGCCGGTGCCGGATTTCGTCAAGGCGGCGTTGCAACGTATCGAGTTCGGCCAAGGCTCGTTGCCTCAGGCCTTGGGGCGTGAGCTGCTGCGCATGACCGGGGCACGGGTCAGCGATGAAGCCTGGGCCGAGGCTGCGCAGCAGGTGGAGAGCCACCTGAAGATGAACCTGGAAGTGGTCGACGGCCAGGGCAAGTTCCTCGGTGAAGGCCGCGACCTGGCCGAGTTGACCGCGCGTTTCGCCGAGGCCAGCCAAGCTGCGTTGGCGGTGCCGCAGACTGCGAAGAGCCAGCAGCCGGTGGAGGCCAAGGTGTTCGCGGCGGTGGCCGAGAAAACCCAGCAAAACATCGCCGGGCTTTCGATGACGGTGTATCCGGCCTTGGTCGAAGAAAACGGCACGGTCAAGGAAGGGCGTTTCTCTACCGCTGCCGAGGCTGAGTTCCAGCACCGTCGAGCCTTGCAGCGCCTGCTGCTGCAACAACTGGCCGAGCCGGCAAAGTTCCTGCGGGGCAAATTGCCGGGCCTGACCGAGTTGGGGTTGATGTACCGCGAGCTGGGGCGTATCGAAGCCCTGGTGGAAGACATTCTGTTGGCCAGCCTCGACAGTTGCGTGCTGGAAGGCGAAGCCAGCCTGCCGCGGGACGGCGCCGGCCTGGAAGCCCTGGCCGAGCGCAAGCGTGGCAGTTGGACCGAGCACGCCGAGCGCCAGGCGCGCCTGACCCTCGAAATTTTGAAACTGTGGCATGGCCTGCAAAAACGCTTCAAGGGCAAGATTGACCTGGCCCAGGCGGTGGCGCTGAATGATATCAAGCAGCAACTGAGCAATCTGGTGTATCCCGGTTTCGTACGGGAAACCCCGGCGCAATGGTTCAAGGAACTGCCGCGCTTCCTCAAGGCCATCGAGCTGCGCCTGGAGAAACTGCCAAGCCAGGTGCAGAAGGACCGGGTCTGGAGTACCGAGTTGGGCGGCTTGTGGAGCCAGTATCAGAACCGCCTGAACAAACACGCCCAGGAAGGCAAGCGCGACCCTCAGCTGGAGCTGTATCGCTGGTGGCTGGAGGAATACCGGGTATCGCTGTTTGCCCAGCAGTTGGGCACCAAGGTACCGATTTCCGACAAGCGCCTGAGCAAGCAATGGAGCCTGGTCGAAGCGTGACCGACGTGCGGCAAGCAACTGTGGCGAGCGAGCTTGCTCGCGCTGGGCTGCGAAGCAGCCCCATAAGGTCTCTCTGAAACACCCGGGTCACTTTATTGGGGCCGCTTCGCGACCCAGCGCGAGCAAGCTCGCTCGCCACAGGGAAGGTGTTTGCGCGGGATAGGCGCCAAGTGTCCGATGTTGTGGCAAACTTCGCGGTTATAAATGCCGGGATCGTCGAGTTGGGCTGGTGCAGCCGTGGCGCGATGGAATAAAGCGTTTCCAGTTTGAAGGCCGCTGGGCGGCATAAAACTACTTACGGTTTGGTACGACGGTACCAATACCCTTCTGCCTGAACAGATTTAGAGGAACGACCGTGCATAACGTCGTCATCAGCGGCACAGGCCTGTACACCCCGGCCAACAGCATCTCCAACGAAGAGCTGGTGCAGTCTTTCAATGCTTACGTGCAACAGTTCAACCTGGATAACGCCGCCGCCATTGAACGCGGTGACGTGGAGGCCCTGACCGAATCCAGCGCCGCCTTTATCGAGAAGGCCTCGGGCATCAAGAGCCGCTTTGTCATGGACAAGGCCGGCATTCTCGACCCGCAACGCATGGCGCCACGCCTGCCCGAGCGCTCCAACGACGAATGGTCGATCCTCTGCCAGATGGCCGTCAGTGCTGCCGAGCAAGCGTTGCAGCGTGCCGGCAAGACCGCCGCCGATATCGACGGTGTGATCGTCGCCTGTTCCAACCTGCAGCGGGCGTACCCGGCGATTGCCATCGAAGTCCAGGAAGCGCTGGGTATCCAGGGTTTTGGCTTTGACATGAACGTGGCGTGTTCCTCGGCGACCTTCGGTATCCAGAACGCCGCCAACAGCATCCAGCTGGGCCAGGCGCGGGCGATCCTGATGGTCAACCCGGAGATCTGCACCGGCCACCTGAACTTCCGCGACCGCGACAGCCATTTCATCTTTGGCGATGCGGCCACCGCCGTGATCCTGGAGCGGGCCGACCTGGCCACTTCCGAGCATCAGTTCGATGTGGTGAGCACCAAGTTGCTGACCAAGTTCTCCAACAACATCCGCAATAACTTCGGCTTCCTCAACCGCGCGGCGGAAGAGGGGATTGGTGCCCCGGACAAGCTGTTCGTGCAGGAAGGCCGCAAGGTCTTCCGTGATGTCTGCCCGATGGTCGCCGAGTTGATCGGCAAGCACCTGTCGGAAAACCAGCTGAATGTTGGCGATGTGAAGCGTTTCTGGCTGCACCAGGCCAACCTCAGCATGAATCACCTGATCGTCAAGAAACTGCTGGGCCGCGAGGCTTCTGTGGAAGAGGCGCCGGTGATCCTCGATACTTACGCCAACACCAGTTCGGCGGGTTCGGTGATTGCGTTCCACACCTACCAGGACGACTTGCCCAAGGGCGCTGTGGCTGTGCTTAGCTCGTTTGGCGCAGGGTATTCGATTGGTAGCGTGATCCTGCGCAAACGCTGATCATGTTTTGAAATCGAGGTCTTGAATGGCAGCAGCGGACGACGCGCACCTGCTTGAACGATTGCTCAAGGGTGAGCAGCGGGCCTACAAGGAGTTGGTCACCACCTACCAGAGCGCGATGCGTGCCGTGGCCTATGCCATCGTTGGCCAGCGCCATGCCGATGAGGTGGTGCAGGACGCCTGGCTCTCGGTGGTGCGTAACCTGGCGAAGTTCGAGGGGCGTTCCAGCCTCAAGACCTGGCTGCTGACCATTACTGCCAACTCGGCAAAGGGCCGCTACAAGCAAAACCGCCGGGAAGTACTGCTCGATGACTTGCCGGCGCCCCATGGCACCATCGGTGATGATCGCTTTGTGCCCGACGATGGCCACTGGGCCGTCGCGCCGTTTGCCTGGCATCAGGACACGCCCGAAGCCCTGCTCACTGAAGACGAACTGCGTAAATGCCTGGAGCACACGCTGGCCAGTCTTTCCGAGCTGCAAAGCAGCGTACTGCTGCTGCGTGAGCGCCAGGGGCTGGAGTTGGAGGAGATTTGTAATCTTCTGACGCTATCGCTCTCCAATGTTCGTGTGCTGTTGCATCGAGCACGGCTTAAAGTCTTCGCCACGGTGGAGCATTTTGAGGAAACCGGCGAATGTTGACCTGTAAGGAACAAGTGGCACGTTCCAGTGACTATCTCGATGGGCAACTGACCTTTCGCGAGCGCCTGCTGGTGCGCCATCACCTGATGTTCTGCCCCAACTGCCGGCGCTTCATCCGGCAGATGCGCTTGATGCAGGCGACGCTGAAGATCCTGCCCGAGCCGCCTATCGCCGATGTTGATGCGTTGGCCGAACGCCTGGCCGCCGAGCGCTCCCGCGACCAATAATATCCATCACTTTTCACACTGAAACGAAGCCCGCATCGATAAAAGATGCGGGCTTTTTTTTGCTCAAAAAACAACCAAGATGAAAAATATTTCATTTTTCTCGGGTGTTTTTACATTTTGTATCATCTGCCATTTTCACCAGTTTTCAGAGCTGGAGCCTTGATTTCCGTAGGCTCTGGCTTATTTCGAATGGCTATTAAAAAGTTCCCGAGTAACAAAATCTTTATGTTTCGGCAACCCAGCTGAAATATCCCCTCGCCAAGATCGCCCCCCAACACCAGCGGCTCTAAACCGCGTGTTTTACCAATGCACAAGACCATCAATTAGGGGAATTCTTCGATGATCCGCAAGCACTTCGCCGGTTTCGCGGCCAGCGCCTTGGCCCTGGCCGTTACCGCCCAGGCTTTCGCCGGTACTGTCACTACTGACGGTGCCGATATCGTTGTCAAAACCAAGGGCGGCCTTGAGGTTGCAACCACCGACCAGAATTTCAGCTTCAAGCTGGGTGGTCGTTTGCAGGCCGATTACGGCACGTTTGATGGCTTTTACACCAAGAATGGCAACTCGGCTGACGCCACATACTTCCGACGTGCCTACCTCGAATTGGGCGGCACGGTGTACAAGGACTGGAAATACCAGATCAACTACGACTTTTCCCACAACTCCGGCAATGCCGATGATGGCTACTTCGACGAAGCGTCCTTCTCGTACGTAGGCTTCAAGCCAGTGGTGATCCGCGCGGGTCGTTTCGACCAGGACTTCGGCCTGGAAAAAGCCACCAGTTCCAAATGGGTGACCGCCATCGAGCGTAACCTCGGTTATGAAGTCGCCGACTGGATCAACTCCCACGAGAACGGCATGGGCCTGCAGGTCAGCGCCGTGGTGGCTGACATGGCCTACCTGTCCTCCAGCGTGTCGTCCAAGGACATCAACGACAAGGACGGCAAAGGCGTGAAGCAGTTCAACGGCCGTGCCGTGTTTGCGCCGATGCACGACAGCGGCAACGTCTTGCACCTGGGGGTGGACGTGGCGGTGCGTGACCTGAAGGACACCTCGTTCGACTCGCGGATCCGTCCTCGCCTGGACGCTCGTGGCGTTGCCACCAACGGCGGTAACGATGCCGGGGCCAACGGCAACCGTGCGACCTTCGGCGGCGGTGTAGGGCTGGACTCCGGCAACCTGACCGCGAACGACGCCTACGACACCGACACGGTGTTCGGCGGCGAATTTGCCTTCGCCCGCGGTCCGCTGTCCCTGCAGGCCGAATACCTGAACCGCAAGATGAAGGCCGACAGCAGCGCTTATCAGGATGTGAAGGCCACGGGTTTCTACGGCCAGGTGGCCTACACGCTGACCGGCGAGTCCCGGGTCTACAAACTCGACGGCGCCAAGTTCGACACCATCAAGCCGCAGAACAAGCAGTTCGGTGCGTGGGAAGTGTTCTACCGCTACGACAACATCAGCGTTGACGACAAAAACGTGGTGCGTAACAGCGCGACCCGTGAAGTGGGTGACGCCAAGGCAAGCCTGAACACCATCGGTGTCAACTGGTACGCCAACGAAACGGTGAAGGTGTCTGCCAACTACCTCAAGGTCAGCACTGACAAGATCCAGAACGCCAATGGCGACGACAGCGGCGACGCCATCGTGGCCCGCGTGCAATACGTGTTCTAGGCAACCTGTAATACCGCTCCAAAGCGCTCTTTCTTCATCCGTCAAAGCGCTCCTCATTTGGTTTGCCCCGCCGTTTGGCGGGGTTTTTTTTTGCGCCGTGTCCTGTAGGCGCGAGCTTGCTCGCGAAGAACCCGAGATCACCGCGTTCTGTCAGAATGGTCGCGTTGTCGTTAACGATCATCGCGAGCACGCTCGCTCCTACACAAAGCCGTGACCGTCGGGGAATGGGATGCCGTTACAACGTTTGAATAACCTGTCCGAGATTGCGCCCGATGAATGGAACGCGTTGGTCCCCGTCGATCAGCCGTTTCTGCGCCATGCGTTCCTCAGTGCCCTGGAAGACAGCGCCAGCATCGGCCCGCACTCCGGCTGGCAGCCCGAGCATTTGCTGCACTATGAAGGTGGACGGCTGATTGCCGCGTTGCCCAGCTATCGCAAATGGCATTCCTATGGCGAGTACGTGTTCGACCACGGTTGGGCCGATGCCTGCGAGCGGGCGGGCATCGACTACTACCCGAAATTGCTGACGGCCGTGCCCTTCAGCCCGGTCAGCGGCCCGCGCCTGTTGGCCGCCAGCGCCGAGGACGGTTTCGAATTGCTTAAAAGCCTGCCCGGTTACCTGGAAATCGAAGGCCTTTCCAGCGCCCATATCAACTTTACCGACGCCCTCGCAGACACCGCACTGGCCCGGCAGCCGGGTTGGCTGCAACGCCTGGGCTGCCAGTTTCATTGGCAAAACCGCGGCTACCGCGACTTCCAGGACTTTCTCGACGCGCTGAGTTCGCGCAAGCGCAAACAGATGCGCAAGGAGCGCGAGCAAGTGGCGGGGCAGGGCATCGAGTTCGAGTGGCTGCAAGGTCATGAGTTGAGCGAGGCGCAGTGGGATTTTGTCTACGCCTGTTACGCCAATACCTACGCCATACGCCGACAATCGCCGTACCTGACCCGGGCGTTTTTCAGTCTGCTGGCCGAGCGCATGCCCGAGGCGATTCGCGTGGTGCTGGCCAAGCAAGGCTCACGGCCGGTGGCCATGGCCTTCAGCCTGATCGGCGGCAACAGTTTTTATGGGCGTTACTGGGGCTGCCTGGCCGAGTTCGACCGGCTGCATTTCGAGACTTGCTTCTACCAAGGCATGGATTACGCGATTGCCCATGGCCTGCAGCGTTTCGACGCCGGCGCCCAGGGCGAGCACAAGCTGATTCGCGGGTTTGAGCCGGTGATCACGCACTCCTGGCATTACCTGCGACACCCGGGATTGAAGACCGCCGTGGCGGATTTCCTGGAGCGCGAAAGCGTGGGGATCCTGGCGTATGCCGAGGAGGCGAGGACAGCCCTGCCTTATCGGCAGGGCTGAACCACTGATCGATTGACAGGTGCCGAGGGCGGGAGCACTTCGCTATAGTGTATGTACAAAAGTAAATACAGGATGCACCATGCGTTTTGAGTGGGATGAATCCAAAAACCAAATAAACATCCGCAAGCACGGCATAGACTTCAACGACGTATCGGATATTTTTCAACATCCAATATTGTCACAACGTGATACTCGAACGGATTATGACGAAGAACGCTGGGTCAGCATTGGCTGGATAAAATTACTGGTAGGTGTAGTTGTATACACCGAGAGGCGGGGTGACGTAATTCGCATTATTTCCGCCCGAAAAGCAACCAAACAGGAGGCCAAATACTATGTCGAAAGCATCGAAAACTGACTGGGAGCGCCTGGCTAAGATGGACGATCGGGAGATCGATACCAGCGACATCCCCGAGTTGGGAGAAGACTTCTTCCGTCGTGCCGAATTGCGTGTGCCGGTCAAGCAGGCAGTTACTATCCGTCTGGATGCTGACGTTCTTGAGTGGTTCAAGGGGCAAGGGACTGGCTATCAGACGCGCATCAATCAGTTGCTGCGCCAGTATATGCAGGCACATCAAGGCTGATAGAGCACTGGCGAGGGCAGCCCTGCCTTATCGGCAGGGCTGAACCTGTCTGGCTCAGGCGGTTTTTTCCGTGCCGAGCCATCGATAGGTAATGCCGCCGACCACTGCACCGAGGATCGGCGCCAGCCAGAACATCCACAACTGCTGCAGCGCCCAACCGCCGACGATCAGCGCCGGGCCGGTACTGCGGGCCGGGTTGACCGAGGTGTTGGTGACCGGGATCGAGATCAGGTGGATCAGCGTCAGCGCCAGGCCAATGGCAATGGGCGCGAAGCCCGTCGGCACACGACGGTCGGTGGCGCCGAGGATGATCAACACGAACATCGCCGTCATCACCAGCTCGCACACAAACCCCGCTGCCATCGAATAACCACCAGGCGAATGCTCGCCGTAGCCGTTGCTGGCCAGGCCCGAAGCCAGTTCGAACCCCGGCTTGCCGCTGGCTATGAAGTACAACAGTGCAGCGGCAACGACGCCGCCGATTACCTGGGACACGATGTACGCCGGTAACTCCCTGGCCGGAAATCTTCCGCCCACTACCAGCCCCACCGACACTGCAGGGTTCAGGTGACAACCGCTGATGTGCCCGATGGCAAATGCCATGGTCAGCACCGTGAGCCCGAACGCCAGGGCCACACCGAGCACACCGATCCCGACCGGGGACGATGCGGCCAGTACCGCACTGCCGCAGCCACCCAACACCAGCCAAAACGTACCCAGTCCTTCCGTAACGGAACGTTTGAACAGTGACATGAACACATCCTTAATAGATTGCTCTATCTGATTAACGGGTCTGTGATGCATCCCTGCTGCCTTAAATCAGGGCCCTCCTGGGGCCTGATTGGAGTACAGCAGGATTGTGTAGCAAGACCAGCGGGATAGAGAAAACTGTCAGAATTGTTCGGAATTGAGGTTGCAGTTAACCAACGGAATCAGTCTATTCCGACGAAGCCACCGGTCTGGTGTTGCCACAATCGCGCATACAAACCGCCGTGTGCGAGCAATTCGGCATGGCTGCCGGTCTCGGCGATCTGGCCTTTTTCCAGCACCACCAGCCTGTCCATTCTGGCAATGGTGGACAGCCGGTGGGCGATGGCGATCACTGTCTTGCCCTGCATCAGGGTTTCCAGGCTTTCCTGGATCGCCGCTTCGACTTCCGAATCCAGCGCCGAGGTGGCTTCGTCCATGATCAGGATTGGCGCATCCTTGAGCAGCACTCGCGCGATGGCGATGCGCTGGCGTTGCCCGCCGGAGAGTTTCACCCCGCGTTCGCCTACGTGGGCGTCGAGGCCGGTGCGGCCCTCGGCGTCCGACAGCAATGGGATGAACTCGTCGGCGCGGGCCTTGTGCACGGCGGCCCAAAGCTCTTCGTCGGTGGCGTCCGGCTTGCCATACAGCAAGTTGTCGCGGATCGAGCGGTGCAGCAGCGAGGTGTCCTGGGTGATCATGCCGATCTGTTCGCGCAGGGTTTCCTGGGCGACGTCGGCGATGTTCTGGCCGTCGATCAGGATACGGCCGCCTTGCAGGTCGTACAGGCGCAACAGCAGGTTGACCAGGGTGGATTTGCCCGCGCCGGACGGACCGATCAGGCCGATCTTTTCACCCGGTTCAATCGCCAGGTTCAAGCCGCTGATGATCCCGCTCTTCTTGCCGTAGTGGAAATCCACCTGATCGAACCGCACCTCGCCATGGGGCACTTCCAGGCGCGGGGCATTTTCCCGGTCGGTCACTGCCAGCGGCTGGGCGATGGTTTTCAGGCCGTCCTGGACCATGCCGATGTTTTCGAAAATGCCGTTGACCACCCACATGATCCAGCCGGACATGTTGACGATACGAATCACCAGGCCGGTGGCCAGGGCGATGGCGCCCACCGAAATCAGGGATTGGGTCCACAGCCACAGGGCAAGGCCGGTGGTGGTGACAATCAGCAGGCCGTTCATGGTGGTAATCACGATGTCCATGCTGGTCACGACGCGGCTGGCCAACTGGGTTTTCTCGGTCTGCTCGACGATCGCTTCCCTGGCGTAGTTCTGCTCGAAATTGGTATGAGCGAACAGCTTCAAGGTGGTGATGTTGGTGTAGCCGTCGACGATCCGCCCCATCAGTTTTGAGCGTGCCTCGGAGGAGATGACCGAGCGCTCCTTGACCCGTGGCACGAAGTACCGCAGGGCCAAGCTGTAGGCGACGATCCAGGTGATCAGCGGGATCATCAGGCGCCAGTCGGCTTCGGCGAACAGCACCAGGGCGCTGATGGCGTAGATCGCCACGTGCCAGATCGCGTCCACGGCGGCCACTGCGGAGTCGCGCAGGGAGTTGCCGGTTTGCATGATGCGCTGGGCAATGCGCCCGGCGAAATCGTTCTGGAAGAAGTTCAGGCTCTGTTTGAGCACATAGCTGTGGTTTTGCCAGCGGATCAGGCTGGTCATGCCGGGGCTGATGGTCTGGTGCACCAGCAGGTCATGCAGGGCGCCGAAGATCGGGCGCAACAGCAGGGCGACCACGGCCATCCAGATCAGCTCGGTGGCGTGGATCTGGAAGAAGTTGGCGGGCGGCGTGCCCTGGGCCAGGTCGATGATGCGGCTCAGGTAGCTGAACAGCGCCACTTCGATCAGCGCGCCGATCAGGCCCACCACCAGCAAGGCGGCAAAGCTTGGCCATACCTGGCGCAGGTAATAGACGTAGAAGGGTAGGACTTTGTCTGGAGGGGCCGCGCTGGGAGGTTCGCGGAAGATGTCGATCAGTTGTTCAAAACGACGATAGAGCATTAGGTCTGACGCCCGCGCGGCGGGCTCTCCTGTTCAAATGCGCGCGACGCCTTGCGGGCCCCGCGCGAAACTCCCTGTAGCCTTCAGTCGATGCGCTTGGCCGACTTGATCAGGACAGGATCGATTGGCACGTTCTGCATGCCCTGTTTGGTGGTGGTCTGCGAGTTGACGATGATGTCGACCACGTCCATGCCCTTGACCACTTTGGCGAACACCGCGTAACCGGCATCACGGCCCGGGTCGAGGAAGGCATTGTCCGCAACGTTGATGAAGAATTGGCTGGTGGCGGAGTTCGGGTCGTTGGTACGCGCCATCGACAGGGTGCCGCGCACGTTATGCAGGCCGTTGCTGGCTTCGTTCTTGATCGGTGCTTCGGTCGGCTTTTGCGACATTTGCTGGGTAAAACCACCGCCCTGCACCATGAAGCCCGGGATTACCCGGTGAAAAATGGTGTTGGTATAGAAGCCCTTGTCGACATAGGCCAGGAAGTTCTTGGTACTGATCGGGGCCTTGACCGGGTCCAGTTCGATCTCGATGTCGCCATTGGTGGTGGTGATCAATACGTGGGGTGCCTTGGCGGGTTCGGCCGCCATCAGGTTGGCAGCGAACAGTACGGAACCGGCAAAGAAGGCGATTTTTTTCAGCATGGGTCAGTGATCCTGGGTTGTGGTTTCGACTGTCTTGAGAAAATCGAGCAGGGTGTTGTTGAAGCGTTCAGGTTGGTCCAGCGGCGTGGCATGGCGGGAATCCTCGATCACCACCAGCCGCGCATCGGGCAGCAGTTTTACATAGATTTCTTTCTGCGCCACGGGGGTGTAGTCGTGGTCGGCGCTGATGACCAGGGTTGGACAGGATATTTTCGAAAGTTGTTCCTGTACGCCCCAGCCAACAATCGCATCGAAGCTGGCGAGGTAAGCACGTTTGTCGTTTTTTGCCCAGCGTTCGGCCATCTTGCGCCGCAGTTCGGCCTGTTCGGGCTTGGGAAACAGCAGGCTGCCCAAGGCCTTGCCGATAGTGTTCAGGCTGAGGATGCGCGCCAGGCTCCAGCGCTTGGCCCACTGCCAATAGTCGCTGGCGCTGCGAACCTTGACCTGGGGCGCACTGTTGACGATGCACAGGCTCTTGAGCATTTTCGGCTCATCCACTGCCAGTTGAAAGGCGATCATGCCGCCCATGGACAGGCCGACCACGTGGGCCGGCGGCAAATGCAGGTGTTCGATCAAGGCCACCATGTCGGCGGTGAAGCCGGCGATGCTGTAGCGCTCACGGGGTTTGTCGGAGCGGCCGTGACCGCGCACATCCACCACCACCAGGCGATAGTGTTGGGACAGCACGGGCACTTGCAGTTCCCAGTCCAGGCAACTGGAGCCCAGGCCGTGGATCAGGATCAGCGGCGCGCCGTGGCCATATTCCTCGTAATGCAGGGTGCAACCTTCATGTTCGAAATAGGCCACGTGAACTCCTTGTTCAGGCTTGCTGCGGTGCGGCGAATGGCGCGTCCAGTGGTGCAGTGTCGAAGGTGCGCAGCAACTCGACGAGAATCTGCGTGGCCGGGCCCAGGGGTTTGTCCTTGTTCGAGTAAAGATAGAAGGTCGGGTTGCGGCTGCCACCCCGTTCCAGGAGCAGTAGCTTGAGCAGGCCTTCCTTGAGTTCGCGTTCGATCAGGTGTCGCGGCAGCCAGGCGAAGCCCAGGCCGCTGCTGACGAAGGTGGCGGCGGTGGGCAGGCTGCCGACGGTCCAGCGCTGCTCGGCGCCGAGCCAGCCGACGTCCCGTGGCTGCTGGCGGCCGGAGTCGCGGATCACCACCTGCATGTGGCTTTCCAGATCCTGGAAGCTCAGTTCGCGGTGCAATTGATGCAGCGGATGTTCGGGGTGGGCCACGGCGACAAATTCGACGTCGCTCATTTCCGTACCGAGGTAACCGGGAATGATGAACCCGCTGATGGCGAGGTCGGCCATGCCGTCCATCAACAGCTCTTCGACACCGGACAACACCTCTTCGCGCAAGCGCACCCGGCAGCCACGGCTTTGCGGCATAAAGGCAGTGAGGGCGCGCACCAGGCGGGCGTTGGGGTAGGCCGCGTCGACCACCAGCCGCACCTCGGCTTCCCAGCCTTGTTCCATATGGTGGGCCAGGTCTTCCAGTTGGCTGGCGTTTTTCACCAGTTGCCGGGAGCGGCGCAGCAGCACTTCACCGGCTTCGGTGAGCACGGCCTTGCGCCCGTCAATGCGCAGCAGCGGCACGCCGAGCTGATCCTGCATGCGGGCCACGGTGTAGCTCACCGAGGATTGCGAGCGGTGCAGCGCTTCGGCCGCCTGGGCGAAGCCGCCATGGTCGACCACGGCTTGCAAGGTGCGCCATTGATCAAGGGTAACGCGGGGCGCTTTCAAGATGAGCTCCTCTTGTCCTAAGCTGGCGGTCCTTATTGGAGACTGCCGAATGAGAAAATTCTGTTGTGTGCTGCTGGCGTTGCTGCCGTTGAGTGCGTTTGCATTCAGTACCGATGTGACGAAAGACATTCAGGGCGTGAAGATCGATTACAGCGCGTCAGACGTCGACAGCAATATCAGTTCGATCCAACTCACCAACTACGGCCCCAATGACGCGGAGTGCAAGGTACGCTTTACCAATGGTCCGGAAGCCCCGCGTACCCGCAAGGTCACGGTCGCGGCAGGGAAAACCACCAACACCACGGTCAATTTCAGCCGTGCCATTATCAAGATGCGTATCCAGCTGACCTGCGCACCGAAATAAGGCAAAAGCGGAGCTTGCGTACAGCAATACTCCGCTTATAAACAAATTTATAGATGGGTTATAGCAGTTTTTTACGCTTTTTAATCGAACGGACCCTGTCTAACCTTCACTCCATCGCCTTACAGCATTCACCGATGGAGCTTACATAATCATGGCCCGTGTTCTGATCATCGAAAGCAGTGCCCGTCAGCAGGATTCAATCTCCCGCCAGATGACCCAACAATTCATCAGCCAATGGAAAGTCGCCCATCCGGCTGATCAGATCACCGTACGAGACCTCGCCATCAACCCGGTTCCGCACCTGGATGCCAATCTGTTGGGCGGCTGGATGAAACCTGCCGAGCAGCGCAGCACGGTTGAACAGGCCTCCCTGGACCGCTCCAACGAACTGACCGATGAATTGCTGGCCGCCGATGTGTTGGTGATGGCCGCGCCGATGTACAACTTCGCGATTCCCAGCACCCTCAAAGCCTGGCTCGACCATGTGCTGCGTGCCGGTGTGACCTTCAAGTACACCGCCACCGGCCCCCAGGGCCTGCTGACCGACAAGCGCGCCTTTGTGCTGACCGCCCGCGGCGGCATTCACGCCGGTGGCAGCACCGACCACCAGGAACCGTACCTGCGTCAGGTCATGGGCTTTATCGGCATCCATGACGTCACGTTCATTCATGCCGAAGGGGTGAACCTGGGCGGTGATTTCCAGAAGAAGGGTTTGAACCAGGCCAAGGCGTTGTTGGCCCAAGTGGCGTGAGATGTTAATCGTCAGATAATCGCCCGCTGTTTAGATAGCTCCACGCAACCCTTCAAGTACGCGTATCGAACCTCCCTTTGCACTTTTTGCTCCTGAGTGCTCCCGCCCGACTGACGCTTTTAGCGAGGTCGGGTTTTTTTTGCCTTGAGTTTCGTAACGCGCGGAAAACCGCTAATGTCGCGCCCATTCAAAATGAGGCGAGCATGGGCTATCTACTTGTTGTGACGCTGATCCAGGCGTTTTCCTTCAGCTTGATCGGCGAATACCTGGCCGGTCACGTCGACAGTTACTTCGCGGTGCTGGTGCGCGTGTTGTTGGCCGGGCTGGTGTTTATCCCCCTGACCCGCTGGCGCTCGGTAGAACCGGCGTTCATGCGCGGCATGCTGTTGATCGGCGCACTGCAGTTCGGCGTGACCTACGTGTGCCTGTACCTGAGCTTTCGCGTACTGACGGTGCCGGAGGTGTTGCTGTTCACCATCCTGACACCGTTGCACGTGACCCTGATCGAAGACGCCCTGAACCGCCGCTTCAACCCGTGGGCGCTGGTGGCCGCACTGGTGGCGGTGGCGGGGGCAGCGGTGATTCGCTTCGACCAGATCACCCCGAACTTCTTCATGGGCTTCCTGCTGCTGCAACTGGCCAACTTCACCTACGCCGCCGGGCAGGTGCTTTATAAGCATCTGGTGGCCCGTCATCCAAGTGATCTGCCGCATTACCGGCGCTTTGGCTACTTCTATCTCGGCGCGTTGGCGGTGGCGTTGCCGGCGTTCCTGATGTTCGGCAAGGCCAACTTCCTGCCGGAAGCGCCGTTGCAATGGGGCGTGCTGGTATTCCTCGGGCTGGTCAGCACGGCACTGGGCATGTACTGGTGGAACAAGGGCGCGTGCATGGTCAACGGTGGCACATTGGCGGTGATGAACAACCTGCATGTGCCGGTGGGGTTGTTGCTGAACTTGCTGATCTGGAATCAGCATGAACCGTTGGGCAGGTTGCTGCTGGGCGGCTTGGTGATTCTCGGGGCGGTGTGGATCAGCCGGCTGGGCCTGCGGTCGTCGGTGCCAATTGCGTCAGCAAAAAATCAATGAATGCGCGGGTCTTTTGCGGCACGCGTCGCGCTGACGAATAAACCGCATTGATGGTGATTGCCGGCGCCTGCCATTCGCAGAGCACCGGCACCAGGCGCCCGGCGCTCAGGGCGTCTTCGACGATAAAGTCCGGCAACAGCGCGATGCCCATCCCGGCCTCTGCCGCCTGGGCCAGCAGGTCGCCGTTGTTGGCGTGCAGAGGGCCGGTAACGTTGACCCGCTGGGTTTCCTGGCCCTTGCTCAGTTGCAGGCTGACGCCGCTTTGCAGATACCCATAATTGAGGCATTGGTGGTGGCGCAGGTCTTGCGGGGTCTGCGGTGTGCCCGCGCGTGCCAGGTAGGCTGGCGCAGCCACCATGATCCGTGGCGCAGGTGCCAACTGGCGGGCGATCATCGTTGAGTCGGGCATGCTGGCGATGCGGATGGTCACGTCGAAACCACCGCGTACCGGGTCGACCTGTTGGTCGCTGAGCACCAGTTGCAGCTCGATATGCGGATGCTGTTCATGGAACAGCGGAATCAACCGCCCCAGGCGATGCAGCCCGAACGACATCGGCGCATTGACCCGCAACACGCCCCGTAGCTCACCGATACCATCCCGGGCCCGCTGTTCGGCTTCGTCCAGGGCGGCCAGTACTTCACGCGCAGCTTCAAAATACTCGGCCCCGGCCTCCGTCAAATGCAGGCTGCGGGTGGTGCGCTGAAGCAGTTGCACGCCTATGGCTTCTTCCAGCGCCTGAATCTGTTTGCTGACTTTTGAGCGCGGTACGTCCATGGCTCGCGCGGCGGCCGCGAAGCCGTTCTCGCCGACCGTGACGACAAACGCCCGCATGCATTCGATACGGTCCATGATTGTCCCTTTTTTAGAATCAATGATTCTCTATTTTAGGTAATTGTCTCGATTTTATCCATCCCATAAAGTTACTTCCAAGCCGCCAGCCAAGCTTCACAGCGGCGCTGAACGCACCCCTTACCGAATCGAAACCATTAAAAGGAAGTCACCATGTCTATTCGCGAATTGCTCAACCCAGCCAACTCCACCCTGATCCTGATCGACCACCAGCCGCAGATGGCCTTTGGCGTGCAGTCGATCGATCGCCAGACCCTGAAGAACAACACGGTGGCGCTGGCCAAGGCCGCCAGGATCTTCAACGTGCCGACCATCCTGACCTCGGTTGAGACCAAGAGCTTCAGCGGCTACATCTGGCCGGAACTGCTGGACGTGTTCCCGGACCAGCAGCCGATCGAGCGCACCTCGATGAACTCCTGGGAAGACAAGGTGCTGGTGGCCGCGGTGAAGGCCACCGGGCGCAAGAAGCTGATCATGGCGGCCCTGTGGACCGAGGTGTGCCTGAACTTCCCGGCCCTGGAAGCCCTGGCCGAAGGCTACGAGGTGTACATCGTCACCGACGCCTCCGGCGGCACCAGCAAAGAAGCGCATGACATGTCGGTGCAACGGATGATTCAGGCGGGCGCGGTACCGGTCACCTGGCAGCAAGTGCTGTTGGAATACCAGCGTGACTGGGCTCACAAGGAAACCTACGACGCGGTGATGGGCCTGGTACAGGAGCACAGCGGCGCTTACGGCATGGGCGTGGATTACGCCTACACCATGGTTCACGGCGCGCCGCAGCGTCAGGTCAAGTAAGGTCCAACGCAAAAAAAACGGCACAACTCGGGTTGTGCCGTTTTTTGTTGTTACATCACTGCCTTTTCCGCCGGGGGCAGGTGACTGGCCCCCAGCACCGCCGGCAACATCCCCGCCCGCAAGTCACCGCCGCTGGGCTGCTGGTACAGGCTCAAACCAAATTCCGGCAGCACCGCCAGCAGGTAGTCGAAGATATCGCCCTGGATCCGCTCGTAGTCGGCCCATGCGGTGGTGCGGGTGAAGCAGTAGATCTCCAGCGGAATGCCCTGGGCGGTGGTCTGCATCTGCCGCACCATGCAGGTCATGTTCGGCTGGATCTCCGGATGGCTTTTCAGATAGGCCAGGGCATACGCGCGGAAGGTGCCGATATTGGTCATGCGTCGGCGGTTGGCGGACATCGCCGCGACATTGCCCTGGGCTTCGTTCCAGGCCTTGAGCTCGGCCTTCTTGCGGCTCATGTAGTCGGTCAGCAGGTGTACCTGGGTGAGCTTCAGCTCTTCGTCGTCGCGGATGAAACGCACGCCGCTGGCGTCGATATACAGGCTGCGCTTGATCCGCCGGCCACCGGAGGCCTGCATGCCGCGCCAGTTCTTGAACGACTCGGACATCAGGCGCCAGGTGGGAATCGAGACGATGGTCTTGTCGAAGTTCTGCACCTTCACGGTGTGCAGGGTGATGTCGACCACGTCACCGTCGGCGCCGACCTGGGGCATTTCGATCCAGTCGCCGACCCGCAGCATGTCGTTGCTGGTCAGTTGCACACTGGCGACGAACGACAGCAGGGTGTCCTTGTAGACCAACAGAATCACCGCCGACATTGCACCCAGACCGGAAAGCAGCAGCAGTGGCGAGCGGTCGATCAACGTGGCGACGATGATGATTGCGCCAAACACGAACAGCACCATCTTCGCCAACTGCACATAGCCCTTGATCGAGCGGGTGCGGGCGTGTTCGGTGCGGGCATAGATGTCCAGCAGGGCGTTGAGCAGTGCACTGATCGCCAGCACCATGAACAGAATGGTGAACGCCAGGGCGACATTGCCGATGAACAGGGTGGCGGTCTTGCTCAGGTCCGGCACCAGGTACAGGCCGAACTGGATCACCAGTGACGGCGTCATCTGTGCCAGGCGGTGGAAGACTTTGTTGTGCCGCAGGTCGTTGAGCCAGTGCAGCGCGGGTTGCCGGCCCAGCAGCTTGACGGCGTGCAGGATGAGGTACCGGGCCACTCGTCCGAGCAGCAATGCCACTACCAGCAACACCATCAGCGCGAGGCTGGAATGCAGCAGCGGGTGTTCGTCGAGGGTGCCCCAAAGGTCTTTGACGTTGAGCCAGAGCTGTTTGATATCCATGGGTAAACGCGATTCTTCTGTAAGACGTGACGGGCGGATTAGAGCATTTAAGTACGTCAAAGTTGTGGTTGTGGACAAATCCCCTGACAAAAAAGCGCCTGATTAACCCAGTTCGCGTAAAGAAACTCGGCCTGAGCGCCCGAAACCGTTACCCTATGCAGCTGTTTTTTTGTATTTCTTCGAGGTAGCACCCGTGTTTTCCCAATTCGCCCTGCACGAACGCCTGCTCAAAGCCGTGGCCGAGCTTAAATTTGTCGAGCCAACGCCTGTGCAAGCAGCGGCCATCCCGCTCGCGCTCGAAGGGCGTGACCTGCGGGTGACGGCTCAAACCGGGAGTGGCAAGACCGCCGCTTTCGTCCTGCCGATTCTTAACCGTCTGATCGGCCCGGCGAAAGTCCGTGTCAGCATCAAGACCCTGATCCTGCTGCCGACCCGCGAACTGGCCCAGCAGACCTTGAAGGAAGTGGAGCGCTTCTCGCAGTTCACTTTCATCAAGTCCGGCCTGATCACCGGCGGCGAAGACTTCAAGGTCCAGGCCGCCATGCTGCGCAAGGTGCCGGACATCCTGATCGGCACCCCGGGCCGGATGATCGAACAACTGAACGCCGGCAACCTGGACCTCAAGGAAGTTGAAGTCCTGGTGCTCGACGAAGCCGACCGCATGCTCGACATGGGCTTTGCCGACGACGTGCAGCGCCTGGTGCAAGAGTGCGTCAACCGCCAGCAGACCATGCTGTTCTCGGCCACCACCGGTGGTTCGACCCTGCGCGACATGGTCGCCAAGGTCCTGAACAACCCTGAGCACCTGCAGGTCAACAACGTCAGCGACCTGAACTCGACCACCCGTCAGCAGATCATCACTGCTGACCACAACGTGCACAAAGAGCAGATCCTCAACTGGTTGCTGGCCAACGAGACCTATCAGAAGGCTATCGTGTTCACCAACACCCGGGCCATGGCCGACCGCATCTACGGTCGCCTGGTGGCTCAGGAGTACAAGGCGTTCGTCCTGCACGGTGAGAAAGACCAGAAGGACCGCAAGCTGGCCATCGACCGCCTCAAGCAAGGCGGCGTGAAGATCCTGGTCGCCACCGACGTTGCCGCCCGCGGCCTGGACGTGGATGGCCTGGACATGGTGATCAACTTTGATATGCCCCGCAGCGGCGACGAATACGTGCACCGTATCGGTCGTACCGGGCGTGCCGGCAACGATGGCCTGGCGATCTCGCTGATCTGCCATGGCGACTGGAACCTGATGTCGAGCATCGAGCGCTACTTGAAGCAGTCGTTCGAGCGCCGCACCATCAAGGAAGTCAAAGGCACCTACGGCGGGCCGAAGAAGGTCAAGGCATCGGGCAAGGCCGTTGGCGTGAAGAAGAAAAAGGTCGACGCCAAGGGCGACAAGAAGAAGGCCGGTGCCAAGTCGCCGACCAAGCGCAAGATTGCCAACCGTCCAAAGACCGACAACCTGTCGTTGGTCAGCAAGGACGGCATGGCGCCTCTGAAGCGCCGCAAGCCGGAAGCACCGGCTGCCGAGTAAGGCTTGAGCCATAAAAAAACCGGACAATGTCCGGTTTTTTTTCGCCTCAATTTTTGGCCTTGGCCGCTGCTTCGTCCAATTCCTTGAGGCGCTGGTCGATCAGTTGGCACTTGTCGGGCAGGTCCGCGCTGGCGGTTTCCAACTTCATGTTCTGCAATTCTTCGTTGATCTCCTTGGCCTTCTCCGGGTTCTGTTGGGTGAGCTTGGTCACTTCCTTGGCCAGTTGTTCACGTTTGGCGGTGGCTTCTTCGAGCGTGCAGCCCCAGGCGGGCAGGGCGGCAAGCAGCGTGGCGGCGACGGCCATATTCAGCAGGGTTTTCATGATTCGGACCTCCATGGCGGTGATGAACGGTTGAGGGCCGTGAGCACTGAAAAGTTCAGCGAAATCGCGTCCGTCCGCTAGGCTGAACGGACGACGGGTCCGGCATGTCACACCTTTGAAGGGCCTATTTCGTGTGCCTTCAGGAGGAATCAGGATGACGACTTACGATTGGGATTTGATCGAACGACTGTTGCATGAGGTACAGAACGGTGGCGCCAGCTTCGCCCCACGCAAATACGCCGAGGAAGAAGCGACTAAAAGGGCCGCCGCCGGAGAGCCCATCGGTAATCTCGATGAGTTTAAAAAGCTCGCGGCGGATTACGAGGCGTTGTTGTTCAAGCACGGCTTTATTGAGTCGCGGTCAGAGGAAGAGTGCGGCAATGGTGAGAACTTCAAATTGACCCAGCGCGGCTCACAGTTGCTGAGCCTGATCGACAGCTGTATCCCCGGTGATAATCACCCGCGTCAGGTGCTGGACGAGCAGGCGGATGCGCTGGATCCGGCGACGTTTGATGAACTGGCTTCCAAACCACAGATTGCCTGATGACTATGGGGTGCCAGCCTTCAGGCATTTAAGTGCCTTGAAGTCACTGCGCACCTTGTCGATCTTTTGTGTCAGCTTCTGGCGTTGTTGCACGGTGCTTTCCGCCATCAGGTCGACGATCAGGCTGCGGGCAGCGGCTTCGGTCTGGGCGTAGGCCTGGCGATATTCCGGCGTCCACAGGCTTTCGCGGTTCACCAGCAGTTGCTCGATCTTCTGTGGGAAATCGCTGCTGTGGCGGTCTTTGACGGCTGCGATAAATAGTGTTTGCCAGTGGGCGCGGTTGCCAATCCATTGTTGGTTCTGCTCACCCAAGGCGATCGACCAGGCGGTGACGCGATTCTGCTGGCTGGCACTTAACGGCCCGAGCCACGCATCGAGGCGCTTGTTCATGCGCTCGGCGCGTTCCTTGATCTGCTGCTCGAGGGGCGGTTTCAGGTATTCGTCCTGACGCTTGCGCAGGTCCTTGGCGAACGCTTGCTCCATATCCTGTACTTGCTGGTCGTCCAGCCCCTGCAGTAGCTCGACGGCGGACGGCGTGATCGCCCGGGCGCTCTCGGCAATAGCTTGTTTGGCTTCGGCGGTACGGGTTTGCAGGGCGGCGTCGGTCACCTGGTTGGTGTCGACCATCTGTTGCAGGCGATCGAGCCAGTCCAGGTAGCCCGGCAACTGGGTGGTGCAATGCCAGGCCAGGTGTTCCTTGAGTGTGTCGTTGAACCAGCTCTTCTGCCCGGCGTTCATTTCCAGGTAGTCGCTGAGGGTCCAGGGGATGATCACATCCAGATTGCGATAGGCCAGGCCCACCCGATTGCAGCCGGCAAGCACCAGGCTGAGGGTCAGCAACATCACCAGAAATTTTAACCGACGCAGCATGAGCGAGTCCTTGCGCAGACGAGAGTATTGCATCTGAACCCGTCAGGGCAGCGACAGTTCAGCCCATCAATAAAACGCCCGCTCGGCCTTCAGGGTCAACAGCCCGTCGCATTGCGAGTTGTGTCCGGAGTAGGCCGAGCAATCGCCGCCGCTGAGGCTGGAGTCGCTGTAGATCAGGTTCAGGTCGACGCCCATCCATGGCCTGGAAAATTGTACCGACCAGTCGCTGAAGCTGCGGATCGAGCTGCCATCGGCCACCGAGACCGGGGTGCCGAGCTGGTGGGTGGTGTATTTCATGCTGACGCCGATGCCGAACGGCTTGGTGCCGCCGAGGTCGGCGAACAGGGTGCTGTCCTGCCGGTCCGGGTCGTTGCTGAAGGAGGCGCCGAAGCGATTGCCCAGCAAGGTCAGGCCGCCGTAGAACTCCTGGCTGTCGAGGGGGCTCAGCTTGGGATAGCTGTAGTGAATCATCCCCAGTTCATAACCCAGGGTCTGGTCGAAGGGGCGTTTGAAACCCAGGTAGGAGTCGACTTCCAGGTTGCTGGTCGGGGAAATGCCCATGCTCGGTGAGAATTGGCCGAGGTACAGGCCGCTGCCGTGGCTCAGGTCCAGGCCGCCATGGAACGAGTCGCTCCCGGGTGCCGTGGGCTTTACCAGGCCTTGAGCCATGCTTCGGCTGGGTGTCGTGCCCAATTTCAGGTCGAAATCACCCAATTCACGCTGGAAAACCTGCGCTTCGGCGAGGGGGCTGGCCAACAGGGCACCGGCCAGGAATATGCAGGATTTGAGCATGCTTCACTCCATGAAAAGCGAGGAGCAGTAACGGGAAATATCAGGCAAATGCCCGATCTAGACGTGTGCAAGCATACCGGCGATGGTTCGCAGATGAGGCCCGTTCGTCGATTGGCGTAATAAAGGGGTGTATCAGAGGGTAGTGCGGGCTCTAGTCCTAGCGCCTTGAAAGGCAAAGCGCATAGGGACCAGGTGTAATGCGCGAGTCTTACTTTTTACCCAGGGTGATCTGCTTGGACGGGCCGAAAGTCTGGCCGCTTACGCCTTTGGCAATCTGCTGGATTTCGCCGCCCTGCTTGAGGAATGCAGCAATTTGGCTGTTGATCGATTCGCTGGTTTCAACGGCGGGAGCTGGCTTTGCTTTGCTGTTGGATGCTTTTACGCGCATGGCGGCCACTAACCTGTAGAGAATTAACTTGGCCATGCATCGTACATGAAATGCTTGACAATTGCTTGGCAAATATCCCCGTGAAATATACGCAGGGTTTATGAATCGCCTGGATTATTAAGTGAAATACTCACCTAACTTGCTGTTTTAACTCGAATCCCTCGAGGAAATCCGGCCGTGGGTACTGGCCGGATTCAGCCCGATGACCTGACGAGCGGGGCGCTTCTCGGCAAACCCATGATTTTTCAGGCCTGTACGCCGGTACGCGGGACCGCCGTCGTCAACTCGGGTAGAATGCCGCCCACGCAATGAGGGTATTTGAGATGGCTTTAGTCGGGCGCTACAACAGCTTGCAAGTGGTTAAACACACTAACTTTGGTTTGTACCTGGATGGTGATCAAGAGGGCGAAATCCTCTTGCCCAACCGATATATCCCCAAAGATATTCCCAGTGAAGATGAAGACTGGCTCAACGTTTTCATTTATCTGGACAGCGATGACAAACTTATCGCGACCACCGAAAAACCAAAAGTACAGGTGGGTGAATTTGCCAGTCTGAAAGTGGTTGAAGTCAACAGTATCGGTGTATTCCTCGATTGGGGCCTGCCCAAGGATCTGCTGCTGCCTTACTCCGAAGAAAAGCGCCAGCTGACCGCCGGTGAGTATTGCGTGGTACACGTCTACCTCGACAAACACACCAAGCGTATCACCGCCACCGCACGCCTTGACCGCTACCTGGACAAGACCCCGGCCACCTACAAGGTCGGCCAGGAAGTTGACTTGCTGGTAGCCGAAGCCACCGACATGGGCTTCAAGGCCATTATCAACAACAAGCACTGGGGCCTGATCCACAAGAACGAAGTGTTCAAGTTCCTGCGCCCGGGCAAGGAAGAGAAAGGCTTCATCAAGGAAATCCGCGCCGACGGCAATATCAGCCTGAGCCTGCAGCCTGTGGGTGAAGAAGCGGCCTCCAGCCTGAACTCGAAGATCCTCGCCAAGTTGCGCGACAACAACGGCACCTTGCCGGTCAGCGATAAAAGCGACCCGGCACTGATCAGCAGTTTGTTCGGTGTCAGCAAAGGCAACTTCAAGAAGGCCATCGGCGCCCTCTACAAGCAGGGTCAGATTGTGATCCACGCGGATCGCATTGAACTAAGCTGATCGCGGTTTGCTCTTCTGTAGGAGCATGCTTGCTCCTGCAGAAGGCCGCCTCAATGTCTAGAAAAACGCTTTTCGCCTACCTCGGTACGTTGCTTGCCTTTCTGATTCTTGACGGCCTGTGGCTCGGTGTCCTCATGGGCCCGACCTACAAAGCGCTGCTCGGCCCGTTGATGCTTGACCAGCCGCGCCTGTTCCCAGCCGTGGCGTTCTATCTCCTCTATGTATTCGGTTGTGTGGTGCTTGTCGTCCTGCCTGCGTTGGCGAGCGGCGGCTGGCAGCGTGCCGCGCGGCTTGGTGCACTCCTGGGATTGGTAGCCTACGGCACCTATGACCTGAGCAATTGGGCAACCCTGCAGGGCTGGTCGGCCGGTTTGGCCTTCATGGACATCGCCTGGGGCACCTTCCTGACTGCCGTTTGCTGCACCGTGGGCTATCAATGTGCGCGCAGGGTGCACAATTGATTGTGTACAGGATTGCCCTGCACCATCCCTGAGCGAATCATCACCGCTCAATCGTCTCTACGCCTCCTGAAGAGCCAAGCTCTACCGGGGATTGTGCCGAGTTTTATTGCATTGGCACGCATTCTGCTCAACAACTCGTATACAAACCATGTCGCCTCCCGTACGCACTCCCGTCGCGGGTGGCAGGCCGGTATTTACGAGGAGCCCTGCGATGACCGAACAATTGCCCAAAGGCTACAGCCCGCGCCTGTACAACCAGGACCTGGGACCGCTGCCGCAAAAATGGAACTGGTACAACATCTTCGCCTTCTGGATGAGCGACGTGCACAGCGTCGGCGGCTACGTATTCGCCGCCAGCCTGTTCGCCCTGGGGCTGGCCAGTTGGCAGGTATTGATCGCCTTGCTCGCCGGGATTTGCATTGTGCAATTGATCGCCAACCTGGTGGCCAAGCCGAGCCAGCAGGCGGCAGTGCCGTACCCGGTAATCTGCCGGTTGGCCTTTGGGGTATTCGGGGCGAATATCCCGGCGGTGATTCGTGGCTTGATCGCAGTGGCCTGGTACGGGATCCAGACATACCTGGCGTCCAGTGCATTGATCATCGTGGTGCTGCGCTTTTTCCCACAGATGGCGGTATACGCAGAGCCGCACTTTGCCGGTCTGTCGTACCTGGGCTGGTTCGGTTTCCTCAGCCTGTGGACGCTCCAGGCGCTGGTGTTCTGGGCGGGCATGGAGTCCATCCGTCGTTTCATCGACTGGGCGGGGCCTGTGGTCTATGCGGTGATGTTTGCCCTGGCAGGCTGGATCGTCTGGAAGGCTGGCTGGGCCAATATCAGCTTCACCCTGGCGGAAAAATCCCTATCAGGCTGGCAGGCGTTTGGCCAAATCATCGTGGCAACCGCGTTGGTGGTGTCGTACTTTTCCGGGCCGACCTTGAACTTCGGTGATTTCAGCCGCTACTGCCGCACGATGAAAGACGTGCGTCGCGGAAATTTCTGGGGCTTGCCGGTAAATTTCCTGGCGTTCTCCCTGGTCACCGTGGTGATCGTCTCGGGCACCTTGCCGGTGTTCGGCGAAATGCTCCACGACCCGATTGCCACCGTTTCGCGCATCGACAATGACATGGCTGTGTTGCTGGGGGCGTTCGCCTTTGTCACTGCGACTATCGGCATCAACATCGTCGCCAACTTCGTCTCGCCGGCCTTTGACTTCGCCAACGTGGCACCGAGCAAAATCAGCTGGCGTGCCGGTGGAATGATTGCGGCGGTGGCCTCGATCTTCATCACCCCATGGAACCTGTTCAACAACCCGCTGATGATCCACTACACCCTCGATATCCTCGCCGCGTTTATCGGGCCGTTGTTCGGGATTCTGCTGGTGGATTTCTACCTGATCAAAAAACAGAAGATCGACGTGGATGCGTTGTTCGATGACAGCCCGAGCGGGCGCTACTACTTTGACGGCGGCGTGAACTGGACGGCGGTCAAGGCACTGGTGCCCGCGACGCTGGTAGGCGTCGCGATCACCTTCACCCCGGCGCTGCAGGGCATGGCCAATTTCGCCTGGTTTACCGGCTGCTTCCTGGGTGGGCTGTTTTTCCTGGTGTTGGCGCGGCGTGAACAGGTTCGCGCGCCTGTGTCGATGGTTGCCGGCTGACCAGCACCGATCCGGCCACCAACAAACCGGCGCCTGCTACCACCAGCGCCGGTTGCAGGCCACCGCTGAGGTGGCTGCTCACCGACGCCAGCAACGGACCGCTCAATTGGCCGATCGCAAAGCTGGCGGTCAGCAACCCGGTGCTGCGCTGGTAGCCGTGGGGGGCGACCTCACGCAAGCGCGCCATCACCAGTTGCATGCACGCCAGGAATGGCCCACCGCACAGCAACACCCCCAGCGCCAGCCCCCAACCGTTGCCCAGCAGGCAGGCAAACACGCCTGCCGCTTGCAGCCAAAGGGTTGTCATCAGCCAGCGACGGGTGGTGTCCGGGTCCTTGCGGCGCAAACTTGCCGCCACCACGCCAATCGCGGCAGCCAGGCCAAAGCAGGGCCAGAACAGGTCTGCTTGCCATGCGCCCTTGAATTGCGCGCTGGCCATCTGTGACAGGAATGTCGCCGGGATGATGTAGCCAAGGCCATACAACACGTAGATCCAGCACAGATGTGTGATGCTGCCGTTGCTGGCCACGTCGGTGTGGCTGGCAGCGGGCGAGTCGGCAGCAGAAGGCTTGGGCAGGAACGGCAGGATTGCCAGCAGCATGACCAGGGCGACTACCCCATACACCAGCCACAAGGTTGCAGAGTCTTGCCCCAACAGGTTGGAGCCCAGCGCCAGCAACCCGGTCAACAGAATTCCCAGCCCCGGCCCGGCAAATACCAGCGCACCCAGGCGTGGGCGCCCGGCCGCAATGGCCAGCGGCTGGCTCAGGCTGGTAATCATCACCAGCGCCCATGCACTGGCTACACCGGTACCAAAGCGCAACAACAGATGCGGCCAGAACCCGTGGGCCCAGTACGACGCCAGGGTCAGCAGCACACACAGCCACAGCCCACCGTACAAACGCCCGCGTACATGGTGATGGCTGCGGGCAAAGATCGAATCCACCGCGCCGACGAAATAACCCAGGTAGTTGGCCGCCGCAATCAGGCCGGCGCCGGTCAGGTCGATCTGCCCTTCACTGAGCAAATGCGGCATTTGCGGGGTGAGCGCGAATCGACCTATGCCCATGGCCATCATCAGGGCGATAAAGCTGGCGAGTAAGCGGATCAGCGGTGACATGGTGGGTTTTCCTGGGAGCAGCGAGTGACCATCAGGTTAAAGCGGATTGACTTTCTTTAAAAATGAATAATAGTGAGTAACTTGTTCAGTTTTGGAGAATGGTGATGGAGTTCAGTCAATTGCGGATTTTCCAGGCCGTGGCCGAGGAAGGCTCCATCACCCGTGCCGCTGAGCGCTTGCACCGGGTGCCGTCCAACCTGTCGACCCGGCTTAAACAGATGGAAGAACAACTGGGCGTCGAACTGTTCGTGCGCGAGCGCCAGCGCTTGCAGCTTTCTCCTGCAGGCAAAGTGCTGCTGGACTACAGTGCGCGCCTGCTGGCCCTGCATGACGAAGCCTATGGCGCGGTGCAAGGCGGGCAACCGGCTGGAGACTTTGTGCTCGGCAGCATGTACAGCACGGCGGCGATTCATTTGCCCAAGCTGCTGGCGCGTTACCACAAGGCGTATCCGATGGTGAACCTGCAGGTGCAGTCAGCTCCCAGCGGTGAACTGCTGGAAGGCTTGATCACCGGGCGCCTGGACGCCGCATTGGTGGATGGGCCGTTGACCCTGGCCACCCTCGACGGCGTGCCGCTGTGCGAAGAGCGCCTGCTGCTGATCTGCGAGGCGGATCATCCGCCGGTGCGTGGGCCGCAGGATGTTGCCGGCCGTTCGGTGTTCACTTTCCGACGCAGTTGTTCTTATCGGGCGCGCCTGGAAGCCTGGTTTTCCCACGATCGCGTGGCCATGGGCCGGGCCATCGAGATCGAGTCGTACCAGGGCATGCTGGCTTGTGTAATCGCCGGTTCCGGCGTGGCGTTGATGTCGGAATCGATGCTCGACAGCCTGCCGGGCAAGGACAGCGTGTCCATTCATCCGCTGGCCGAGCCTTTTGCCAGCGCCACCACCTGGTTGATGTGGCGCAAGGGCATGCTCGGCGCTAACCTCAATGCGTGGATTGACCTGCAGCAGGAGGGCAAGGTGCTACCGGAAACCGAAACCCGAGCGATTGCTTGAACGATCCGTCAGGATTTTGATCAATTCAGTAATAGTTCGTTGTGGTTTCGTTCAAGCAATACGTAAGACTTAAGACTACTATCTGTAGGAAGCGGCCACAGAATTCCAGCCGCTCGGCATTACCCCAAGGGGGCACCATGAAAGAGAAACTGCAAAACTGGCTGCACGACCTCGGCGTCGCACTCGGCTTGATCGAGCCACCGCTGCAACCGGTGCCAATCCGCACCGATGACGAGCAGCGTCGCCCGCGTCGCAGGTAAGTCCTGGAAAGCGCTCAAGCATGTTTGTTTGGGCGCGGCCAGGTGGTTTGCCTGTGTATTGGAGTCATGATTGATCATGACCCGTTGCTGTGTACTTCAATTCTTCGTCTGGCTTTGGCCGGACGTTTTCATTTCCGGGGTTTGGTGATTTTCTCAAGACACCTGCTTTCGGAATAATCCTTAAAATATTTAATTTAACAATGCCACGGTAATACCGATTGGTAGTCCGGACGTGTGCGCGTCAGTCGCGTTTTGGCAATAAGTATCGGAATTGGACTACCTGTTTGTCAGAGTCGGCGGGCTTATTTGATTATTAGGGTAGGCGTAGGTTGAGTTTCATCACGAAAAGATTTGTAGCGTTTGCAGTTCTTGCAAGCCCCCAACTTCATTGAGTTGCGCTCTCCGGAGTAGGAGCCAGTCAGAACTGTTGGAGACAAAACCATGATGTTCTCTTCCGTTCCGCCAGTCGCCGCGTCACTTATTGCAACCACCGAAAACATCTTGCATATCGCCCCTGCATCGCGTGGCTGGAAAGCTGATGCACCCGGCAACGTGGTGTTTTTCCCGCCGACGTTAACCAAGCAGGCTCTGCTTATACAGATTGCACTGCTGCGCCCATCAACGCTCGTTGTCGCAGACCAGGTTATTGATGCCGACGTCATCAACCAATGGCGTATATCCCACCCATTTGGCGAACTCTATTTGGTCCGCAGAGGTACAAGTCTGGATAAGATCCGATTGGATCTGTGCGAGCGCAACAATGTTCGAGTGATTAACACGCCAGGGGTCAATGCGCCGCATGTTGCTGCCTATATTGCGCACTGGCTGACGCTGGCCGATGGCTCCTTGCCCCATGACATCTGTGTGCTGGGATACGGCAATGTAGGGAAAGAGCTTGTTAAGTTGTTGCTTGCTCGAGATCCGGATGTTCGGATTAAGGTGTTGGGTCGACGCGATCGAGTGCCGGACAGTTTCGCGAAAGCCTCTTCCGATTGTAGGGTTTCATTGGTTGACGACTGGCTTGAGGCGCTCGAGGGGGCCAATGCAGTCGCCCTATGCTTATCCCTGAATGATGAATCCATTTATCGCATTGATCGGACCCTCATTCAGTGCCTGCACAGAAAGGCTCGCCTTGTCTGTGTCGCCAAGCCGGATGTCTTTAGCGACGATGCGTTGCAGACCCTGGCAATCTCCGAAGACATCCAGCTCATATTGGACTACGGCCCCAGGACACTGGATGCGTTTCGGGTGCGCACACAAGCGCTCGGCTGCAGTGTCTCCACGTGGTACAAGCCGGCGACACTGACGACACAGGCGGCCACCACCGAAGCCTGCCATTGCGACCTCGACTATGCGGTCTCGGTGCAACTGAGCTTGATGGCCTTGCGCGGCCTTGTCCGGCGCAAGCTTGCACACTCATTGGCGATCCCCTCTCGGCAAGCCGATGCCGGTGCGCCGCGTGTGTCGATCATCGGCAGAGGTATCAACGGGCTGCTCCAAGCCGTGATGTTCCGCCTGGCAAATTATCAGGTCACGGTTTACGGAGGAAATCAGCAGCGCGATGGTGCCAGTCACAAGCAGGTGAACATGCGTCATCTGTCAGCAACGGAGACGACTGCAAAACCGCTGCCTAACGATTACCTGACTCCCGCAAATCAGTACCTGGCCATTGAGTGCAATCGCGCAGGCATCGAGCTGTTTGAAAAATTCCTGGCCGACAACCCATCGCTGGCACGATTTGCACGATCGCGAATTGTACGAGCCTATGTGGACGACTCCAGTGGCACGGAGGCCGCGATCCGCGAGCAATGGGATATTGAAAACAGGCCTTGGCCGAGTGGCAAGCCGGGGCGAGAGCTTGCAGAGATCAGTCAGCTGCAATTCCAGGCAATGTATGGAGTTCCCGAGGTCGGGCGGGCGATTGAGGTGTCGGGCTACGATCTGGAATTTATCCATTTAATGGATGAGATGGTGACGCTTTTGCAGCGCTCAGGGGTTGAGTTCCTGCCACGGCACCTGAGTCCGGTCCAAATTGCCGATCTGAGTAGAGAGCACTTTGTCGTCACGGCCATGGGGGTGGACGAGCCAGAGGTCATCCCGATCATTGGCTGGTTTTTCAAGCTGCGCGCCGTTGATGATGAAGGTGTCGACATGCGCGGACTCAAGCTGCAGTACGACCTGCCAATCGGCGTCATGAATTGCCGCCTGGACGGGAACTGCATCCTTGTCTCCGCCGGGCAGGTGCCGCCCGATTCGACGCCGCAGTACAAGGAGCAGATACGGGCGGCGTGCCTGGCTGCCGTTTCTCGACACTTTCCAAAGTCCTGCAGCCGCGCAATCGAACGTGGCGACTTGCAACAAATCGAATGTGCCAGGCCCGGCACCGCAGATGGACTTTCAATCGTGCATTGGTCCGCCTACAACCGCATTGTCGCGGGGGCAACTTATGCCGGGGGCACCACGCAGGGATTGGTATGGGCCTCTTTGGTCCAGGAAGTCATCCAGGCCAGAGCGCCGGGGGTTTCGGCAGTATGGGAATAAAAAAAACGGGTGCGACATCCGACGTCGCACCCGCTGAAGAAAGCTACTTTCAACTATTCGTTCAGATCGCCCGAGCCGCAACAGCCTCCGGACGACGGGACAGCAAACTCACCAGCACAAAACTCACCAGGCCCACGCCCAGGCTGTAGTAGATCGGTGTATTGGCGTCCAAACCATCCTTGATCATGAACACCAACGCGGTCACAAAACCCAGGGTCATGGAGGTGATCGCCCCGGAAGTCGTCGCACGTTTCCAGAAAATCGCCCCGATCAGCGGGATCAACATGCCGCCCACCAACAGGTTGTACGCCAGGGTCAGTGCGCTGATCACATCACTCACCACCAGCGCGATACCCAACACAGCGATACCGGTCAGCAAGGTAAACAGACGGTTGATCTTCAAGCTTGACTGCTTGCCACCACGCAGGCGCGGCAGCAGGTCTTCGGTCAATACGGTGGAAGCGGCGAGCAAGCCGGCGCTGGCGGTGGACATCATCGCAGCCAGTGCAGCGGCGATCACCAGGCCGCGGATACCGTCGGGCAGCGAGACTTTGACGATGGCGGCGAACGCATTGTTGACGTTGTCCAGGTCCGGGATCAGTACGTGGGCGGCCATGCCGATCAGCGCACAGGCCAGGCCGTAGAGGATGCAGTAGAAACCGGCGAAGGTGCCTGCGTACTGGGCGACCTTTTCGTCACGGGCGGTGAACACCCGTTGCCAGATGTCCTGGCCGATCAGGATGCCGAAGAAGTAGATCATGAAGTAGGTGATGATGGTGTCCCAGCCGATTTCAGTGAAGCTGAAATTCGACGCGGGCAGCTTGGCCACCAATTCATCCCAACCGCCGACGCGGTACAGGCAGATTGGTAGCAGGATAAACATCAGGCCGACCGTCTTGATCACGAACTGCACGATGTCGGTCAGGGTCAGCGACCACATGCCGCCAATGGTCGAGTACACCACCACCACGCCACCGCCTACCAATACCGACATCCAGAAGGGCAGGTCGAACAACACTTGCAGCACGGTGCCGATGGCCAGGATCGAGGTCACGCCGATCATCAGCGCGTAGGCCAGCATGATCACCGCACTGGCCTGGCGGGCCATGGGGTTGTAGCGTTTCTCCAGGACCTGGGTCACGGTGAAGATTTTCAGCTTCAGCAGCGGCTTGGCCAGGAACAGGTTCAGCGCAATGATCCCCGCGCCCAGCGCGGCGCACAGCCAGAAACCGGAAATACCATGTACATAGCCCAGGCGCACGGTGCCGACGGTGGACGCACCGCCCAGCACCGTGGCAGCCATGGTGCCCATGTACAGCGTCGGGCCGAGGTTGCGGCCGGCCACCAGGTAGTCTTCATGGGTCTTGGCGCGGCGCATGCCGTAGTAGCCGAGCACCAGCATGCCGGCGGCGTAGATGAGGACGACGAATAGATCTAAGGCCATGACGGCGAGTCTCCGATTATCTTTTTTATGTGGGGCTAAAGGGGGCTGTGTGGCGAGGGAGCGTGCTCCCGCTGGGCTGCATTGCAGCCCCAATCCATTCCACGCAATTCATCAGGCAGCCTCGCGACTGCTGCGCAGTCGAACGGGAGCAGGCTCCCTCGCCACAGTCGGTCCGTAGACGGCAGCCGGTTCAGGGAACACGCGAAGCAGTGTCAGGTACACCAGCGAGGCCAGGCCCAGGGTCACCGGCAAGCTGATGTCGATGCCGTCGGCGAGGTTGCCCAGCGGCCCGACAAACTGCCCCGGCAGGTTGACGAAGCACAGGCCCACCAGCGCACTCGGGATCCAGGCCCCCAGGCCGCGCCAGTTCCAGCCATGGCTGAACCAGTAGCGCCCGCCGGTTTCGCCGCGAGTGAACACTTGCAGGTCATCCGGGCAGTAGTAACCCCGGCGCACGATCAGGCCGATGATCATCATCACCATCCACGGCGTGGTGCAGGTGATGATCAGCACGGCGAAGGTCGACACGCTCTGCACCAGGTTGGCGGCGAAACGTCCGATAAAGATGAAGGCAATCGACATCACCCCGATCAGCAGCGTCGCCTTGACCCGGGACAGCAGGCGCGGGAATACGCTGGACATGTCCAGGCCGGTGCCATACAGCGAGGTGGTGCCGGTGGACATGCCGCCGATCACCGCGATCAGGCACACTGGCAGGAAGAACCAGCTCGGTGCCACCGCCAGCAGGCCGCCGACATAGTTGTTGGCCGCGATGTAGTCCGGTGCCTTGACTGCCACGATGGTCGCGGTGGCCAGGCCGAACAGGAACGGGATCAAGGTGGCGATCTGCGCGAACACCACCGCCAGCATGATCCGCACCTTCGAGGTTTCCCGCGGGATGTAGCGCGACCAGTCACCGAGGAACGCGCCGAAGGAAATCGGGTTGCTCATGGCCACCAGTGCTGCACCGATAAACGCCGCCCAGAAGCCGGTCTGGCCGAGGGCAACGGTGCCGGCGAAGTGGCTGTCGAAGGCCGGCGCGAAGGCGAAGATCCCCAGCAGGAACAGCAGGCTCGCCGCCCACACTGCGATGCGGTTGACCCACAGCATGAAGCGAAAGCCGTAGATGCACACCGTCAGTACCAGAATGGCGAACACGCCGTAGGCCAGGCCCAGGGTCAGGTCGGTTTCCGGCAAGCCCACCAGACGTTTCGCACCGCCCACCAGTGCATCGCCTGAACTCCACACCGACAGTGAGAAGAACGCGATAGCGGTCAGCAGCGACAGGAACGAGCCGACAATCCGCCCGTGCACACCAAAATGCGCACCGGAAGACACGGCGTTGTTGGTGCCATTGATCGGACCGAAGAGTCCCATGGGGGCGAGGATCACCGCACCCACCAGCACGCCCAGCACAATCGCCCAGACGCCGGCCTGGAACGACAAGCCAAACAGCACCGGAAAGCTCCCCAGCACGGCGGTGGCGAAGGTGTTGGCACCGCCGAAAATCAGGCGAAACAAATCCTTCGGCCCGGCGGTACGTTCGTGGTCCGGGATCTGTTCGACGCCGTTGGTTTCTATGTTGCGAATACTGTTTTCGTTGTTTTTATTATTCATGATCTGCTCCGATCACATTGGCTAATGGGGCGGCAGCCCTTCCGGCATAGCGGACAAATGTTCGTGACAGGCCAGCCACAGGCCTTCTTTTTGTTGTGTGCGATCCCCTTGCCGCTTGAAGACAATGGTCTCGCGTTCCTGGCTAAAGAATTGCTCCCCGTTCATGCGCAGCTCGGTGGCCACGTCATGCACAAATACCGCGACGTCACCGTGCAGGCTGACGAAAGCGTTGCTTGAAGTGCAGGAAAGCACCTCAAATCCCTCGTCCCGGCGCCAGCTGTCCCACAACACCTGGTAGGCATCGCGACTCAGCAGCGGCTGGGGGAGGGTGTAGAACACGAAGCTGGCATCGGCACTGAACGCACCGAAGTAGGCATCGCGATCATTGCGGGCGAAGGCCGACACCAGGTCGGCCGCGGCTTTTAATACCTCGGCCTGGGCGCTCATCAGCGGTGCGCCACGCCCGGCAATACGCAGAGCATTTCGTACAGCAGGTTGGCGCCCAGCAGCGAGGTGTTGCCGGTGGTGTCGTACGGCGGCGAAACTTCTACCAGGTCGCAACCAATCAGATCCAGGCCTTGGCAGCCGCGGATGATTTCAATCGCCTGGATCGTGGTCAAGCCACCGATTTCCGGGGTGCCGGTGCCGGGCGCCCAGGCTGGGTCGATGCCGTCGATGTCGAAGCTCAGGTACACCGGGCCACCGCCGACTTTCTCGCGCACTTCAGCCATCAGGGGCGCCAGCGAGTGATGCCAGCATTCTTCGGCCTGGACCACACGGAAGCCCTGTTTGCGGCTCCAGTTGAAGTCTTCGGCGGTGTAGCCCTGGGCGCGCAGGCCGATTTGCACCACGCGGTCGCAATCCAGCAAGCCTTCTTCCACCGCGCGGCGGAAGGTGGTGCCGTGGGCGATTTTCTCGCCGAACATGTGGTCGTTGACGTCGGCGTGGGCATCGATGTGCACCAGCCCGACCTTGCCGTGTTTCTTGTGGATCGCCCGCAGGATCGGCAGGGTGATGGTGTGGTCACCGCCCAGGGTCATCGGGATCACATTGTGTTCGAGGATCTCGTCGTAGGCTTCTTCGATGATGCGCACAGCGTCCAGCAGGTTGAAGGTGTTGATCGCCACGTCGCCGATGTCGGCAACCGACAGCGAGTCAAACGGCGCGGCGCCGGTGGCCATGTTGTAAGGGCGGATCATCACCGATTCGGCGCGAATTTCCCGCGGACCGAAACGGGTGCCGGCACGCAGGGAGGTGCCGATGTCCAGGGGCACGCCGACGAAGGCGGCATCCAGGCCCTTGGCCGATTGCAGATGGGGAAGACGCATCATGGTGGCGATGCCGGCGAAGCGCGGCATTTCGTTGCCGCCCAGTGGTTGGTGGAAAATCTTGTCCACGGGATTGCCTCATCGTTTTGTTTATTAGAAGCCGATTCTGCGAAATGCATGGGAAGGGAAGAATCGGCAGGGGCAAATACTTAGTTCAGATTTTTCTAAACTAATGCCTGAGGTAAACTCGGTTCAAATGTGGGAGCGGGCTTGCTCGCGAATACGGTGTGTCAGTCACGGAGGGTTCGATTGATCCACCGCATTCGCGAGCAAGCCCGCTCCCACAGGTTTTATGTTTGCCTCTGGAGAGCCCATGGCCAACGCCTTGCCCGACCTGAAACTCCTGCGCATCTTCGTCAGCGTCGTGCGGCACCAGGGTTTCGCCAATGCCCAGCACGAACTCAACCTGTCGACCTCGGCCATCAGCACTTACATGAGCCAGCTGGAAGCCGCGTTGGGCCTGGTGCTGTGCCATCGCGGGCGGGGCGGGTTCAGCCTCACCAGCAAGGGCGAGTTGTTCCATCAGGAAACCCTGCGCCTGCTGGGCGAGCTGGAAGGCTTCGAGCAATACGCCGCCGCGCTCAAAGGCGAACTGCGCGGCACCCTGAAACTCGGCGTACTCGACTCCACCGTCAGCGACAAGGCCTTGCCGTTTGCCGAAGTGATCGGCGCCTACAGTCAGGAACACCCGGCGGTGCATTTGCACCTGTCGGTGATGAGTCCTTACGAGTTGCAACTCGGCGTCCAGGACAATCGCCTGGACCTGGCCATCGGTGCGTTTTCCAACCGGATGAGCGGGCTGATCTATATGCCGCTGTACCGCGAACAGCACTGGCTGTATTGCAGCACCCGTCACCCATTGTTCAACGAGCGGCGCATTCCCGAACAAGTCATCACCCAGCAACGCATGGTCGGTCGTGGTTACTGGAGCCAGGCCGAACTGGCGCGTCACGGCTTCAAGCACAGCGCCGCCACGGTGGAAAGTATGGAGGCGCAATTGATCCTGGTGCTGTCCGGCGCCTACATCGGCTACCTCCCGGAGCACTACGCCCAGGCCTGGGCCGACAAAGGGGATTTGCGGGTACTGCTGCCGGCAACCTTTGGTTACCAGGCGCCGTTCTCGATGATCATGCGCCGGGGCCGCAGCCGCGAACCCCTGATCCAGACCTTCCGCGATTTACTCAAAGCCCAGCTCAACCAGGCCTGAAAACCCATGTCCAGACCCCAATGCTCCCGCTGCCTGCGGCCCACCACTCACTGCCTGTGCGCGCTGATTCCCCGGCTGGATAGCCGAACCCGGGTGTTGCTGTTGCAGCATCCGAGTGAGGTCAATCACGCCTTGAATACCGCGCGGTTGGCGGCGCTGGGCTTGGTGAATGCGCAGTTGGTGGTGGGGGAGGTGTTTGAGGATTTGCAGGCGTTGTTGAATCCGCCGGGTTATCAGGCGCGTCTGTTGTTTCCGGACGAAAATGCCCAACCCTTGCAGGCCTATACGCCATCCGACGAACCGTTGCTGTTGGTGGTGCCGGACGGTACCTGGCGCAAGGCGCGCAAGTTGCTGCACCTCAATCCTCTATTGGCGGCGCTGCCTCGGGTGACGCTGGCGGAAGGCGCCGTGTCCCGTTATCGGCTGCGCAAGGCACCGGGGCCCGGAGCGTTGTCGACGGTGGAGGCCATCGTGCAGGCGTTGCAGGTGCTTGAAGCGCCCACCTCATTTGAGCCGCTGCTGAAACCGTTCGAGGCATTGATCGAAGGACAGATTGCCGCGATGGGCGATGAAGTGTTCCAGAGAAACCACGGCCCCGCCTGACTTATTCCATTAAGCGATAAGCACCACACTTTGCGTGATATGGCCCGCCAGCCTTTCCCGGTATGATAGTCGCCCCCGCAGTCTGGATTGCGAATACGCCATGACCTTGCAGTACCCCACCATCGCCGATTGCGTCGGCAACACCCCGCTGGTCCGCTTGCAGCGCCTGCCGGGCAACACCAGCAATACCTTGTTGCTCAAGCTCGAAGGGAACAACCCGGCCGGCTCGGTCAAGGACCGCCCGGCGTTGTCGATGATCACCCGCGCCGAGTTGCGTGGGCAGATCAAGCCCGGCGACACCCTGATCGAAGCCACCTCCGGTAACACCGGGATTGCCCTGGCCATGGCCGCGGCGATCAAGGGCTACAAGATGGTCCTGATCATGCCCGACAACGGCAGCGCCGAGCGCAAGGCGGCGATGACCGCCTACGGCGCCGAGTTGATCCTGGTCACCCAGGAAGAAGGCATGGAAGGTGCCCGCGACCTCGCCGAGCGTATGGCTGCCGAAGGCCGTGGCCTGGTGCTGGACCAGTTCGCCAACGGCGACAACCCCGAGGCGCACTACACCACCACTGGCCCGGAAATCTGGCGCCAGACCCAGGGCACCATCACTCACTTCGTGAGTTCGATGGGCACCACCGGCACCATCATGGGCAATTCGCGCTACCTCAAGGAGCAGAATCCCGAGATCCAGATCGTCGGCCTGCAACCGATGGAAGGCGCAGCGATCCCGGGGATCCGTCGTTGGCCCGAAGAGTACTTGCCGAAGATCTACAACGCGGCTCGCGTCGATCGCATCATCGACATGGCCCAGCGTGAAGCCGAAGACACCACCCGCCGCCTGGCCCGTGAAGAAGGGATCTTCTGCGGCGTGTCGTCCGGTGGCGCGGTGGCCGGGATGTTGCGCTTGTCCCAGGAGTTGGAAAACGCGGTGATCGTCGCGATCATCTGTGACCGTGGCGACCGTTACCTGTCGACCGGCATTTTCGACGCGCCCAACTGATGGCCAAGCACGAGAGAGGCCTGCGCTTCCAACCGACGGGCGGCAGCCGGGCCCCACAGATTCCCGTAGGCAAGAAGCAGCGCCTGACCATCGAGCGCCTGGCCAACGACGGCCGTGGCATTGTGTTCTTTGAAGGCCGCACCTGGTTTGTCGTGGGTGCGCTGGCCGGTGAAGAGGTGGAAGCGCGGGTGTTGGGCGCCCACGGCAAAGTGGTCGAGGCGCGCACCGAGCGCGTATTTACCGCCAGCGAACTGCGCCGTCCGGCACCCTGTGTGCACGCCGGCCGCTGTGGCGGTTGCAGCCTGCAACACTTGCCCCATGACGAACAACTCGCCCTGAAACAGCGCATGCTCGCCGAGCAATTATCCCGTGTGGCCGGTGTCGAACCCCAGGAGTGGGCCGCGCCTTTGAGTGGGCCGGAATTCGGCTATCGTCGCCGCGCCCGCGTGGCCGTGCGCTGGGATGCCAAGGCGAAGAAACTTGAAGTCGGCTTTCGTGCCGTGGCCAGCCAGGACATCGTCGCCATCGACGATTGCCCGGTGCTGGTACAGGCCTTGCAACCGATCATGCAGCGTTTGCCCAACATGCTGCGGCGCTTGAGCAAGCCTCAGGCATTGGGGCATGTGGAATTATTCAGTGGTTCGTCGATTGCCGTGTTGTTGCGACACATGGCGCCCTTGTCCGAAGCGGACCTGACGATCCTGCAGGAATTTTGCACGTTCCATGAAGCCCAACTGTGGCTGCATGGCGAGGGCCAGCCGCAACCGGTCGAACCAGACCAGGCCTTGGGCTATCGTCTGGAACCGTGGGATTTGCAGTTGGCGTACCGCCCGGGAGACTTTGTGCAGGTCAACGCCGGGGTCAACCAGGCGATGGTCGCCCAGGCGCTGGATTGGCTGGCGCCGAAGCCCGACGAGCGGGTGCTGGATTTGTTTTGTGGCTTGGGCAACTTCGCCTTGCCGCTGGCCCGCCAAGTGCGGGAAGTGGTGGCGGTGGAAGGGGTGCAGGCCATGGTGGACCGGGCGGCACAGAATGCCGTCAGCAATAATTTGCATAATGTTCAGTTTTTTCAGGCCGATTTGTCCCAGCCTTTGACCGACGCGGAATGGGCCAAACAGGGCTTTTCTGCGGTACTCTTGGACCCACCCCGCGATGGTGCCCTGGAGGTTGTGCGCAAGCTCGCTACCCTGGGGGCTGATCGCCTGGTGTATGTGTCCTGCAATCCGGCAACGCTGGCGCGGGACACGGTCGAGTTGGTCAAGCAAGGCTACCGGCTAAAACGTGCCGGGATCCTCGACATGTTTCCCCAGACGGCCCATGTCGAGGCCATGGCGTTATTTGAAGCGGGCTAGGATGCCCGTTTAATCCGACTGGCCTGCATCTCCTGGGCCTGTGACCTGCCAGGGAGCGTGCACAAGCTTTTTTTGTAAAGCAGGTCAGCGATGATTTTGACGCACTAAAAGGTGCGTCGTAGGGAAGGTAAGCAAGATGGTACAGGTGAGAGCACACCAGCCGATCAACACCGACGGCAGTATCAATCTCGAGGCATGGCTGGATCATGCCATCAGTGTCGACCCGGCACTGGACCGTGAAGCCTTGAAAGCAGCCTGCGAGTTCGCTCGTGAGTCTGAACAGCAAGACAATGCGGCGAAGAACCTGTGGGCCGAAGGCACTTCAAGCTTTCGCACCGGGTTGGAAATCGCCGAGATCCTCGCCGATCTCAAGCTCGATCAGGATTCGCTGATCGCGGCGGTGCTGTATCGCGGCGTGCGCGAAGGGCACATTCAGCTGCCCACCATCAGCCAGCGTTTCGGCACCGTGGTGGCCAAGCTGATCGACGGCGTGCTGCGCATGGCGGCGATCAGTGCCAGCCTCAGCCCGCGCCAGTCGATGGTGCTGGGCACCCAGGGCCAGGTGGAAAACCTGCGCAAGATGCTGGTGGCGATGGTCGACGACGTGCGCGTCGCCTTGATCAAGCTGGCCGAGCGTACCTGCGCGATTCGGGCGGTGAAAACCGCCGACGACGAAAAGCGCAACCGCGTCGCCCGCGAGGTGTTCGATATCTACGCGCCGCTGGCCCACCGCCTGGGCATCGGCCATATCAAGTGGGAACTGGAGGACTTGTCCTTCCGTTACCTCGAACCCGATCAATACAAACAGATTGCCACGCTGCTCCATGAGCGGCGGCTGGACCGTGAGCGGTTCATCGCCGATGTGATGAGCCAACTGCGCACCGAATTGCAGGCCACCGGCGTTGAAGCCGACATCAGCGGCCGGGCCAAACACATCTATTCCATCTGGCGCAAAATGCAGCGCAAGGGCCTGGCCTTCAGCCAGATCTACGACGTGCGCGCCGTGCGTGTGCTGGTGCCGGAAATGCGCGACTGCTACACCGCGCTGGGTATCGTGCACACGCTGTGGCGGCACATCCCCAAGGAATTCGACGACTACATCGCCAACCCCAAGGAAAACGGTTACCGCTCATTGCACACGGCAGTGATCGGCCCCGAGGGCAAGGTGCTGGAAGTACAGATCCGCACCCACGCGATGCACGAAGAGGCGGAGCTGGGCGTATGCGCTCACTGGCGCTACAAGGGCACCGACGTCAAGGCCGGGTCGAACCAGTACGAAGAGAAAATCTCCTGGTTGCGCCAGGTGCTGGAGTGGCACGAAGAGCTGGGCGACATCGGCGGTTTGGCCGACCAGCTGCGGGTAGATATCGAACCTGACCGGGTCTACATCTTCACCCCCGACGGCCACGCGATCGACCTGCCCAAGGGCGCCACACCGCTGGATTTTGCGTACCGGGTGCACACCGAGATCGGCCACAACTGCCGTGGCGCCAAGATCAACGGGCGCATCGTGCCGCTCAACTACAGCCTGCAGACCGGTGAACAGGTCGAGATCATTACCAGCAAGCACGGTACGCCGAGCCGCGACTGGCTGAACCCGAACCTGGGCTACATCACCACGTCCAGGGCGCGGGCGAAGATTGTCCACTGGTTCAAATTGCAGGCGCGCGACCAGAACGTCGCCGCCGGCAAGACCTTGCTCGAGCGCGAATTGGCACGCCTGGGCCTGCCGCAGGTGGACTTCGACAAGCTGGCCGAAAAGGCCAACATGAAGATCGCCGAAGACATGTTCGCCGCCCTCGGTGCCGGCGATCTGCGCCTGGCGCAGTTGGTCAACCTGGCCCAGCAACTGGTTGAGCCGGAGCGTGGCAGCGAGCAGCTGGAACTGATTCCACGCAAGGCCACCGGCTACAAGCCGGGCAAGCGGGGCGATATCCAGATCCAGGGCGTCGGCAACCTGATGACGCAAATGGCCGGCTGCTGCCAGCCATTGCCGGGCGACGCCATCGTCGGTTACATCACTCAGGGCCGCGGGGTGAGCATTCACCGCCAGGACTGTGCCTCGGTGTTGCAACTGGGCGGGCGCGAGCCGGAGCGGATCATCCAGGTCAGTTGGGGCCCGGTGCCGGTGTTGACCTATCCGGTGGACATCATCATTCGTGCCTACGACCGTTCCGGGCTGCTGCGTGATGTGTCGCAGGTGCTGCTCAATGAGCGGATCAACGTGCTGGCGGTCAACACCCGCTCGAACAAAGAGGACAACACGGCGCTGATGTCCCTGACCATCGAGATTCCGGGGCTGGACGCGTTGGGTCGGTTGCTGGGGCGTATTTCCCAGTTGCCGAACATTATTGAGACCCGGCGTAATCGCACGCCATGAGTAGCTGGATGAGCGCGGACTGAAATGTGGGAGCGGGCTTGCTCGCGAAGGCGATGTGTCTGTCAAATATCAGGCAACTGACACGACGCCTTCGCGAGCAAGCCCGCTCCCACATTTGATCCTCAGCGTTCCCACTTCTGCGGAAAGAGACTGATGTATTCACTTGAAGACCTGCTGCACCTGATGAACCACCTGCGCGACCCGCAATACGGTTGCCCGTGGGACATCAAGCAAACCTACGCCACCATCGTCCCCCACACCCTGGAAGAAGCCTACGAAGTCGCCGATGCGATCGAGCGCGGGGATTTTGATCACCTGCAAGGTGAGCTGGGCGACCTGTTGTTCCAGGTGGTGTATTACAGCCAGCTGGCGCGGGAAGAAGGGCGCTTCGAATTCGCTGGGGTGATCGACAGCATTACCCGCAAGTTGATTCGCCGTCACCCGCATGTGTTTCCCACGGGAGACTTGTACGCGCCGCTGGATATTCCGCAGCTGAGCGAAGAGCAGGTCAAGCAGCGTTGGGAAGAAATAAAGGCCGAGGAGCGTGCGGAAAAGTCCGACGTCCCACAGCAGTTATCCCTGCTGGATGATGTGCCCACGGCCTTGCCGGCGCTTTCCCGCGCCGCCAAATTGCAAAAGCGCGCCGGGCAGGTGGGTTTCGACTGGCCGGCCGCGTTGCCCGTGGTGGATAACGTGCGCGAAGAGCTGGATGAAGTGCTCGAAGCCATGGCCGATAACGACCCGGCAGCCATCGCCGATGAAGTAGGTGACCTGCTGTTTGCGGCGGTCAACCTGGCCCGTCACCTCCAGGTCGACCCGGAAGCAGCCTTGCGTTTAGCCAACGCTAAATTCGAACGACGTTTCCGATTTATCGAACAGGCATTGCGCGAGACCCACCGTCCCATAGAAGATTGCACCCTCGAAGAGTTGGACGCCCTGTGGGGCGAAGCCAAACGCCAGGAAAAGAATCTGTCCAGCTGCGGCTGAGCCGTTGCCCAAGTGAGTAAGCACCATGAGCATTTCCCTTCGCGACCAGTTGCTCAAAGCAGGCCTGGTCAACCAAAAGCAGGCCAAGCAGGTCGGCAAAGAGAAACAGAAACAGCAGCGCCTGGTGCATAAAGGCCAGGCCGAAGCGGACGACAGCCAGGCGCGCCTGGCCATCCAGGCGCATGCCGAAAAGGTCAAGCGCGACCAGGAGCTGAACCGTCAGCAGCAGGAAAAGGCCGAGGCCAAGGCCCGCGTTGCGCAGGTCAAGCAATTGATCGAAACCTCGCGCCTGCCCAAGCTGACCACCGAGGACTACTACAACTTCGTGGATGACAAGAAGGTCAAGCGCCTGTCGGTCAACACGCTGATGCGTAACAAGCTGAGCAACGGCTCCCTGGCGATCGTGCATCACGGTGGCGGTTACGAGGTGATCCCGCGCGAAGCCGCGCTGAAGATCCAGGAGCGGGCGCCAGAGCGCATCGTCCAGATGAACGTGCTGACCGAAAGCCAGGTGCCGGATGAGGATGATCCGTACGCCGCCTACCAGATCCCTGACGACCTGATGTGGTAATGCGTTAGAAACACACATTGTGGCGAGACGGCTTGTTGTGGCGAGGGAGCTTGCTGTGGCGAGGCAGCTTGCTGTGGCGAGGGAGCTTGCTCCCGCTGGGGCGCGAAGCGCCCCCAAAATCCCAACCCCCAACCCCAAAAACACAAACCCCGCTCAAAAGGCGGGGTTTGTGTTTATAGACACTCCAGCTGCGTGGGGCTGGTTATCTACAGGATTTCAGAGTTTCAGGAGCTTTGCGCCTGGCGTTTCATCTCAAGGGTCTCGAGCTCGTTTTTATAATTATGAGCTTCGGCCTCGTCGTGAAACATGCCGACCAGCAGGTCTTGCTGGTGTACATCCCAGATGTGAATCCCGTGGGCTACTGCTTCGTGGGACATATGTTCATCGTCGCGTTCAGTTACTTTTACAGTCATCTGCTTGCTCCAATCTCTGGTTGATCTGCGGCAAGGCGTCGCAGGCCTTTGTTATATGATTTGTTAGCTTGCTAAGTAAATAACCAGGAATTGCAACACACCTTTACAGAAAATGGAGTAATCCCGCGAGCCCACGGAAACCGCGACATTGCGTCGCAGAGCGCTGAGTTTTATGACAAAAGTTTCATGTTGGCGTCAGGCGACAGGCGAAAAAAAGCCCCGCGTACGCGAGGCTCTTTCATTGCGCAGAGGATCAGCTGCCTTTGACAGCCTTGCCGTCAACGGTACCGTCTTGCAGCATGATGTTGTATTCCTTGCCGTCGGTCTCGACCTGGCGCAGGGCAACCAGGATGCCGCCCCAGTCCTTGGCAAACCACATTTGGGTAATGCGCTTGCTTTGAGTCGGGTCACGCACGCGCTCGACCTTGATCGCATCGATGGAGCCGGCTTTGGTCTGGACCTTTTCCGGGCCGATCACGCGGAAGTCGTAGGTATCGACATCAGTGCCTTCGACGACGTTGTAGCTCATGCTTTTCTTGCCGGCTGCCACATCGCGCTGCAATGCCAACTGGTAGGTCGACTTGTCGAGCATGCCGCTTTGAAGGGCCACGTTGACCGGGTCCTTGTTTTCAAAGCCGGTGACTTTCTTGGCCGTCTGATCGAAGTCGAGGTTGATCTTCTTCGTCTTGCCCAGGCCACCGCGTTCGAAGGTGTAGCTCACCGGTTGCAGGGCGTCTTTGTCGAAGCGGATCACGCTGGTTTCAGTCAGGCTGGCGATCATCATGGAAGCCTTGAAATTCAAGGTCCAGCTGCCGTTGTCATTCTTGGTCAGGCTGCGTTCTGCCGAACCACTCATGGGCAACTGTTTCCAGTCGGCGGTGTAGCTGGCGGAGAAAGGGTGAAGGTCTGCCGCTTGCACGGCAGGCAAGGCGAACAGCGCAAAAGCGAAGAGCAGGGCGCGACGCATAAAGTCTCCTAGGTTCGAATCAAGTGGCCGCTGGCCGCAAGTAACTGACCGTCCAATAATGCACCGTGGTCGCCAAGAATCAACCGCCCCTCAGCGAACCAGCGAACAGCCAGCGGGTAAATCCTGTGTTCCTGGGTGTGAACCCGTTGCGCAAGCGTCTGCGCAGAGTCCGCAGACTCTACCGGAACTACTGCCTGTACGACCAGAGGCCCGCCATCGAGTTCCTCGGTGACAAAGTGCACGCTGCAGCCGTGCTCGGTGTCGCCGGCCTCCAGGGCACGCTGGTGGGTGTGTAACCCTTTGTATTTTGGCAGCAGGGACGGGTGGATATTCAGCAGACGCCCGTTGTAGTGACGCACGAAGTCAGCGCTGAGAATGCGCATGAAGCCGGCCAGTACCACGAGTTTGGGGTTGAAGGCGTCGATCAGTTCGATCAAGGCGCTGTCGAAGGCCTCGCGGCCTTCAAAAGCCTTGTGATCCAGGGAGCGGGTGTCGATACCTGCGTCCCTGGCGCGTTGCAGGCCGTAGGCGTCGCTGCGGTTGGAAATCACCGCAGCGATGCGCACCGGGCTGTCGCCGGCGCGCGTGCTGTCGATCAGGGCCTGCAAGTTACTGCCGGTGCCGGAGAGCAGCACCACGACATCACAGGTTGCAGGCATCAGTGCGCCTTAAGGTTCTTCAGTTCAACCTGAGCCGCGCCTTCAGGGGCGGTAGCGATCTGGCCGATGACCCAAGGCTGTTCGCCGGCTTCACGCAATACGTTCAGCGCGCTTTCAACGTGCTCTTGAGCCACGCAGATGACCATGCCCACGCCGCAGTTCAGCACGCGGTGCATCTCGGTTTCGTTGACGTTGCCTTTCTCTTGCAGCCAGTCGAAGACTGCCGGGCGCTGCCAGCTGGCCACGTCGACAATCGCCTGGGCGCCTTTAGGCAGTACGCGCGGGATGTTGTCCAGCAGGCCGCCACCGGTGATGTGGGCCATGGCCTTGACCGCGCCGGTGTCCTTGATCAGCTTGAGCAACGGCTTCACGTAAATGCGGGTCGGGGCCATCAGCAGGTCGGTCAAGGGCTTGCCGTCGAGCTGGATGGTTTCGATGTCGGCGCCGGACACTTCGATGATCTTGCGGATCAGCGAGTAGCCGTTGGAGTGCGGGCCGGACGATGGCAGGGCCAGCAGGGCGTCACCGGCAGCCACCTTGGAACCGTCGATGATTTCGGATTTTTCGACAACGCCGACGCAGAAACCGGCCAGGTCGTAGTCTTCGCCTTCGTACATGCCTGGCATTTCAGCGGTTTCGCCGCCGACCAGGGAGCAGCCGGACAGTTCGCAGCCAGCGCCAATGCCGGTGACCACCTGGGTAGCGGTCTCGACGTTGAGCTTGCCGGTGGCATAGTAGTCAAGGAAGAACAGCGGCTCGGCGCCGCACACCACCAGGTCGTTCACGCACATGGCAACCAGGTCGATGCCGATGCTGTCGTGCTTGTTCAGGTTCAGTGCCAGGCGCAGCTTGGTGCCCACACCGTCGGTGCCGGAGACCAATACAGGCTGCTTGTAGCCGGCCGGGATCTCGCAGAGGGCGCCAAAACCGCCCAGGCCGCCCATGACTTCGGGGCGCGCAGTGCGCTTGGCGACGCTCTTGATGCGTTCGACCAATGCTTCACCGGCGTCGATGTCTACACCGGCGTCCTTGTAGCTCAGGGAGGGTTGCTTGCTCATGATCCAGGCCTTTAGGGGGGATTCAGGGGTAACGACCGAATGCGGCGGGTGTACCGAAACCTGAAGTTTCAGCACGGCCTGCCATTGACGGTCTGCGAAGGCGCGCGATTTTATCAGGCTTGAGGGGCAGCGGCCATCCTCGGGCCGACGGGCAGGGGCAATAGCTGTTAAAAAAATCGCTAATCGAGTCGGTCACAGGCCCTATTAAGGTATAGCCTTTAACTCGCTATCGTTATGACAGTACAAAAACTTGCCGAGACCCTGTGAATGTTTTGCCGGTCGCTGTGGTCACAGCCTTGCTCAACAGTGTTCACGCGGTCTGTTCCAACCGCTTATTTGCCGTTCGGGAATCTTCTTTCATGGGTCTGAGTAAATATTTTTTTGTGGGCTGCTTGTCGTTGGTCAGCCTGGCGAGTCATGCCGAAACCCTCAATGGTCTCTATCAAGTGCTGGAGCCGGTCAGCAGTCAGTCTCCCCAGGAGCGCGACCAGGCGACCCAGCGTGCCCTGCAAACCCTGGTGATCCGCCTGACCGGCGACGCCAAGGCCGCCGATGGCCCGGGCCTGGCGGCGATCCGCAAAGACCCGCAACAAATCATCAGTCAGTATGGCTACGACGCCGGCCCGCCGGAAAGCCTGCAGGTGGATTTCGACCCGGTCAGCACCGACCGCGCGTTGCGTGGCGCGGGCCTGGCGCTGTGGGGCAGCAATCGGCCATCGATCCTCGGTTGGTGGCTGAACGACTCCGTGGAAGGCAGCAGCCTGGTCGGTGATGGCCAGGCCGTCGCCCAGCCGCTGCGCCGCGCGGCCCAGCATCGTGGTTTGCCGCTGCGTCTGCCATTGGGTGACCTGGACGAACAGATCGTCGCCACCGCCCCGAATCTTGAAAGCCCTGACGCCACACCGCTGCGCGCCGCGTCCGAGCGTTATGGGGCCGATGCCTTGCTGGCGGTGCATGCTCGCGAAGACGGCGGCCAATGGTCGGCCAAATGGCGCCTGTGGCTGGGGGATAAAAGCGAGCAGGGCACCGCCACCGGCACTGATACTGCCGCATTGGCTGACGCCGTGCTGCTGGCCGTCAGCGAACGCCTGGCACCACGCTTTGCGGTCAAGGCCGGCGCTGCCACCAGTGATCAGTTGCTGGAAGTGCAGGGCATGAACCTCGAGCATTACGCCGCCCTCGGCCATCTGCTGGAACCGTTCGGTGCCCAGCCGGTGCGCGTGGACGGCACTCGCATCGTTTATCGGGTGAATGGCAGCGCCGAGCAGCTGCGCACCCAGTTGAGCCTGGCCAAGTTGCAGGAAATCCCGGCAGGTGAAGCTCCGGCTCCGCAGCCGGTGGTAGAAGGCGCGCAACCGGCACCGGTCGAGCCGACGCCGCAGCTACGTTTTCATTGGTAAGTGTTCTTCCTTCTTATATAGAAGCAGGAAGCAAATAACAGAGGGAGTGGTTTATGGCGGATACGCGTCGTTGGGTGTGGCTTGGCGGGATTGTCCTGCTGTGCGTTTTTGTGTTCCTGCTGCATTCGATCCTGACGCCGTTCCTGGTCGCGTTACTGCTGGCCTACCTGTTCGATCCGGTGGTGGATCGCCTGGAAAAGCTCGGCCTGTCACGTACCTGGGGCGTGGTGGCGGTGTTTGCGTTGTTCACCTTGATCATCACGGCGCTGGTCCTGGTGCTGGTGCCGATGTTGGCCAAGCAGCTGTTCAAGCTCTATGAGCTGGCGCCGCAGATGCTCGACTGGCTGCAACACACGGCCATGCCGTGGGCGCAGGCCAAGCTGGGGCTGGCAGACGGCTTCTGGAAGTTCGACAAGGTCAAGGCGGCCATCAGCGAGCACATGGGCCAGACCACCGACATTGTCGGCGTGGTGCTGAGCCAGGCGACGGCGTCGAGCCTGGCGCTGATTGGCTGGCTGACCAACCTGGTGCTGATCCCGGTCGTGGCATTCTACCTGCTGCGGGACTGGGACATCATGATGGCCAAGATCCGCGGCCTGCTGCCGCGCGACCGTGAGGAGCGCATTGTCTCCCTGGCCGAGGAGTGTCATGAGGTGCTCGGCGCCTTCGTCCGTGGCCAGTTGCTGGTGATGCTGGCGCTGGGGATCATCTACGCGGCGGGGTTGATGGCGATCGGCCTGGAACTGGGGCTGTTGATCGGCCTGATCGCCGGCCTGGCAGCCATCGTGCCTTATATGGGCTTCGTGATTGGTATCGGTGCGGCGCTGGTGGCCGGGTTGTTCCAGTTCCACGGCGACCTGTACCCGATGCTCGGGATTGTCGCGGTGTTCATGGTCGGCCAGGCCTTGGAAGGCATGGTGCTGACGCCATTGCTGGTGGGCGACCGGATCGGCCTGCACCCGGTGGCGGTAATCTTTGCGATCCTGGCGGGCGGCGAGCTGTTCGGCTTTACCGGCATCCTGCTGGCGCTGCCGGTGGCGGCGGTGATCATGGTGCTGGTGCGCCATGTGCACGACTTGTACAAGGACTCGGACATGTACGCCGGAACCGACGAACCGGAGTTATAACCGCAGCATCACAAACCCGGCTCAAGGCCGGGTTTGTCATTTATCGGCTCTGGCGTTTCGCCATTGCGTCAAACATTCCTCACCAAATCCAACAAGTTAACGCAAACCTTTGATTTTGCTTGTGGTCTGCTGCATTGTGCGCCCGGCGTCACGGGTATAAACTTTGCAAACTTTACACAGAGGTCACTAACGGTTCGATTGGAACCGTTCAGTCAGCATGAAACCGATTCAGCTGCCCCTAGGTGTGCGTCTGCGTGACGACGCCACCTTTATCAATTACTACCCAGGCGCCAATGCCGCTGCACTCGGCTATGTCGAGCGGCTCTGCGAAGCCGACGCCGGGTGGACCGAAAGCTTGATCTACCTCTGGGGCAAGCACGGCGTGGGGCGTACCCACTTGTTACAGGCCGCTTGCCTGCGCTTCGAACAGATGGGTGAACCGGCGGTGTACCTGCCGCTGGCGGAGCTGCTGGACCGCGGTATCGAGATCCTCGACAACCTCGAACAATACGAACTGGTCTGCCTGGACGATTTGCAGGCAGTGGCGGGGCGGGCAGATTGGGAAGAGGCACTGTTCCATCTGTTCAACCGCTTGCGTGACAGCGGCCGGCGTTTGTTGATTGCCGCCTCCACCTCGCCACGTGAGCTGCCGGTGAAGCTGGCGGACTTGAAGTCGAGGCTGACCCTGGCGCTGATTTTCCAGATGCGCCCGTTGTCCGACGAAGACAAACTGCGGGCCCTGCAACTGCGTGCTTCGCGCCGCGGGTTGCACCTGACCGATGAAGTCGGGCATTTTATTCTCACTCGCGGTACACGCAGCATGAGCGCACTGTTCGACTTGCTCGAACAGCTCGACCAGGCTTCCTTGCAAGCCCAGCGCAAGCTGACTATTCCCTTCCTCAAAGAAACCCTGGGCTGGTAGCCAGCCCTTTAAAACCGGGGCGTTCGGCAAATTACAGGCGCCAGAAAACCTGCGTTTGGGCCGTTTTGGCCACGCAAATGGCTGGCATAGGGTGTTAAGGGCTTAGATGTCATAGTCCAAACAAGAAGTCACATAGATCACGATTGAATTTGCAAATCGATGTGATAGAAGGCATAGTCTCGGCTTCTTTACACATCAGCCACGGTCGTGCCCATGCTAAATCGCTTCGCACCCCTCGTGCCTCTCGCACTCGTTACCCTGTTGTTTGGTTGCGCCACCCACACTCAAAACGTGGCTGAGCAGCAAAAACCAGTACAGCAGTCCCAGGCAAAATTCGTTGCGTCGCAGTCTTCCACTGTTTATCAGGAAGAGATCGCAACTGAAAAAGAACTCGCCGACTTCGCCGGCGCCAAGCCTTACCAGCTTCCCGTTCTGGCCGATAGCATTCTCGAACGCGGCATGTCCCTGATCGGTACCCGTTACCGTTTCGGCGGTACCTCTGAAGCCGGTTTCGACTGCAGCGGTTTCATCGGCTACCTGTTCCGCGAGGAAGCCGGCATGAACCTGCCGCGTTCCACCCGCGAAATGATCAACGTGGATGCACCGTTGGTCGCGCGGAACAACCTCAAGCCCGGTGATCTGCTTTTCTTTAGTACGGCTGGCCGTGGTCGTGTCAGCCACGCCGGTATCTACCTGGGCGACAACCAGTTTATCCACTCCAGCAGCCGCCGCAGCGGTGGTGTGCGAGTCGACAACCTGGGTGACAGCTACTGGAGCAAAACCTTCATCGAAGCCAAGCGCGCCCTGGCGATGGCCCCGACTACCGTTACCGCCAGCAAGTAAAGTTAAAGTGATACTTGAAGTTTGACGTGTAAGCGCTAGAATCCCTGGACATTGTTGTAAATTGATCGCGCGAGCTTTGCTTGCGCGTTCTGTTTTTCAACGTTCGGCAGCGAAAGCCGCATCCAGATCAGGATTGTTCTGCCCATGTCGACCTCGGCCCGCCTAATTCTTCTCGTTTGCGCCGCGCTGCTCAGCGCCTGCGCAAGTCGTCCTCCGCCTGCTCCCGTGGCCGTCAAGCCCAAGCCGGTGTTCAACACCTATGCCACCCAAAGTTTCTCGCCTGCGGCCGAAGACGTGCTTTTTCGTGCGCTGGGCCTGGTCGGCACGCCTTATCGCTGGGGCGGCAATACGCCGGACTCGGGGTTTGATTGCAGTGGCTTGATCGGTTTCGTCTACCGTGACGCGGCGGGCATCTCCTTGCCACGTACCACTCGCGAGCTGATCGTGATGCGCGCCCAGGACGTGAGCGAAAACAACCTGCAGACCGGTGACCTGATCTTCTTCGCCACGGGTGGCGGCTCGCAGGTCAGCCACGCCGGGATCTACGTGGGAGAAGGGCGCTTTGTGCATGCGCCGCAAACCGGCGGTACGGTGAAGCTGGACACGCTGTCCAAAGCCTATTGGCAAAACGCCTACCTGAGCGCCAAGCGTGTGTTGCCAGCCGAGCACCTGGCACGAAACCCCTAGGAAAACACGAAACCAAATGTGGGAGCGGGCTTGCTCGCGAATGCGGTGGATCAGTCGACAACAAGCTGACTGACACACTGCATTCGCGAGCAAGCCCGCTCCCACATTTGTTTTGGGGTGTTTGCGAAGCTGGCTATTTAGCCGCCGACACTCGCCACACCTTGTTCCCCACGTCATCCGCCACCAGCAAATCCCCCTGCTTGTCGATCACCACGCCGACCGGGCGGCCCATGGCTTTCTCGTCGCTGTCGAGGAACCCGGTCAGCACATCCACCGGCTGGCCTTTGGGTTTGCCGCCTTCAAACGGCACGAAGATCACCTTGTAGCCACTGTGTGGCTTGCGGTTCCACGAACCATGCTGGCCGATAAACGCGCCATTGCTGAATTGCGCCGGTAGCTTGCTGCCGTCGGCAAAGGTCAGTCCCAAGGAGGCTGTGTGCGGGCCCACCGCGTAGTCCGGGGCAATCGCCTTGGCTACCAGTTCCGGGTTCTGCGGACTCACCCGCACATCCACGTGCTGCCCGTAGTAACTGAAGGGCCAGCCATAGAACGCGCCATCCTTGACCGAGGTGATGTAGTCCGGCACCAGGTCGCTGCCGATTTCATCGCGCTCATTCACCGCCGTCCACAGCCTGCCGCTTTGCGGTTCCCAAGCCATGCCGTTGGGGTTGCGCAGGCCGGAGGCGAAGATACGGTGCTGGCCGGTAGCGCGGTCCACTTCCCAGATCGCGGCGCGGCCTTGTTCGGCTTCCAGGCCGTTTTCCGCGACGTTGCTGTTGGAGCCCACGCTGACGTACAACTTGCTGCCGTCCTGGCTCGCGACCACGTTCTTGGTCCAGTGATGGTTGATGCTGCCGCCCGGCAAGTCGGTCACCGTGGTGCCGGCTTCCTTGATCGAGGTTTCGCCTGGCTGATAGGGGAAGCGCAGCAGCTTGTCCGAATCGGCCACATACAGGTCGCTGCCCACCAGTGTCATGCCGAACGGCGAGTTCAGGTTCTCCAGGAACACCGTGCGGGTTTCGGCTATGCCGTCGTGGTCGGCGTCCCGCAGCAGGGTGATGCGGTTGGGGCTCGGCACGGCGGCCCCGGCGCGGCCCATGACTTTCTCCATCACCCAGCCACGAATACCCTTGGAATCGTCCGGCTTGGGTGGCGCATTGGTTTCTGCCACCAGCACATCGCCATTGGGCAGCACATACAGCCAGCGCGGATGGTCCAGGCCTTCGGCAAACGCCGCTACTTGAGTGCCTGCCGCCGCCGTTGGCTTGGTGCCTTCGGGCCAGCCGATGGCCGGGGCGATATTCACCGTGGGGATCAGGGTTTTATTCGGTTCCGGCAGTTTGGGCGAGGGCCCGGTGCCGTCGGACACTTGCAGGGTAGAGCTTTCGCCGCAGGCGGCGAGGGTGCCGGCGAGCATGATCAGTAGGGCAAGTCGGGTCTTGTGCATGGTTTTCTCCTTAATACCTGTAGCGGTAGAGGCACGCAGCGGCCCGATGGTTCACGCGCATGTCCGGCTTTAATTGACGCTCCACCCCCAACCCACTAACCTTCCCGGCTTGTTTCAGGTGCTCTGTGGCGTACGCGCCGACTGAGTGAAACAGGGAAGCCGGTGAGTGAGCGCATTTTTCTACAGTGCTGCCACGATCCCGGCGCTGCCCCCGCAACGGTAAATGAGTCAAGACGGTGCCTTAAGCCACTGTATCGCCCGCGATATGGGAAGGCGCACCTTCGGCATCCAATGCCACTCATGAGCCCGGAGACCGGCCTGATCCATCCAACAGCATCACGGTGGGCGATGCTTGGCTGTCTGTATGTGTCTTTTTCCTGCCCGCCGTTTTTGTCCAGCCCCAACGGAGAGCTGCCATGACTGAATCCCCCGAACGTGACGAACGCCACCTGGCGCGCATGCTGCGCAAAAAAGCCGTGATTGACGAGCGCATTGCCAATTCACCGAACGAGTGCGGGTTGCTGCTGGTGCTTACCGGCAATGGCAAAGGCAAGAGCAGCTCGGCCTTTGGCATGCTGGCCCGGGCCATGGGCCACGGCATGCAGTGTGGCGTGGTGCAGTTCATCAAGGGCCGCAACAGCACTGGCGAAGAACTGTTCTTCCGCCGTTTCCCCGAGCAGGTGCGCTTCCACGTGATGGGCGAAGGTTTTACCTGGGAAACCCAGGACCGTGCCCGCGACATCGTGGCCGCCGAAGCCGCCTGGGCGGTCTCCCGGGAAATGCTGCAGAACCCGGCCATCGGCCTGGTGGTGCTGGATGAACTGAATATCGCCCTCAAGCACGGCTACCTCGACCTGGACCAGGTACTCAGCGACCTGCAGGCGCGCCCGCCGATGCAACACGTGCTGGTCACCGGCCGTGGCGCGAAACCCGAATTGATCGAAATGGCCGACACCGTGACTGAAATGGGCATGCTCAAGCATGCATTCCAGGCGGGTATCAAGGCGCAGAAAGGCATCGAACTTTGAATCAGCCCCGTCACTGTCCTGCTGTGCTGATCGCCGCACCGGCGTCCGGCCAGGGCAAAACCACCGTCACCGCCGCGCTCGCCCGTTTGCACCGCAACCTGGGGCGCAAGGTGCGAGTGTTCAAATGCGGCCCGGACTTTCTCGACCCGATGATCCACGAGCGCGCCAGTGGTGCGCCGGTCTATCAATTGGACATGTGGATGGTCGGCGAGCAGGAAAGTCGCCGATTGCTGTGGGAAGCGGCGGGGGAAGCCGACCTGATCCTGATCGAAGGCGTGATGGGCCTGTTCGACGGCACGCCGTCCAGCGCCGACCTGGCGCGGCATTTTGGCGTGCCGGTACTGGCGGTCATCGATGGCACGGCCATGGCCCAGACCTTCGGTGCCCTGGCATTGGGCCTGGCGCGTTACCAGCCGGACCTGCCGTTTGCCGGCGTGCTGGCCAACCGCGTCGGCACATTGCGCCATGCGCAACTGCTTGAGGGCAGCCTGACCGAAGGCCTGCGCTGGTACGGCGCACTGTCCCGGGAAACCGGGATCGAATTGCCCAGCCGCCACCTTGGCCTGGTGCAGGCCAGCGAATTGAACGACCTCGACCTGCGCCTCGACGCCGCCGCCCAGGCCCTGGGCAGCAGCTGTGAGGTAGCGCTGCCACCGCCGGTGGAATTCGCTGCGCCCGAGGTGATCGAGGCCCAACCGTTGCTGGCCGGCGTGCGCATCGCCGTGGCCCGCGACGAAGCCTTCGCGTTTACCTACGGCGCCAGCCTCGACCTGTTGCGAGCGATGGGCGCCGAGCTGCGCTTCTTCTCGCCGATTCGTGACCGTGCATTGCCCGAAGCTGACAGCCTCTACCTGCCCGGCGGTTATCCGGAATTGCATCACCAGGCGCTGTCGGAAAATACCGCGATGCTCGACGCCATCCGCGCCCACCACGCTGCTGGCAAGCCACTGCTGGCCGAATGCGGCGGCATGCTCTATCTGCTGGACTCGCTCACCGATGTCGACGGCACCCGTGCCGAACTGGTCGGCCTGCTCCAGGGCGACGCCGTGATGCAAAAGCGTCTGGCGGCACTGGCCCTGCAAAACGTCGAACTGCCCGAAGGCCTCTTGCGCGGTCACACCTACCATCACTCGCTGACCAGCACCGAGTGGCAGCCGATTGCCCGGGGCCTGAGCCCGAATGGCGGGCGCGGTGCCGAGGCGGTTTATCGTCAGGGCCGGATGACGGCTTCCTACGTGCACTTTTACTTCCCGTCCAACCCGATGGCGGTGGCTGCCTTGTTTGCGCCAAGCCTTGAGACCGCCATCGCAGGCAAGCCAGCTCCCACACTTGACCGAGTTGAAACGCAATCCAATGTGGGAGCGGGCTTGCTCGCGAAGAGGCCATGACTGACAACGCCTTTCCGGAAGCCGACCGCGAAGCCGTCTACCGCGCTATCGCCGAACGCCGCGACATGCGGCACTTCAGCGGTGGCAGCGTGGCGCCGCAATTGCTCCATCGCCTGCTGCAAGCCGCGCACCAGGCGCCGAGCGTCGGCTTGATGCAGCCCTGGCGTTTTATCCGCATCAGCGACCGCAACCTGCGCGGCCAGATCCAGCAGCTAGTGGAAGAAGAACGCGTACGCACCGCCGAGGCTCTCGGCGAGCGCTCCGACCAGTTCATGAAGCTCAAGGTCGAAGGCATCAACGACTGCGCCGAAGTGCTGGTGGCTGCCTTGATGGACGACCGCGAGCGGCATATCTTCGGGCGCCGCACCTTGCCGGAAATGGACATGGCATCGTTGTCCTGTGCGATTCAGAATCTATGGCTGGCGGCTCGTGTCGAAGGGCTGGGCATGGGCTGGGTCTCGCTGTTCGAGCCCCAGGCCCTGGCCGATCTGCTGGGCCTGCCGCCCGGTGCCAAGCCGTTGGCCGTGTTGTGCCTGGGCCCGGTGGCCGAGTTCTACCCGGCACCGATGTTGCAGCTCGAAGGCTGGACCGAACCACGGCCGCTGAGTGACATGTTGTACGAGAATGTTTGGGGAGTGAGTCAATGAGTGTGGCCTTGCTGAGTGTCGCTGCCGTGGCGCTGGATGCGCTGCTGGGCGAGCCCAGGCGCTGGCATCCGCTGGTGGCGTTCGGTAATTTTGCCGGGCGTATCGAGCAGCGTTTCAACTCCGGCGGCCGTGGCTGGCGCAGCCATGGCGTTACCGCCTGGGTGATTGCGGTGGTGCCGCTGACCCTGCTGGCCACGGCCCTCTCGTGGGCGCCTTACATCGGTTGGGTCCTGGAAATCCTCGCGCTGTATTGCGCCCTCGGCATGCGCAGCCTCGGCGAACACGTGCTGCCGGTGGCGCAAGCGTTACGCAGTGATGATCTGGACGAGGCCCGCAAGCGTGTCAGCTATCTGGTGAGCCGCCAGACCAGCGAGCTGGATCGCACCGAAGTCGCCCGTGCAGCCACCGAATCGGTGCTGGAAAACGGCAGCGACGCGGTATTTGCCGCCTTGTTCTGGTTTGTGGTCGCTGGCGTGCCCGGCGTGGTGCTCTATCGCCTGAGCAACACCCTGGATGCCATGTGGGGCTATCGCAATGAACGCTTTGAGCGTTTCGGCTGGGCCGCAGCAAAGATCGATGACGTGCTCAACTACATTCCGGCGCGCCTGGTGGCGTTGACCTACGCGCTGCTGGGCAAAACCCGCCTGGCTCTCAAATGCTGGCGCACCCAGGGCCCGACCTGGGACAGCCCCAACGCCGGCCCGGTGATGGCTGCGGGTGCCGGTGCCCTTGGCGTGGAGTTGGGCGGTGCAGCGATTTATCACGGTGAGCTGCACCAGCGCCCGCCACTGGGCGAAGGCCCGCCGGCGGATGCGGATTCCATCGAGCGTGGCTGGCAACTGGTGCAACGCGGCGTGTGGCTGTGGTTGCTGATCCTGTGTGTGGGGGCTGAGTTTTATGCTTGAGCACGGTGGCCGCTTGCGCAAGGCGGCGATGCAGTACGGCATTCCAGAAGCAGACTGGCTGGACCTGTCCAGCGGCCTGGCGCCATGGCCGTTCCCGATTCCGGAAATCCCGCTGCGGGCCTGGGCACGCCTGCCTGAAAACGATGACGGCCTGGAGCAGGCTGCCTGTGAATATTACGGCACGCCCCATGTATTGCCGGTGGCCGGCTCCCAGGCCGCGATCCAGTTATTGCCGCGCCTGCGCCGGGCCGGCAAGGTCGGTGTGCTGTCGCCGTGTTACGCCGAACACGCAGAAGCCTGGCGTCGCGCCGGCTACATCGTGCGCGAAGTGCTGGAGCAGGAAGTCGACTTCTTCCTCGACAGCCTCGACGTGCTGGTGGTGGTCAACCCCAACAACCCCACCGGCCTGAGCTTGACGCCGCAACGCCTGCTGGACTGGCATGCTCGCCTGGCCCAACGCGGCGGCTGGCTGGTGGTGGATGAAGCCTTCATGGACATCACCCCGCAACTGAGCCTGGCGGGCCAGGCCCATCAAGTCGGCCTGATCGTGCTGCGCTCGTTCGGCAAATTCTTCGGCCTGGCCGGAGTGCGGCTGGGGTTCGTGCTGGCCGAGCGCAAGCTGCTCAAGCTGCTCGCCGAACAGGTGGGGCCGTGGGCCGTCAGCGGGCCGACGCGGGTGCTTGGGCAAGTATGCCTGCGCGATACGGCCGGCCATGCGCAACAGCGGCTGCGTTGCGAATCGGCCAGCCAGCGCCTGTTTGATGTGCTTGAACGCCACGACTTGCGGCCCCAGGGCGGCTGCGCGTTGTTCCAGTGGATGATCACGGACCGGGCTGAGCAGTTGCATGAATTCATGGCCCAGCGCGGCATTCTGCTGCGTTTGTTTGTCGACAACAGCAGCCTGCGTTTCGGCCTGCCGGATACCGAGGCCGACTGGTTGCGGCTGGAACAGGCACTGAAGGCCTACAAGGAAGCCTTATGAGTACCTTGATGGTGCAGGGCACCACCTCTGACGCCGGCAAAAGCACGCTGGTGACCGCACTCTGCCGCTGGCTGGTGCGCCAGGGCATCCCGGTGGTGCCCTTCAAGCCGCAGAACATGGCGCTCAACAGCGCCGTGACCGCCGAAGGTGGCGAGATCGGCCGGGCCCAGGCGGTGCAGGCCCAGGCCGCGAACCTGGCGCCCCATACCGACATGAACCCGGTATTGCTCAAGCCCAACAGTGACACGGGCTCCCAGGTGATTATCCATGGGCGCGCCGTGACCACCATGAATGCGGTGGCCTATCACGATTACAAAGCCATCGCGATGCAGGCGGTGCTTGCCTCCCACGCGCGCTTGAGTGCGGCGTATCCGGTGGTGATGGTCGAGGGTGCGGGTTCACCGGCGGAGATCAACCTGCGGGCGAATGATATTGCCAACATGGGCTTTGCCGAGGCGGTGGACTGCCCGGTACTGCTGATTGCCGACATCAATCGTGGCGGGGTGTTTGCGCACCTGGTGGGTACGCTGGAATTGTTGTCGCCGACCGAACAGGCGCGGGTCAAAGGCTTCATCATCAACCGGTTTCGCGGGGATATTGCGTTGTTGCAGCCGGGGCTGGATTGGCTGGAAGCGCGCACGGGCAAGCCGGTGGTGGGGGTGTTGCCGTATGTGATGGATTTGCACCTGGAGGCCGAGGACGGCATCGACCAGCGCCAGATCGACAAGGCGGCGCAGGTGCTCAAGGTGGTGGTGCCGGTGTTGCCGCGGATCAGTAATCACACGGATTTTGATCCGTTGCGCTTGCACCCGCAGGTGGATTTGCAGTTTGTGGGGCCGGGGCAGGCGATTCCTGCGGCGGACCTGATTATTTTGCCGGGCTCGAAGAGTGTGCGCAGTGATTTGGCGTATTTGCGGGCCAACGGGTGGGATACGGCGGTGGCTCGGCATCTGCGTTATGGCGGGAAGGTGTTGGGGATTTGTGGTGGGTTGCAGATGCTCGGGGAGCAGGTGCATGACCCGCTGGGTTTGGAAGGGCCTTGTGGTTCTAGCGCTGGGCTGGGGTTGTTGGCGTTCAGTACGACCCTGGAGGAGGAGAAGCAGCTGCGTAACGTGCGGGGGCGGTTGTTGCTGGAGGATACCGAGGTGAGTGGGTATGAGATCCACGCGGGTGTAACCAGTGGCGCTGGCTTGGTGCGGGCTGCGGTGCAGTTGGACGATGGGCGCCTGGATGGGGCTCAGAGTGAGGATGGGCAGGTTCTCGGGACCTATCTGCATGGGGTGTTTGAGACGCCGGCTGCGTGTAGTGCGTTGTTGCGGTGGGCGGGGTTGGAGGATGTGCAATCGGTGGATTATCACGGGTTGCGGGAGCGGGATATTGAGCGGTTGGCGGATCTGGTAGAGCGGCATTTGGATACTGGGTTACTGCGTTCGTTGTGTGGGGTTTGAGTTGTTTGTAATGGACCGTGTACATATCCGTTGCTGC